>CAZANC010000152.1:0-8380 GCA_964486495.1 uncultured Occallatibacter sp.
CAAAACGGGCGAATGTTCTAACCGAAGAGCCCCAGCAGGCTCTTCTTTTTTCCTTCCTTGGGCAGGCCGGAGATTTCCCTGGCCATTTTGCGAATCACGCGCGCGATGGGTGAGTCGGCGAGGGCCAGCGGTTCGGCTCGGTTCTGCATCTCTCGCACGGCGAGGTAGTCGTTGGGAATGCGCCACTGCGGCGCCATGGTCAGCGCGCTTTCGATAGCGCCGTCGTCGATGCCCATGGATTTTGGGGCATAGCGATTGAGCACGATTTCAAGCTTGGTGCCGTAGGCCGGAATGGAGCCGGTGATCATGCGATTGGCATTGCGCAGTTCCGGAACGCCTATCTGCGTGACCAGGTAGATGCGCGATGCGAGATCGAAGAGATGCGTCCGCGTCCAATCCAGGCGGGAGCCGGCATCAATCACCACGTAATCGAAGCTGTTACAGGCCACCGTCAGCAGCTTGTTGGCGGCAACATTATCGATGGGAATGTGAGGAAACCGTCCCGGAGCCGCGAGGAGAGAGAGGCCCGAGCTGTGGCGGACGATCAAACGAGAGAGAAAAGCGAAGTCGAGACGCTCAGCCTCGCGCAAGGCGTCGGCGGTTGAGTATTCCGAGTTCAATCCCAGATCGAGTGCCGCGTCGCCGAGAGGAAGGTCGAAGTCGATCAGAAGAGTATTTTTTTTCGGGTCCTGCGCGAGATCCACCGCGTAGTTGCACGCGACGGTGGTTACCCCGGCTCCTCCTTTTGCGCCCACAAAGGCGAGGATTTTTCCTGCCGTCTTTTTGGGAGTTGGAGTTGCCTGGATGCGTGCAGCGACTCGCGCAACTGCCTCCTCTGCCGCGCCGGGAGCGAAGGGAAAGGTGAGGAACTCGCGCGCGCCGCAGCGCATGGCCTGCAGCAGCAAATCCTGGCTGGAGCGTTGCGAGTACACGACGACTGGGGCCTGGCTCAGAGCGCAGAGGCTCTCCACGGTGCGCAGCGCGTCGCCGGGAGTGCTGTCCAGGCCGATAAGAATCATGTCGAATCCCTGCTCGGTGAGCCACGGCGCATCCTGGACCGTGGGAAGATAGCCGGGCACGATGCGGACCGTGCCGGTTCTCGCCAATGCCATAGCTCGAGCGACTGCCTTGCTTCGCTCCCGATCTGGATCGACGATCGCGATCGAAACCTTGGGCAGGCCGACCGAGTCAGGAAGATCGAATCGCAGCGAACTTTCGCTTTCCGGAATCTCGAAGAAAGTGGACATGTGGACCTCGAAGGCCCAAATTCATTAGGTTCTTGTGCAAGCTCTGGCCGAGTACGGTTAAGAGCCGCTTGTGAGACCTATCGGCATAAGCCGCGCGCGCATGAGGGCGTCCTGATCTCTGCAGGTAATTAAGAGACGCTGATGAGGGCGCGTGAAAGTGGACGGCACGCTATCGCGATGACGCGGCGACGGCGGCAAAGGTGAGGTCATCGGCGGCGCTGCGGTGATGCATGCGCCACTGTTCGAAGAGCCGGCCGTAACTGAGGGTGATGTAATCTGCGGGATGAATGCCAAGACGAAGCGCTGTGCGGTCGATCCATGCGGGTGACCCTTCGAGTTCCGCGTAGTTGCCAATGGGTGTTTCGTCGATGACGCAGTGGCCCTCGCCGTCGGTCCACTCGGTGCGCCACTTCTCATAACGAAACGCCGCGACTAATCCAAGACTAAGAAAAAATTCGGCCAGCGCGGCCCCGTGCGTGATCGAGGTCTCGGTTTCGACGCGATGCTTGTGGCGATCTTCAGCCGCGACGCCTGCGCCCGGCAGGCGCTTGTGCGTGAGCGTCCATCGGCCAGCGTAGCTGCGGATACGCAGAATCTCAGTGCGGGCGCGCATTCGGCGATCGGGCGTGTCGTAGAGGATGTTGCTCTCGAAGCTGCGCGGAGTTTCCAGGCGAAAACCTGCGGAGTCGAGCCGCGAGGCCAGCGCGGCCAGATCGTCCACGCAAAATTTGATCTCGGTTTCGAGGGCCATAGGTTGCAGTGAGTATACGACGGCACAGGCAAACACTGAAGCATGGACGCGGGACTGAGGCGCGACTGCGGCGGAGCGCCCTGCGATGGCGCCTACGGATTCTTCCCCCAGGTTGCAGATCCCGCGCCGGGCTGGAATTGGATTTCGTAGTTGTTGTTGCCGGCCCAGTCCGCCGCCGCGTCATGCAGCTTGTCATTGCCGCTGTTCAACATTGCTTCTGCCATGCCCTCGTCGCCGGATTGTTTGAGGGCCTCGATCAGCGTATCCTCCGTGCCAGCCTCCCCGCGGCTGATGAAGAACTCGCATGCGCCAACGATGACGTCCCAGTTGCGCCTGCGGAAGGCATCGATCAGAAAATTCGCGGCCCGCGGATTGTTGATCCGGCCCAATGCCCCTGCCGCCATGCGCCGCACCGTGGAGTCGGTATCCACGGTCGCGGCAATCAGCGGTTCAATCGCCCCGGCATCGCCGATCATACCCAAAGCATCGGCCGCGCCTCGGCGGTTTTCGGCCTCGGGGTCGCCCTTGAGCACCGCGGCGACGGGAGCGACCGCGCTCGCATCCTTGATCTCACCCAGCGCGTAAACCACGGAATAGCGAAGGCTGCTGTTCCCGGTGCTTAACGCGGCCAGAAGGGGCGGCGCCGCGCTGCGGTCTTTGATCTCGCCCAGGATCAACGCCGCCTCGGTGGCAACATCGGCATTCTGGTTTTGCAGCAAGGCAGCCACTGCATTTACAGCCGGCGCACCCATGCGTTCAAGGCCTTCTGCGGCGTATCCCTCCGGATCCTTGTCCTGGAGAGCCGCCAACAGGGGATCGAGAGCGGGCTTGCCCAGGGCGCCCAGCGCCTTGGCGGCGGCATGGCACTCATCGACGTTGCCATCATTGTCGCGATCGGTTTTCAACATAGTCAGGAGCGGCTGCAGCGCGCGCGGATCGCCGATCTCACCCAGTGCCGTCGCCGCGCTGATGCGAACCGCGGAATCCCCATCGCTGAGCGCCGCAATCAAGGGCGGCACGGCGCGCGAGCTTTTCAGTGCGCCCAGCTCCGTGGCCGCCTGCGACCGGACATCCGCATTCGCGCTGCTGAGGCCGCCGATGGCGCGGCTCGCGCGCACGAAGCTCCATGCGCCGATGCCGCCCCACACTACCAGGACCAGGCCGAGCAGTATCGTAATGATGCGGCCCCACCTCAGGCGCTGGGCAGGGTACGCGTTGGGCCGGAGTTCCGGGCCAGCGGGGGAAACAGGAGCCATGGAACCTCCTCGGGAGTCTCTGGCCGGCGTCGATGCGTTCATAGAGAATGCAGGCGCGGAGTTCACTCGGGTGAGGATTCACTATACAGCCGGCCCGTGATGCAAGGGAACGGAATACGTTGCGAACCGCAAAGCATTGCACTTGCCGGAAGGTGGCGGAGGCGCGCAGGCAGAGGCGACAATAGAAAGGTGAAGACGCTTCGGCTCAAAGTTGACGCGAACAATTTCGGAGCGGACGAGACGCTGGACCGCGCGGCTGCGATTCTGCGTGGCGGCGGACTGGTCGCGCTGCCAACGGAGACGGTCTACGGCCTCGGAGCGAATGCGCTGGACCCGGCCGCCGTCGAGCGGATCTTCGCGGCGAAGTCCAGGCCGGCCTGGGACCCGGTCATTGTGCATGTCGCGTCGCAGGAAATGCTCACGGGCTTGGTCGAAGAAGTTCCCGGCGCAGCGCGCAAGCTCATGGCCGCATTCTGGCCGGGACCGCTGACGCTGCTGCTGAAGCGGACGCGCGCCGTGCCCGACGCGGTGACGGCGGGCCGGCCGCTTGTGGGATTGCGCATGCCCGCGCACCCGGTGGCGCTTGAGCTGATCCGGCGCGCTGGAGTTCCGGTCGCCGCGCCCAGCGCCAATCGCTTCGGCCACGTCAGCCCGACCACGGCCGATCATGTGCTCGACGATCTCGATGGGCGCATCGATGCAGTGCTCGACGCGGGACCGACGCTGCGCGGCGTGGAGTCGACGGTGCTCGATCCATCGGCCAGCCCGATGATGATTTACAGGCCGGGCGCAGTGACAGCGGAGCAACTCCGGGAGGTCGCGGGGCCAGTGGAGATGTTCCAGAGCGGCGAGCCGTTGCGAGAGACTCCGCCCGATTCGCCTGTCGCCGCGCTGCCCTCGCCCGGCGTGGGATTGAAGCACTACGCGCCGCGCGCGCGGCTTGTGCTGATCGAGGCGTCGATCGGCGATTTGGGCGTGCGCCTGGCCGCAGCGGCCCGCAGTGAGCGAGGCGAACGGCTTGGCGTAATGTTGCCCGAAGGGATCAAGCCGTCAACAGACCTTATGGCGGCGCAACAAATCGCGGCGGCGCAGATTTATCCATGGGGCAGTTGGGATGCGCCGGAGACGATGGCGCGAGAGCTATACGCCGGGCTGCGCGCGCTCGACGCTGCGGGATGCACGGTGATTCTGTGTCCGCTGCCGCCGGCGGAGGGAATTGGCGCAGCAATTCGTGACAGGCTCATAAAGGCAGGGAGTAGAGAGTAGCCAGCAGGGAAAAAGGAACACGGAAGGCTCATTCATTGGGGCGGAGAGCGACGGGCGACCGATCTCTGTTCTCTGATCTCTGTTCTCTGCTCTCTGATCTCTGCTCTCTGATCTCTGATCTCTGTCCTACCCGTTGTCCCCGAGCTTGTACATGTACTTGATGGCGGATTTGTAGACGAGTGTTTTGTTGCGGCCGCGAACCTTGAGCGAGTTGCGATCGTACCACTCGATGCAGCCATCCACGCGCTCCCCATCTTCGAGCACAATCACCATCGGCGTCTGCGACTGAATCTGTTTCTGCAGATAGAACAGTTCAGCGTGACGATTGGGCGCGTCCCTTTCCGCGGTTTGCGCCGGAAAACGGAAGGGAAGCGGGGTGGCGACGTTCTTTCTCCTGCGCGCCGGAGCTTGACCGGGTTCGACCACACTCGATACGGGGAGAATCGATGGCATGCTCATGGGGAAGAACCCTCCGCAAGAAATGAAATCCGATACGCAAAAACGACAGGCGCCGCTACAGCATTTTCGATTCCGGTCCTTACTGAAAGCCGGATGCCAAGTGGCTTTTTCATCAGGAGAAAGCTGCCTCGCACGATCTCCAGACTGGAATACGTGAATCGAAAACGCTCTGGAACAAGGGATATTCGACTTAACCGTTTACAGATGCGGCTCTGGCCGCAATTTCAAAAAAGTCCAGGGGTTCCAGCCTTGAAACCAAGTCAAGCAAAAGGCATCTCAGCATTGACGGGAACTGCGTGTCCCGGCGCTTCTCAGCTCGAATGGGAGTACTCGTATTGAGAAGATGCCTGCGTCCGATTGGGGGTTGCTCTTTCATTCTGCGGCCATTTGTGCACAGCGTCAAGCGTGGCGGCATCCGGCAGCGAACAGATGAGAGTGAACAGCGGACATTGACCGGTGGACGGCGGGCAGCGAAAAGGAATCAGAGGGCGTTGCCTGCCGCGAGGCCCACGGCCATGGCGTCGAGCGAGAGCGAGCGCAGCAGGTTGCGGCGCATGCCCTGTTCCACCTGTACCAGTGCTCGGGCGGCGGAGTCGATCCAGTCGACCGTCAGCCCTTCAGACAGGCGGTTTAGCTCGGTGGCGAGGTCGATGTTTCGGATCAGCAATGGGGTGCCGGCCACCATGAGCAGCAGGTCTTCGATGAGGCTCGAAAGGGCGCGGAGCAGGTTGACGGTCTTCTCCTGGCCGTCGGCGCCGGCGCGGTAACTCTCGGTGGCATGGAAGAGAGCGGAATAGTCCGGTTCACGAATTGCCGTGCGCAGAATAACCAGCGCGTCTTCGCGGCTGGCGAGGTAGATGCCGAGATCGAGCGAGAGCGCGCGCCCGACTGCGCCCATGGCCAAACGGGCGACAAGAGACCGGTCCTGTGGTTTGAGCTCGGGGCGTCGACGGGCAAGCAGGGTTTCCAGATCGGAAGCCGGCAGCGCGCCGAGACGATGAATCACGGCGCGGGAACGGATAGTCGGCAGTAGCTCCTGCGGATTCTCTGTCAGCAATATCAGCGAGGTGTGGTCAGGCGGCTCCTCGAGAAGCTTGAGCAGGCTGTTTGCCGCTTCTTTCATGAATGCCGAAGAAGTGAAGATGGTGAAAGCACGCCGGGCTTCGGCGGGCGGCCTGTAGAAGGCCACATGAATGGCCTGGCGAACCTGGCCAAGCTTGATCATGAGCTGCGGCGGGTCGGGCGGAATCACCAGCACGTCAGGGTGCGTCTGGATGAGGACGCGCGTCTCGCGCTTGTCGGTTTCGCGCAGGTCGTCGCGGGCCGCTACGGCTTCTTCCACCAGCGTTTCAAGGTTCGCTGACGCGGCGATGCGGACACAGTTCGAGCAAACGCCGCAGAAGTCGGGCAGGCCGTCGGATTCGGTGGGCTTGAGGCAGTTGACTGCCTGCGCCAGCATCAGCGATAGCGTGTATTTACCGGCGCCGCGCGGGCCGGCCAGGATCATCGAGTGGGGAAACCGGCCCGAACGCACGCTCTCGCGCAGGTGCGTAACCGTGGCAGCGTTGCCTAAAAAATCCTGGAAGCCCATGGATTCAGGATAGTGCATGGCTGGCGACTGGAAGGCGGGCCGGCAAGTCAGCGAGCCGGGGCGGCCGCGGAGTGAGCGCCTCGGAGTTCCGCCGCAGTGAAATGCCCCGTGTTTTCAGAGACTTGGAAATAACTAAACAAAAACTGTCAACGACACTTGACAGCTTCCGCAATTAGTTGTAATGTTTCCTTGTCATTATGTAAAGGAGACCAACCATGGATCACTCAACAGGAAATCAGGCGATGCGACGTTTCAAGCTGCGCTGCTATGCCAGCGGCGCTCTTGTTGTGCTCTTCGCTTTCATTGCCGCTGCATCTTTTCGCCTCCTGCACCTGCACGGAGTCGTGGCCTATTTCGTGGCTGTTTTGCCGGCACTACCCATTCTGTGGGCGCTCGTTGCGGTGGGGCAGTACCTCGAGGAAGAGAAGGATGAGTTCCAACGGGCGCTGCATGTGCAGTATCTGCTTTGGGGCATCGGCGGCACTCTGGCGACGACAACGGTCTGGGGATACCTGGAGGACTTTCTCCAGGTTCCGCACCTCAACCTCGTTTATGTTTACCCCATCTTCTGGCTCTTCGTTGCCATCGCCATGCCGGTGGTGAAACGGAGGTATAAATGAAAAACCTCCTGAAGGTGCTGCGCGCGGAGAGGGACTGGTCGCAGGGAGATCTGGCCCAGCGGCTGGAGGTGTCGCGGCAATCCGTCAATGCCATCGAAACGGGGAAGTTCGACCCAAGTTTGCCCTTGGCGTTCAAACTGGCGCGGCTCTTCGAGAGGCCGATCGAGCAGATCTTTACGGACGAAGAGCAGCGGAGTTAGCTGAGCGCCTTTTTGCTTCAGACCATCAGCCGGCCGGGGTCCCGGCTGGGGTCCCGGCCAAGGTCTTTGCTGCGCCCAGAACCACCGGCCTCCGAAACTGTGCCAAATTCACCCAGGGAGCATGGGCCCGAAACTCAAGCTTGAGTGACAAACGGCTTTGGTTGGCGTATTGCCGCGGCCTATCCAATAAAAAACACGCCTGTAACGCGCTGAATCTACAAGAGTAATCATAAAACCCATCTTCTTGAAACCAGAGTAACCAATTGGCAAGGTACTGACAGGCCTCGGCGTAACCTGAAACCGCCATTGTCGGTCTGCTGAAACCGCAGTACCTCTATAACGTAGCGTCTTTACACCTTACTTATTGCAGGACGCGAAATACGTTCGCCAGGTGGTTATGCAGGAACAGCAGGGACAGCAGGAAAACACACTCGCCACTCGGGCTACGGTAACGGCCACGCTGGTACTTGGAGCCGTGACAGGCCTCTTGCTGGGGTGTGCGATCGCAATCCCGCTGGCCGAGAATCATCTCAAAACGTACATGGAACGAGTGGCCGTTCAAGATGATGCTTCGTTGACAGATGCGCGCTCTCTCCTGGAGACGATGCAGCATTCTGCGAGTCCAGCTTGTTCCGAGACGGAGCTGAGCAACCTCAGAGACCTGGTTTTTCATTCGGACTATTTAAAGGATGCCGGACGGATTCAAAGGGGAAAGGTTGAGTGCTCCGCATCTGCGGGCCGGCTGGCGCGGCCGATCGGTGATTTCAAACCGTGGCGAGCTCAGTCGGGCGGAACCGTGCTCGATGGCAATCTCACTCCGATCCGAGATGAAAGCCTGAAGCGGACGGGAATTCAACGCGGGAGTGCTTTCGTAGTCTTCAGTTCGCATTTGCCGGAACCCGACGGCCGGCTGCCGCTGCGATTGACAATCTATCCGATCGAGGATCCGAAACAGGATCCGAAGCAGGCGGAAACTTCGGCAACAGCCAC
>CAZANC010000153.1:0-8333 GCA_964486495.1 uncultured Occallatibacter sp.
TCTCCAGGATGAAGTACTCCTTGCTGTTATGCGCTCGCCGGGCAATCTGGCCCAGGTTGATGCGCGCCTTGGTAATGGGAAGACGATTCACAGTAGCCATTGATGAACGTTGATTAACCTCAATTAAATGATACCATGAAGCGCGACCCCCTCCAAGACTTTGATTCCCCCCTCCCCCGCCTACACGTTTGTCGCGTCGCCTTTGCAGCCGGGATGACCGCATGAGCAAACCACCTCGGTACTATCCGCGGTTCCTTCACAATGGGCGCTGCAGTACTTTGACCCGTCGGTTGGAACGCAACTACAGGCAGGATTTGCGCATTTCTTGTCTTTCGCCATCGGTCTACCTCCTCGGTCCATATGCTTATGACCGTTTAGGTGCGATAAAGCGCAAAATCGACGCCCGCCTCTGCCGGAATTTTCATGATTTTTTTGTTGCCGTCACTTCCCCTGGGTCTGTATGGTGGCTTCCGGAGGTTTTCCCTATGACAAGAAGCAAATTCCTTTTGAGCTCTATTTTGGGCTTGGCTTGTTTTGCAAGCGGCGTGCTCGTCGCGCAAGGACCCCGTCACCCCAACCTTATGGCGGCGCAAGACCTGATCAACCGTGCATACGACCGCATCACTGCAGCGCAGCAGGCCAACGAGTGGGATATGGGTGGCCATGCGGCGAAGGCAAAAGATCTGCTCGATCAGGCAAAGCACGAGATCAGGGAAGCGACAGAAGCGGCCAACCACCACCACTAGAGCGAATTCCCAACCCTTCCGAGAGGAAGGGATCTGCCGATTCGCTTCGTAGTGTCTCTTGCATCTCTCTCTCATCAACTTCGTCTCTGCGAAGGACAGGAGAGCCTTATCGCTTCTTGTCGAAGGTTTGCGTTCCGCGCCCCATCCTTGTCGTTTCTACGAGAGGAAACAATCGCGGCAAGGGTGGGACAACAGGTTTCTCAACCGACTTACTGGCCGAGTTGGAGGTAGGGGTGATGATGATGGTGATGGTGGCGGTGATGAACTACCACCACGATCTGCGCCTGCGCCGCATAGGGGACTGCGAAGCAGAAGATGAGCACGAGGCCGAGCAGAATCTTTTTCATAACTCAGTATGCCGCCCGGCAAATCAGAATACAGAGCTACTATGACCACTGCGCGCAGGCCCTCAATTGGGCAGGAGGGGGAAATATCCAGCAAATCAGCCTCCGCTACGCCGAGTTGGCAAGTTGGCGGGCTGGGTTCCTGTTGCGGGTGCCTGTTCCGCTGGTTTTTCTCTCCTGTCGCTTTAACCCGCCCATTGGTATACTTAGAAATGTGACCACTACTGCCGTCGAATCCATTCCCCATCACGGCTCCGCCAACGCATCCGCTGGAAAAAAGCGGGTGTTGCTGCTCAAACCACGTGGCTTCTGCGCCGGAGTAGTCCGCGCCATCGACATCGTCAAGATCGCTCTCGAGACCTTCGGCGCGCCCATCTACGTGCGCCGCGAAATAGTCCATAACCGATATGTTGTGAATGAGTTAGCGGAAAAGGGCGCGATCTTTGTCCACGAAATCGACGACGTGCCTGACGGCCAGCGCGTCATCTACAGCGCCCACGGCGTCTCGCCCGCAGTCCGCGAGCGCAGCAAAGGCCGCAATCTCAAGGTCATCGACGCCACTTGCCCACTTGTCACCAAAGTGCACTTTGAGGCCGTAAAATTCGCGAAAGAGGGCTACTCGCTGGTGCTGATCGGCCACCGCGACCACGACGAAATTGAGGGCACATTGGGCGAGGCGCCCGACGTAACTCATGTGGTTTCAAACGTTGCCGAGGTTGAGGCGCTCGAACTGCCCAATCCCGACCGTGTTGCCTATCTCACCCAGACCACCCTTTCGCTCGACGAGGCGCGCGACATTATTCACGCGCTCAAGATCAAGTTCCCCCATATCGTCGGTCCTCACTCGCAGGACATCTGTTATGCCACCGAAAATCGCCAGGTGGCCGTACGCAATGTGGCCCACAAGGCCGACCTCGTTCTTGTCGTCGGCTCCACAAACAGCTCCAACTCCAACCGCCTGGTCGAGGTTTCACGAAACCTCGGCACCATCGGGTATCTCATCGATAACTCCCAGGCCATCGATCCTAAATGGCTCGCCGGCGTTACCAACGTCGCAGTCACCGCCGGCGCTTCGGCCCCGGAAATCCTGGTCGAAGACGTGGTGAGCTATCTGCGTCAGAACGGATTCGAGAACGTCGAAGAGGTGGAGGTTATGCCGGAAAACGTTCGCTTCGGCCTGCCTCCTGAGATTGTGCAAGCCATTGGCAGCGCGGGCGGGGCAGAGCCTGTCCCCGTTCGTTGACGAAGCCGGCAGTCCATCAACCCGGCACGCGGCACGCAAATGTGCAAATGAACCGGAACATTCGTTCAGATTTCCGTGTTCCGGTCAGGGCACCGGATTTTCGAGAAAACATGACTCCTGAGCAGCAGAATACGTCCCTCGCGGCCGAGAGTTTTGGGCGGCCACGTTTTGGCCGGATTGACGCAGACTTGGCCGATGTGGAGTCGGCGATCGCCAACGCGCGCGACTTCCTATTCTCGCTCCAGCACCCCGACGGCTACTGGTGCGGGGAGCTCGAGGCCGACTCGATGCTCGAAGCCGACTACATCTTTCTGCACACGCTGCTCGAAAGCGGCGATCCCGGCCGGCTCAAGCGCGCCTGCGCGGAGATGATGCGTTACCAGAACGAAGACGGCAGTTGGAGCATCTATCCCGGCGGACCCGGCAACATTTCGCTCTCGGTCAAGTGCTACTCCGCGGCCAAGCTCATGGGCATCGGGCCCGGCGACCCGCGCCTTGCCAAATGCCGCGAGTGGGTCCTGGCTCACGGCGGCGTGACCGCTTGCAACACCTTCACCAAAATGTATCTGTGCGCGCTGGGCGAGTATGACTACGACGCCGTCCCCGCCATTCCGCCAGAGATCGTTCTCTTTCCCAAGTGGTTCTACTTCAATATTTATGAAATCTCGGCTTGGTCGCGCTCCATTCTCGTCCCGCTGGCCATCATGTACGCCAAAAAGCCGTACAAGAAAATCCCGCCGGAGCAGGGAATCGATGAATTGTTCGTGGGCGGCCGCGCGAATTCCATTCTCCGCGTGCGCATCGATCGCAAACACCCGATCTCCTGGCGCAATTTCTTTCTCATTCTTGACCGTCTCATGCACTGGTCTGAAATGGTGCACCTGCGCCCGTTGCGCACGCTGGCGATGAAGCGCGTGGAGAAGTGGATGCTCGAGCGGTTGGAGATGACGGATGGTCTCGGCGCCATCTATCCCGCCATGCTCAACGCCATCATCGCGCTGCGCTGCCTCGGCTATTCCGAAGACGATCCGCAGGTGATTCGCGCCCGCGATGAATTTGAAAAGCTCGGCATTGAGCAGCCCGCCACACCCGAAATGCCCGAGCCCACTTTCCGCATGACGCCTTGCATGAGTCCCGTCTGGGACACGGCGCAGGCCGTCTACGCCCTCGGCGAAGCAGGCGTGCCGCGAACCCATCCGCACATGATCAAGGCTGTTGACTGGATGCTGGCCAAAGAAGTCCGCCACAAGGGCGATTGGGCGGTCAAAGTCCCAAATACCGAAGCCGGCGGCTGGTACTTCGAGTTCAACAACGAGTTCTACCCCGACACCGACGACACCGCGCAGGTTCTTCTCGCGCTCAGCAAAGTCGACAATCCCCGCGAGCGCTATCAGCACCAAGTGGCGCAACGCGCCATTGCGTGGGAGTTCGCCATGCAGTGCCGCAACGGCGGCTGGGGCAGCTTCGACCGCGACAACACCAAGATGATCTTCCAGTACATCCCCTTCGCGGATCACAACGCCATGCTCGACCCGCCAAGCGTGGATATCACAGGGCGCATGCTGGAAATGCTGGCCGTCTACGGCTTTACGCGTGCCGATAAGCGCGTCGAGCGCGCCGTCAAATTCATCTTCGACGCACAGGAGCCGGACGGAAGCTGGTTTGGCCGCTGGGGCGTCAACTATCTTTACGGAACTTTTCTTGTTTTGCGCGGGCTCGATGCCATCGGCGTCGACCACCTCGAGCCGCAAATCCAGCAGGCCGCCGAGTGGATTCGCATGGTGCAGAATTCCGACGGTGGCTGGGGCGAAGCATGCGGCACCTACGACGACCCGGACACGCGCGGCATCGGTCCGAGCACGCCTTCGCAAACCGCATGGGCGATCCTGGGCCTGCTGGCCGCGGGCGACGATCGCTCGGACTCTGTCGCCAAGGGTGTGCGCTGGCTGCTCGAGCGGCAACACGCCGATGGAAGCTGGGACGAGTCAATGGGCGAAGGCCCGACGCGCCAGGCCATCATCACGGGAACAGGCTTCCCCAAGGTTTTCTATCTGGCTTACACCATGTACCGCCAGTACTTCCCGCTTATGGCGCTCACCGCGTACAAGCGTGCGATGGAACGGAAGGACAGCCACTAGCTACTTGCCCTAGCTGCTAGCTCTGGCCAGTTTGTTGAGTGTTTTTCGATTTTCGATTTGTTTTTTTTGCTAGAGGCTAGAAGCTAGAAGCTGACACGGAGGGTTTACCCGAATATGGCAGTTCCAATCTCCCAGATGTGGACGGTGGCAACCTACGTCCTCAAGAACCGGTTCAAGGGCAACAAGCGCTATCCGCTTGTGCTCATGCTTGAGCCGCTCTTCCGCTGCAACCTGGCCTGCGCCGGCTGCGGCAAGGTGCAATATCCGCCGCACATTCTCAAAAAGCAGCTCACGCCCGAGGAGTGCTTTGCCGCCATCGAAGAGTGTGGCGCGCCCATGGTCTCGCTGCCCGGCGGCGAGCCGCTGCTCCATCCGCAGATCGTCGACATCGTCAACGGCCTCGTCGCGCGCAAAAAGTACGTCTACCTCTGCACGAATGCGCTGGAATTGAAGCGTCGTCTGCCGGAGTTCACGCCTTCAAAGTACCTCACCTTCTCCGTGCACCTCGACGGCCAGCGCGACGAGCACGACTTCTCCGTCTGCCGTGAGGGCGGCTGGGATATCGCCGTCGAAGGCATCAAGGAAGCCGTCAAGCGCGGCTTCCGTGTTACCACCAACGCAACCTTCTTTGACGGCGCCGACCCCAACCACGCACGCGCATTCTTCGACGAGGTGATGGCGATGGGGGTCGAGGGCGTTGTTCTTTCGCCCGGATACAGCTATGAAAAGGCGCCCGATCAGAAACACTTCATGGGCCGCGCCCGCGTACGCCGGCTCTTCCGCGCCATCCTGTCGAACCGCAAGAAGACCTGGAAATTCAACATGTCGCCGCTCTTTCTCGAGTTCCTCATGGGCGACCGCAACTATGAGTGCACGCCGTGGGGTTCGCCAGCCTTCAACATCTTCGGCTGGCAGCGGCCCTGTTACCTGCTCCAGGATGGCTACACCGACACTTTCGCCGAGCTGATGAACTCGACCAAATGGGAAGACTACGGAGTGGCGTCGGGCAATCCCAAGTGCGCCAACTGCATGGTCAGTTGCGGCTACGAGCCTTCCGCCGTGCTCGAAGGCTTCGGCTCGCTCAAAGGCTTCTTCGCCATGGTCAAGGGCAGCTTCTCGCTCTACCCCGACCAGCACGCGCTCAACTTGCTCAACGAGCCCATGCCGCACGGACCGTCGTCGCTGGTGAACATCACGCACCCGGAACGCGAGCTTGAGGAGACGCGCGCATGACCGCCGAGGTGCTGAAGTACACGCTGGAACAGGTCGAAGCGCTGGAACTGGCTCCGGGGGCGGAGCATCAAGAGCTTGAGGGCTGGGTTCCCGAGCTCGCCAGCGACGAAGCTCTGCGTGAGGCGCTCGAAAAGGCCTTCGATTATCGCGGCGACGTCACCATTACGCTCAAGTCCGGCGAAAAAATTGAAGCCTACATCTTCAATCGCATCACCGGCGCTACGCTGGCGGAGTCGTTTGTCCAGTACTTTACTCCGAAGGCGGACGACAAGCGCAAGCTGAGCTACGCCGACATTGCCCGCCTCGAGTTCAGCGGCAAAGACCGCGCCGCCGGCAAGCACTGGGAAGACTGGGTGAAGGCCTACACCGAAAAGAAGGCCGCCGGCGAAAAGAACATCGCCCTGGTTCCGGAAGCGCTGGAGTAGACTGCTGCTAGCTTCGCTCAAGCGATGAGAGTATTCCTCACCGGCGCAACAGGTTTTGTCGGCCATCATGTGGCGAAAGCCCTCGCCGCCGAGGGTGCTGATCTTCGCCTCCTTACTCGCAAAACCAGCAATCTCGCCAACCTCGAGGGCATTCCGGGCGAAACAGTTGTCGGCGACCTCTCCGACCCCGCCTCGCTGCGCTCCGCGCTTCAAGGCTGCGATGCGGTTGTGCATGTGGCGGCAGACTACCGCCTTTGGATTCCCGATCCCGCCGCCATGTACAGATCCAACGTCGACGGTACGCGCCAGCTGCTGCGCATGGCTCGCGAAACCCAGGTCAAGCGCTTCGTCTACACGTCGAGTGTTGCTACGATGCACTTCCGGACAGATGGGATTGTGATCAACGAGGACACTCCCGTTTCGCTCGCCGACATGGTCGGCCATTACAAGCGCTCAAAGTTTCTCGCCGAGCAGGAAGCAATCGCCGCCGCCAAAGGGGACCAGCAGATCATCATCCTCAATCCCACAACCCCCATCGGCTCCAACGACCGCAAGCCCACGCCCACCGGCCGCATTTTCGTCGACTTCCTCAACAGCAAATTCCCCGCGTACGTCGACACCGGCCTCAATCTCGTCGATGTCTCAGAAGTCGCCCGCGCCCACGTTCTCGCGCTCACCAGGGGCACTCCCGGCCGCCGCTACATCTTAGGTGGCGAAAACCTCACGCTCAAGCAGATTCTCGACAAAATGTCGGCCATCACCGGCATCCCCTCGCCCACCGTCAAAATTTCCTTTGCCGTCGCAGCTACCTACGCCTTTTTCGAGGAGTGGATCACCGGCCGCATCCGCGGCAAAGAGCCCCGCGCCACACTCGAAGAAGTCCGGATGGGCCGCAAGAAAATGTACGCCTCCAGCGCCCACGCCCAGCAGGAGCTGGACTTCCGTGTAGTGCCCGTCTACCCTGCGATGCGCGCCGCCATCGACTGGTTCCGCTCCAACGGCTACGCGCCAGCCAACATCCTGCAGGCCCGCGCCCAAACATCATCATGACCCGCACCGCCATCATCGCTGCCATGCCTGGCGAGCTCAAGCCACTCGTCCGCAACTGGCCCCACAGCACTCGCGACGGCACGCGATTCTGGGCGCAGCGCAACGAGGAAGACGAGTGGATCGCCGCCTGCGCCGGCGCGGGTCAATCCGCCGCCACTCGCGCCTTTGCCGCCATCGAAGCAGGTGGTCCCATCGATCTCGTCTTCTCCATCGGCTGGGCCGGAGCGCTCCGCGCCGAGATCGCACTTGGCACATCCCACAACGTCGCCGGAGTCATTGACGTCCGCACCGGCGAGCGCTTCCGTTGCGATGCGGGGGCCGGTGAACTCTGGCTTGCCACAAGCCCCACCGTGGCCAGCGAAGCGGAAAAGCGCCGCCTCGCCTCCGCCTACAGCGCCGCCCTCGTCGACATGGAAGCCGCGGCCGTCGCCCGCCTCGCCGCCATGCGCGGCATACCGTTTTACGCCATCAAAGGCGTCAGCGACGCCCTCACCGACCACCTGCCGGACTTCAACCCCTTTCTCTCGCCCAGCGGCCAATTCGAACTCGCCACGTTTACTCTTTTTGCCATCCTTCGCCCCTGGTATTGGCCCTCTCTCATCCGGATGGGCGAAAATAGTAAACGGGCTTCCCAAAGCATCGCGGAGTCGCTGCACGACTTTCTCTCGTGAACGAGGTCGCATCAGAGAACAGAATGGCTACCCAAATCTCACGTCCCAGATTTCAGATCGACGCCAAGATCCCCGCCACGATGCGTGCGGTTGTGTATCGCGGCATCAATGACATGCGTCTGGAAAACGTCCCCGTTCCGCGCATCGGAGCCGGCGAGCTGCTCATCAAGATCGCCACCTGCGGCGTCTGCGGGACGGATCTCAAGAAAATTCACATGGGCTCGCACTCGGCGCCCCGAATCTTCGGCCACGAGATGGCCGGCGTGGTTGCAGAAGTCGGCGCAGGCGTGACCAAATTCGCCGTCAGCGATCGAGTCATGAGCTTTCACCACGTTCCCTGCGGCGAGTGCTACTACTGCCGCAAGAACACTCCGGCGCAATGCCCGCTTTACAAAAAGACTGGCGCAACCGCCGGCTTTGAGCCTTCCGGCGGCGGCTTCGCCGAGTACATCCGCGTCATGGACTTTGTGGTCAACTACGGCG
>CAZANC010000154.1:0-8218 GCA_964486495.1 uncultured Occallatibacter sp.
GGTTTTTCTACGAATGGAGAATGGGCATGGAAACGCCTGTTCTTTATGGAGTCGTCCTAAGCGGGATTCTGGTCTGGGCGGCCTTCCCTGCTGCGAATTCGGAGAATGGAAAATCCGCCGCCGAGCCGGAACATTGATGCGCGGGATACGTTACAGCAGTTTCGGAATTGGTGTAGACCGAATGCACTTAGCAAGGTGGCATTTTCATCAAGAAAATGCCACCTTTTAATGCTCTCAAAAAGTCTACGTTAATTCCGAAACTGCTCTAGTACGCCATGAGCTCCACGATGGCCTTCAGGATGTTTTCCGGTTGCGGCAGAATCGCATCTTCGAGCTTTGGCTGGTAAGCGACAAAGGTGTCCATGGCGCCGATGCGCCGCACGGGAGCGTCGAGCTCGTCGAAAAGCTCATCGGCGATGCGGGCGGCAATTTCCGCGCCGTAGCCCCAGCTCAGCATGTCTTCGTGCGCGACGATTACGCGATTGGTCTTGCGGACCGACTCGGCGATGGCTTCCCAGTCGTAGGGATTGAGCGTGCGCAGATCGAGAATCTCGGTTTCGATTCCGTGCTCGCGCTGAGCATGCTGGGCGGCCTGCATCGCGCGCGGGATGAGCGCGCCATATGTGACGAGCGTGAGGTCCGAGCCGGGACGGACGATCTTGGCTTTTCCAAAAGGTATGGCGAACTCCGGCCCCGGATACGCCGCGCGGCCATAAGTCTCGCGATAGAGCCGCTTGTGCTCGAAAAAAAGAACCGGATCGTCGCAACGGATGGCGGTGCGCAAAAGGCCATTCGCGTCGAGGGCATTCGAGGGAAAAACCACGCGCAGACCGGGAGTGTGGGTAAAGATGCTTTCGCCCGATTGCGAGTGATAGATCGCGCCTCCGGTGAGATATCCGCCGATGGGAACGCGGATGACAACGGGCGCAGCCCAGGTTCCGTTCGAGCGCCATCGAATCAAGGCCAACTCATTGCGAATCTGATGCATAGCAGGCCAAATGTAATCAAAGAATTGAATTTCCACGACCGGCTTCATGCCGCGCAGAGCATAGCCGATGGCGCGTCCAACGATATTGGCCTCAGCCAGCGGCGAGTTGAAGACGCGCTCCGATCCGAACTCAGTTTGCAGGCCGGCGGTGAGCTTGAAGACCCCGCCCTTGCCCTTCGCTTCTGAGAGCGCCTCAACGCGGCTGGCGTCGGCCACGTCCTCGCCGTAAATAACGATGCGCGGATCGCGCCGCATCTCGTCGCGCAGACAGGAGTTGATCAGGTCGGCCATGGTATGCGCGCCCGAGCTCTTGTGTCCGGCCGCAGGCCCTTGCCCTGCTGTCGATGCGGCGCCATTCGCTTCAGACGAGATTTGCGGCTGCTCGGTGGCGAAGGCGGCGCGGGTCGGATCGAGATCCTCGGAGTAGACGTGCTCAGTGATTCCCTCGACCGTTGGCAGCGGCGCTTCCAATGCGCGCTCGGCGGCCTCGGCAGCTTCGGCTTCGAGCTTCCGTTCCAGTTCGTCGATCTCGTTGGCCGTCAGAATCCCTTCGCCGATCAGCCGCGAGCGCATGCGGGCGATGGGATCGCACATCAGGTCCGCCTCTCTTTCGGAAGCCGACCGGTAGTTCTTGTCGTCGTCCGAAAGCGAATGAGAATACAGCCTCACGCAATGGCCGTGAACCAGCGCAGGTCCGTGGCCGGCGCGGCAGTGTGCCGCCGCCGCCTGAAAAGCGCGCAGGCTCGCCACCGGATCGTTGCCGTCAATTTCGGAAAAATGGAAGTTGGGAAAATTGGCGACCAGCCTGGAGATGTTCCCGCCCGGCGTATTCACTTCGACGGGCACGCTGATGGCGTATCCGTTGTCCTCCACGCAGAAGATCACCGGCAGCTTCTGGTTCGAGGCGGTGTTGATCGCTTCCCAAAACTCGCCCTGCGAAGTCGAGCCTTCGCCCACGCAGGCCAGCGCGACTTCGTCGCCGTGGAACTCTACGTCGTGAAAGGCGCGATAGTCGCCTTCCGCCTTGGCTGCGATCTCGGGATGTTTGCTGAATGCCCGCCCAGCCTCGGCGCAGCCCACGGCATGAAGCAACTGCGTGGCCGTTGAAGACGAGGTGCTGACGATATGCAAGGCGCGGCTGCTCCAGTGCCTGGGCATCTGCCGCCCGCCGCTTGCCGGATCGGTCGCGGCACCCGCGGCCTGCAGCATCATGTCATACGGCGTGACGCCGAGGGCCAGGCACAAAGCGCCATCGCGGTAGTAGGGGAAGAACCAATCGTAGCCCGGGCGCAAGGCAAGAGCGGCGCCCACCTGCAGGGCTTCGTGGCCGGCGGTTGAAATCTGGAAGAAGGTTTTCTGCTGGCGTTTGAGGAGAACTTCGCGGTCGTCTACCGAGCGGGAAAGAAACATCAGCCGGTAGATTTCAATCTTCTGTTGCGCGGACAGCTCGTCCGGGGCCGGATGCGTTCCGGACGCACGAGCGCTGGAAATTGCCACTTCCATTCCGGTCGACCCCCATACGCAACACCGGAGTCAGTCTCTGCCCGCGTCACTCGAAGAAAGCCGGCGCGATGAACGCGGCGACCTCGCGCATAGCCAATCCGGGCATAGTGACCCCGCCCTGCCGGAAGAACCCTCCGGGTACCACCTGAACTGATTGTAGCAATTTGCAAGGCGCAGATGCTTACCCGTTCGGGCCATTTGACTGCTACCGCGCCGCGAGGCTGCCGACTATTGGGTAGGGAACACAAGGGGCACCTGGCGCCCGGCCGGCGTCGGTTGTCCTACTGCGTCTGCCATCTTCTCCTTGACGCTGTGCGCCAGCTTTTCAATTTCGGCGATCTTGTGAAGCTGGTCGAACGTCAATGTGCCCGCGTTTTTTGCCGCGATCTCGTCGTTCAACTCCTGGGCCAACTTGAGCAGCTTATCGGTATCGGAGACCATGTCCTTCTGCCGCTCATTGTTGAGCGCCCTGATCCGTCTCTCCATCATCGTGGGATCAAAGTCGCCCGGTGCTGCTGGGTCCGCCGACATCGTGGGAGGACCATTGATGATACCCCGGGGGGGAGCTGACTGGGAGCGCACCGGGTGTCCGGAGGCAATGACAAACACCATCGCAAAGCCTAAACCCCAACACAGAGATAGCTTCCATCTCCCCAACCGGCCGCTTTCCACCGCGCGTCCTGCTTCACGCATTTTCGACCGCCCACGAAACAAATCGCATCGCTTGCCTCAGCTTTTCTGCCTCAGCTTTTCCCGTTCGTAAGTCTTACCTTGTGCGCCAATTGCTCAATCTCGCCGGCCTTGCGAACCACGGTTACCGAGAGCGTGCCCGCTGAAGATTTGTCGACGGCCGCTTTCAGGTCTGTCGCCATCCTCAGCAGGTCAGCACATTGTTTGGCGATATCGGGCGCGCTCGCATCTCCCGCCCCGGCTTGCGGCCGGGCAGGTTGTCCCGCCGGGTGCGCGGGCGCGGCATTACTCGTTGCGGGCGAGGCCTTGGCCCCCGGTGGCGAGGCCTTGGCTCCTGGAGGATCGATCGCCGGAAGTGGAAACGACTCTTGCGCCTGGGTTCGAATCAGTCCTAAACCCGCCGCGATAACCAGCCCGGCGACGCATCCAAGAGAACAGAGACCTCTTGCCCGGCTTTGCAGCCGGCGTTTCTGGCTCCTTGTTTCGCTGCTGATTGGTTTCATTCGCTCACTGTCCGCAAGGGGAGAATCCGGACGAGCAAGGCCCAGATTCCGGCCATTCCTGCGCACAGTTTAGTCTAGTTAGTCTGGAAAGTGGAGTTTTGGAATGTCTCTTTTTTGTCACGCGGCAGAATTCGTTCTGATGTTGCGCTGGGGCTGGTTCCAGGAGGGCCGGTTCCTCGGGCGGGTCCTCGACGAATGGATCAACGATAGCCAGGAATTCATCCACTCCAAGCTGCCGCGGCTGATTGTGATTGCGATCATCGCCTTTGTTTTCAGCCGCTTACTGCGGCTCGCCACTTCGCGGATGATCCATGTTTCGGAAAAGAGCGGAGCTGGCCTGGGACGCCGTGCCGAGGTCAGAACTATGGCCGGCGTCATTCGAGCGACTGGCCTCGCGATCATCGGCGTCATCGCCCTGCTGCAGGCGCTCGATGCAATGGGATTCAATCTTGCTCCGCTTCTGGCTTCGGCCGGCGTCGCGGGAATCGCCATCGGGCTGGCGGCGCAAAACATCGTGAAGGACATGTTCAACGGCATGCTTTTTCTGGTGGAGGATCAGTTTAACGTGGGCGACACGGTTCGCCTGGCTGGCCTTACCGGCATCGTGGAATCGATGACCCTGCGCAAGACCATGGTTCGCGATGGGGATGGAACTCTCTATGTCATTCCCAACTCGCAGATCACTACTGTGGCGAATTTGAGCGCCGACTTCTCGGTGGCCACGGTCAATGTGAGCGTCGACTTCTCCGCGAACCCCGACGAAGTGACAAGGCTGCTGAGGCAGATCGCGATGGACGTCCGAAATAGCGAAGAATTCAAGCATGTGATTCTTGCGGACCCGCAGGTTCTGGGCGTGGATGCGGTGAAAGGCTCACAGGTCATCTTTCCGGTTGTGTTCAAGACCATCGCGACCCAGCAATACGGACCCATGCGCGAATTCCAGCGGCGGGTGCGGCTCGCTCTCGAAGAAAAACACATGCTTCCCGGCGACCCGTATCGCGTGTTCAGGCCGGCGGAAGAATCGGTGGCGGTTGGCTTGGAGACCGAAGCTAAGGAACCTGCGGCTGCGAAAGATCCAACCACGATCAAGCCGCAGGAGACGAATCCGTTCACCGGTGAATAGCGAGGATTCGTTGCGGCCCCCGCGCTATGGAGCCGGCTTCAGTGCCTGTAGCAAGGCGTCGGCGACCGTCACCGGCGGCAGGCAGGTTCGGCCCCGGCAGACCAATGCCCATGCCTGTGCAGCGGCGGGCGCCGGCACTTGCAGCAGCGTTTCGGCCAGCGCGTCGGGGAGCTCGCCGGGAACCAGCCGCGAAGGCTCAACCCGCATTACCGTCTTGTTGACTGCGAAGCCCGCGACCGCGGTTGCTTCCATCCGATCCGCCTCCGGCCCTGTGCCGACAATCACCACCTGCACCGGATCGAGGAGCAGGCGTTCGGCGGCCAGTCCGTAGCTGCCGGCGTAGAGGCCGAAGTGCTCCACGATTCCGGCGAAGTTGGCCAGCGTTCCCTCAGCGATCAGGCGGTAATCCTCGCGTCCGCTTAGAGCCTCAAGCCGCGACAAGGCAGTGGCGGCTGTGGGATTGCCCGCGGGCGTCGGCGCGTCCTGCAGCGGCTTGCGCCGCGCCGTCAATGCGCCCAGCGGAATCTCAGCCGGCTCGTCGTTGAGCGGCGCGGACGTGTCGAAGAACCCGCCTGCAGAGGCGTCGTGGAATTGCTCGATCATGGCGTCGGCCAGCTTGATTGCCGCGCGGTAAAACTTCATCTCGCCGCTCGCCTGCCAGCCGTCTATGCAGGCGTTCACGGTGAATGCGTAATCGTCGAGCGTAGCCGGAGCGCTTTCGTGTGGCCGGAGCCCGTCAGGGTAGGCGATCACATGCTTCAGCGTTGCCGCTCCGGCCCACGCCTCGTCCAGCAGCCGGTTGAGCGTGAGTAGCGCGAACTCGCGCGCCTTGTCGTCGCGCAGCACGCGAGCCGCCTCAAGGTACGCTGTCACCGCCATCGCATTCCAGCTTGTGTAGAGCGTGCGGTCAATGTAGGGCGCGGTTCGCTCGGCGCGCGCGGCCAGCAGCTTCGCCCGGGCCGAGTCGCGCAGCTTGCGCAACGAAGCAATATTCGGGTTCGGACTCGCGTCCGGTTTCGCGTCCGGACTCGGGTTCGGACTCGCGTCCGGATTTGCGTCCGGGCTCACGTTCCGGCTCGCGCCCGATTGCGCGGCCATCTCGGCCAATGTCTGATTCGAATGCAACACGTTCTTCGCCGGGTTGTGGTGCATGTCGCCCAGCTCGCCAATGTCCCAATACTTCTTGGCAAACTCAAGCTCATCCCCGCCGAGAACGGCGCGCGCTTCGTCCAGCGTCCACGTAAAGTAGTCGCCGTCGTCGTCGAGGCCCACGTCGGCGTCCTGCGAACCATAGAACCCGCCGCGCTCGCGGTCGGTCATGGTCGCATCCAGCCAAGCCACAATCTCTTGCGCGATCGAGAGAAAATCTTCGCGAACGAAGCTCTGATAGCCGTGAATGTAGTTGCGCAACAGCTCGGTGTTGTCGTAGATCATCTTCTCGAAGTGGGGAACCACCCAGCGCTCGTCCACGCTGTAGCGATGAAAGCCACCGGCAAGCTGATCGTAGACGCCTCCGCGCGCCATTTTTTCGAGAGTCGTGGTGAAGGCTTCGCGGGCCCGGTCGTTGCCGCGATTCACGGCCACTTCGAGCAGCAGGTCGAGCGCCGCAGGATGCGGGAATTTGGGCTGCGAGCCGAAGCCGCCGTTGCGCGGATCGAATTGCGCAACAATCGACGCGGCGATCTTGTCGACGAGTTCCAAACTCAGAGCGCCGCCGCGGCCGGAGAAGCTCTCGTTGTGCTCGATTGCCGCCATCACGCTGCCAGCCGTCTCCAGCGCCTCATCGCGGCGCTCGCGCCAAACCTGCGCCATGGCGAGCAACACGCGTCCCATTCCCGGCCGCCCGTAGCGATCGTCGCGAGGAATATACGTTCCGCCGAAGTATGGCCGTCCGTCGGGCGTCAGAAACGCCGTCAGCGGCCAGCCTCCCTGCCCGCTGATTGCCGACACAGCGGCCTGGTAGCGTGTGTCCACATCGGGCCGTTCGTCGCGATCCACCTTCACGGCCACAAAAAGCTCGTTGATGAGCGCGGCAATCTCCGCATCCTCGTACGATTCGCGATCCATCACGTGGCACCAGTGGCACCACACGGCGCCAATGTCGAGCAGGATGGGCTTGTCCTCAGCCTGCGCCAGCGCAAAGGCCGCCTCGCCCCACGCGTGCCAGCGCACCGGCTGATGCCGCGCCGAGCGCAGATAAGAGGACGCGGCATGTTCAAGCTGATTGCCGGTATTCGAGGGCGCGCTTTCAGTCATGGACTGAGGATACAGGTCTCGCTTGCCGCACATCCACACTGCAGAATGCTGAATCATAGCGACGCCGCTCGCTATCATACTATAGAAGGAAATCGATGGCGACCAAGGCAGCCGACCAGGCGCACGAGAGCGCCGCAAACACAAATTCCCTCACCATTGGCGTACTCGCTCTCCAGGGCGACTACGAGGCGCACGCCCGCGCCTTCAGGAGCAGCGGAGCGCGAACGGTGCTCGTGCGCAAAGCCGACGAACTGGCTGGTCTCGATGGGTTGGTAATGCCCGGCGGCGAATCGACCACCATGCTCAAGTTCCTGGAGAAAGACGGATTCTTTGACGCGATCGGAAAGTTTGCCTCTACCAAGCCGGTTTTTGCCACCTGTGCAGGCTGCATCCTTCTTGCGCGCGAGGTACTGCACCCAACGCAGCGCAGCCTGGGTGTGCTCGACGCGACAGTCGAACGCAATGCCTACGGCCGCCAGATCGACTCGACGATTCTTACGCTTCCAACTGAGGTGCCCGGAGGTCCGCTGGAGATGGTCTTCATCCGCTCACCGCGCATCACCCGGGTGGGCGAAGGCGTGGAAGTGCTTGCCCGCCGCGACGGCTTCCCGACACTGGTGCGCCAGGGTCACTTGCTCGCCGCCACTTTCCATCCCGAGATGTCGGCGGACACGCGCGTGCAGCAGTTGTTCCTCGAGATGGTGCGCGCGCATAAGGCTGTATTGCCGACGCAATCCGCGTAAAACTGATCGTGCGGCCCCGCAGCCTCCCGAGGAGCCTCCGCCTCTGCGTTTCCGGGGTTCGAAGTCTGTCAACCGTTCATACCGGGAGTGGTTAGCAGCTTCGCTTTGACATCCGCGTGGGCTTTCGCCTTCGGGATACCATGCTGATGGCAATCGGTGCACTTCACCCAGTGGATGTTATGGGCACTGGTCGCGCTTGCGTAGGTCGTATCCATCTTCTCCACGTCGATTCCGCAGTGCGACATTTGCGGATGGCAGGTCTTGCACGAGGCCCGTGCATTCTCGTTATGACCGTCGTGGCAGGAGATGCAGCTCAGGCCCTCGTGCACGCCCATCGGAGTGCGATCGTCGCCTGAACCGACCTGGGGCCCCCAGGCATTCGCAGCCGCAATGGAACCCGCTTCAGGCATTC
>CAZANC010000155.1:0-8163 GCA_964486495.1 uncultured Occallatibacter sp.
CGCGAACTCTGATCGGCTCAGTCTTTGAGGCCGCATCCGGCGACGCCATCTGGCGTGGCGCCTCCTTCCTCGCGGGAAAGCTCGGCGAGACGATTGGCGCGACAAACCTGACCATCGTGGACGACAACACCATGCTGCTCCCAACAGGCGTGGGGGGCTTTGGATCATCGCCCTTCGACGACGAGGGCTTGCCTTCGCAGCGTACCGTCGTCGTCGAGCGTGGAATGCTCCGCAATTACCTGCTGAACACCTACACCGCACGCAAGCTGGGCATGAAGTCCACGCACAATGCCGCGCGGGGATTGGCAGGTGCGCCGGGCATCGGCTGCGGCAATCTTTACCTTGAGCCAGGAGAACCGACTCCCGAACAGATCATCGGAGAGGTGCGCGCGGGGCTCTACGTGACCAGCCTGATGGGCTTCGGCACAAATCTTGTCACGGGCGACTACTCGCGCGGCGCGACCGGCCTTTGGATTGAAAACGGCCGGCTCACGCATGCCGTGGAAGAAGTGACGATCGCTGGGAATCTGGCCGAGATGTTGCGCAACGTGACGGCCATCGGCAACGATCTGGTCTTTCGCGGATCTGTGGCTTCGCCAACCATTCGGATCGACGGCATGACAATCGCGGGGGAATGACAATCGCAGGCGCGTGAGCGCCGGCGGAGTGAATCGATCTCAGGCGGAGCGGAGCGTCAGGAGCGCAATCTCCGGCGGGCAGTTGAAGCGGATGGGGACGCCAACGGTGCCCAGACCGCGATTCACGTAGAGCTGCAGACTCCCAAAGCGGAACCAACCCTCGACATACTTACGGCCCAATGGCGGAAGAATAAGAGGGCCGACTAGTGGCGCGCGAACTTGGCCGCCATGGGTGTGGCCTGACAACACGAGAGAGACTGCCCGGCCCGTTGGACTCGTAAGAAGGTCGTCGACGTAGTCGGGTGCGTGGCAAAGGAGCACGATGGGTTCGTGCTGCACATTGCGGATGGATGCGGGTATCGCCAGCTCGGGGTCGGGTGTGCCCTCGACAGGATCGTCAAGCCCGGCAAGCCAGAATCTTGCGCCGTCGCGCTCGATGGGCACGTGCGCGTTGTCGAGCACGGTGATGCCATTCGCGGTGAGCGCAGCGATAATGTCCTGCGAACCAATCAACACGTCGTGATTACCGAGAACAGCATAGCGGTGGGGACACTGAAGCGCGTTGAGGAGATTGGCGCACTGCCACGCCGCGCCAACGGCAAATCTCCTTGGCGAAAGCCCGTTTGTCACAAAATCGCCGGTTAGAAAAACAACGTCGGGGTTCAGGCTGTTGATGTGGCGCACAGCGTCGCGCAGGAAGAATGGCTCAGTGAATTCGTCCAGATGGATGTCGCTGAGTTGCGCGATGCGGAATCCGTCGAGTGCCTGAGAAAGGCCGGAGATGAACACGTCGCGGTGCGTGATCTCGATCCAGTGCCGCTCGATCTCGCCCCCATAGAGCGCCAAACCGCCAGCAACGAGCGAACCGCCAACCAGGAAGCGGCGGCGCGTCATTGGCGTCGTTAAGGGTCTGCGAGACATTGCCATAGTTCATGGTAACGAAGTTCGGCGGGTGCAATCGCGTTCGCGCGGGCGAGTGGCTGCGCCTGCCAGGTACCGCGGCGATCAGGCGGCGGCCGTCGGTTGCGCAGGAACGCCGGCGAAATACTCGGCCACTTCGCGCCAGTTGTTCACGCGAACGAATCCGGTTGCGGCAAGGTTGTGCGGCGCGGTGTAAAGCAGTCCCTGGCCCTCGAAGCGGGCGAGATTTCTGGGCTGGTCGTCGATCAGGAAGTCGGCGCGCAGGATGCTCTTGTTGCCGCAGAAGACGTAATGTGTCGCCGGGATGAAGGGAAAATGGCGCTGTAACCAGCGGTATTTGGGGCCGAGCGAGTTGGGCACGGCCATGGCCTGCGTGGCGATGAAGATCTCAAAGCGCGTGGAAAGATCTTCGAGCACCGGCTGCGCATTGGGTATCACGGCCAGAACCTCGAAAAAATCTTCGGCGTCGAGAAACGCACGCAACTGGGCCTGGCGGTCGAGCGGAGCAATCTCCCAAAGGCCTTTGCCGGCGAGGTCTTCCGTCGTAACGAATTCGTCGAAGGTTCGGTTGTAGCGGCGCAGGTGCTCGGCGAGGGTGTCTGCCATCACCTCATCCATATCGACACAGATGCGCTGCACGGGGAGATTCTCCTGGAGAGAGTATTCAAGAAAAGGTTAGCAGGCGCGGAACGGGATTCAGTGGCTTGGGCGGTAGAAGAATTCCGCCGAGCAGACGCTGCTAGGCGCCCGCCACGCGGGGTTTGCGCGGCGCGCGGCCTGCGCCTGGGACCAGCTCCGGTTGCGGCGCCTTGGGAGCGGGCGCCATGGCGGGATCCCAGTAAAGCAGGCGGCTGCAACTGTCGCAGCTGAGCAGCTCGCCCTCGCGGAGCTGGTTCCAGACTTGCGGGCGCACCCCCATGCTGCAGCCCGTGCATTGCTGATTCTCAGCGCGGGCGATGCCGGTGCCGCGACCGGAAGCAATGCGGTCAAACTGGACCAGCCAATCGGAATCGAGAGCTGCGCGCACTCGCTCGCGCTCCGCGTCCAGGCCGGCCAGCTCCGACGCCATTGCCTGCTGGCGGGCGGCGACGCTCGTGCGAACCGCGTCTACCCCGGCGGCAAGCTGTTCCACCTGGGCGCGCGTCTCGGCCAGCGCGGCCTCGTGCGCCTCGGTGCGCTCCAGGCTTGCATATTCATCGGTTTCCAGGCGGTCGGCTTCTGAAGTCGCGAATTGAATCTCGTGCTCAATGGCGGCGGCCTGCTCGGGAGTCGTGACGGAGTCGACCTGGACGCGGAAGCGCGCGGCCTTCTGGCGATGCGCGTCGATATCCCGTTCCAGGCGGGTACGCATCGAGTCTTCGCGCGCCAGCGCGGCAGATAGATCGGCGGACTGCCGCTGGGCGGCGGCCAGCGCAGTCGTAGCCTGAGCAATCTCGGCCGGCAGTGCGCGCATCTGTTGGTTCAGGCGAGCCCGGTTCAACTCGATCGCCTGGAGCTTTACGAGGTTTTCAATCAGAGCTTGCATCCGTGAGAAGAAGTCTACGGCATGGAGGCTAAAGACACCAATTGATCGAAGGCGGCCACCGCGGTAGCCACGATACAAGCCTTCAAACGAGATCGGATGGGTCTCCCGATACGATTTCGGTCGCGGGTCGCGTCAAACAGAGCAGCGGGCTGTGACTTCACCGTGAAGCGTTCCTGCGAAAATGGTCGAGGCCCGGAAATGTCCGGACGAGGATAATCGGTGGCAACAAGGCGAGCGAGGAAACGGGGCAAGCGCGGATGGTTGAAGTGGGCCGCTGGGGCAATTCTGCTCGTGTTTCTTCTGCTCGGCGTAGCGATCTCCATTCTGTTGCACCGTGCCGAGCCCATGCTGCGCGCTGCAATTGTCGAGAAACTCGAAGAGCATTTTCAAGCGCGCGTTGAGCTCGACAGCTTTCATGTCTCGCTCATCAACGGGTTGTGGGCCGAAGGCAAGGGGTTACGCATCTGGCCTCCGGCGAACGTGGCGGGCGTTGCCGTCCCGGGCCCGAATGGCACTGACGTAACAAAGCCTCTCATCACGCTGGATGAGTTTCGCTTTCATGCGCCCCTGCGTTACAAGCCGGGCGAGCCGATCAGAATTGCCGTCGTCGAGTTGATTGGCCTCGACGTGGACGTGCCGCCCAAGCCGCACTTCACGCACGCGGCGGCGCCAACCAGTGGCGCTACGCCCGACGACAGCCGCGTGCCCATGCTGCGCTTCGAGATCGAAAGCATGGAATGCAAGCGCGCGCATCTGACGCTGGAGACAAGCAAACCGGGAAAGCTGCCGCTGGAGTTCGACGTTGCGCGCATAAAACTGAGCCACGTGAGTGTGGGCGGTTCAATGCAATTCGATGCGCAGTTGACTAACCCGCGGCCGGCAGGAATTATCGTTACCTCCGGCAACATGGGGCCGTGGGTGGTGGAGGATCCGGGAGAGACTCCGGTGATGGGCAACTATCGCTTCGAGAATGCTGACCTCGGTGTCTTCAAAGGGATTGCGGGCATTCTCAACTCCACCGGCAAGTACCAGGGCGCGCTGCGCAATCTAACAGTGGACGGGCAGGCCGATGTTCCGGATTTCAGGCTGACGCACTTCGGCACTTCAGTGCCGCTCGAAACGCAGTTTCACGCTACGGTGGACGGCACAAATGGCGATACGTGGCTGCAGCCGGTGCATGCACGGCTGGGCGGGTCGCACTTTATCACCGAGGGAAAGATCGTGCACCTTCCGCCAGAGCCTTTGCCCAACGGAGCGGAGCGGCCCGGCGGGCACGAAATCACGCTCAACGTGATTGTGGACGGCGGCCGGATGGAGGACTTTTTGCGCCTGGTGAGCAAGAGCGGGACGCCGCTGATGACCGGCGAGCTGACGCTGAGAACAACGCTTGAGATCCCGCCGGGAACGGAGCCGGTGGACGAAAAGATGAAACTGAATGGGAGCTTCAACCTTGTAGACGCGGCATTCACGAGCGCAAAGCTTCAGAACGGCGTGGGCCAGCTGAGCTTGCGCGGGCAAGGCCAGCCGATGGAAGCGAAAAACGCTGCAGACAAGGTGCGCTCCGCGATCGAAAGCAAGTTCACAATAGTCGGCGGAGTGATTACGCTGCCCAATCTCAAGTACACTGTGCCCGGAGCAGAGATCGACTTGGCGGGCAAGTATGGCCTGGAAGGCAGTACCCTCAATTTCACGGGCACAGCCAGAACTGACGCGACGGTTTCGGAGATGGTGGGTGGCTGGAAGGGATTGCTGCTGAAGCCGGCCGACAGAATCTTCAGAAAAGATGGAGCGGGGACAGAGGTTCCCATCCATATCGATGGCACTGAACAGGATCCGCACTTTGGAATCGACTTCTACCGCATCAAGCACACGGCCCCTCAGATTCCCGGTCAGTCTCAGTAAGGGCGCAATCATATTGCATCGCACGGCACGAGCGAGGAAACTGCCATGTTCGAAAAGAGTCGAATGTTGAGTAGGATGGTGAAATGCGCTGCCGGCTTCGCGCTGGTGGCCGCGACGATCGCCGCAGGAGGGCAATCAGGGCCAGTGCAAAAGACGAGTACTGCGCAGAGTGCGGAGCAGGCGAAAGAACCGGACTGGTGGAAGAACGCCGTGATCTACGAGGTGTACCCGCGCAGCTTTCAGGACACGAATGGCGACGGGATCGGCGACCTGAACGGGATCACGAAGAGGCTCGACTACCTTAGTGCGCTGGGCGTCGACGCAATCTGGCTGACGCCGGTGTACCCGTCGCCGCAAGTGGACTTCGGTTACGACATTTCCAATTACGAGGACATCGATCCGCAGTACGGCACGCTTGCTGATTTCGACCGCCTGGTGTCCGAGGCAAACAAGCGCCACATCCGGGTGCTGATGGACATGGTGATGAACCACACGTCGGATCAGCACGAGTGGTTCCTTCAGTCGCGGTCGTCGCGCGACAACCCCTATCGCGACTGGTATTGCTGGCACGACCCTTCGGCAAGCTCAGGGCAGGCTCCAGGCCAAACCGCAACCGATAAGGGAGCGCCGCCGAACAACTGGCAGTCGCTCTTCGGCCACTCAGCCTGGCAATGGGATGAAAAGACGCGGCAGTACTACTACCACAAGTTCTACGTCCAGCAGCCGGACCTGAACTGGCACAACCCCGCCGTGCACGACGCCTTCAAGGAAATCATTGCCTTCTGGCTCAAGCGCGGCGTGGGGGGGTTTCGCTTTGACGCGATTACGACGCTCTTCGAGGATCCGAGCCTCGCCGATGAGGGAGTGCGGCTCGGCAACGACGGCAAGCCGGTGATGAACGCATTCGGCGATCCGCAGCTCGACGGCTCGAAGACCGACAACCAGCCGGGCCTGCACGAAGTGATGGAGGAGATGCGCGCGGAAGCAGACAAGTTTGATTCGAGCGAGTTTCCGGGCACGCGCGTGCTCATCGGCGAAACGTACCTGCCCAACATCGGCGAATTGAAGAAGATGTATGGAACGCCGGACAAACCTGAGTTTCACCTGCCGATGGACACTCAGGTGGGCATGATCAACAAGCTGGACGTGACGGCGTTCCGGCAAAAGCTGATCGACGCGGAAACGCATCTTGGCGCGCACATTCCTCTGCTGCTCTTCGACAATCACGACAACCCGCGGATCGACGCGCGCTACGGCGACGGCGTACACGACGTGGACATTCAGCGCGTGATCGCGACGATTTTGCTGGCCAGCCGCGGCGCGGCCCTGGTCTACTACGGCGACGAGATCGGAATGAAGACGACGCCGCCCACGCGCAAGCAGGACGTGAAGGACCCGATCGGGATCACCGGTTGGCCGAAGGAGAAGGGCCGCGATGGCGAGCGCACGCCGATGCAGTGGGACGGAACCACGAATGCCGGATTCACCACTGGCGCGCCGTGGCTGCCCGTGCCGCCGAGCGCGGACGCAATCAACGTGCAGGCCGAATCGAGCGATCCCGATTCGCTGCTCGCGTGGTACCAGGCGCTTATCCGGCTCAAGAAGACGGTCCCGGCCTTCGAGAGCGGCGCGAATATCGTGCTCGACCCGGAAAACACAAAAGTGCTGAGCTGGATGCGCCAGGCACCGGGTGCGCACCAGGTCGTTGTGAGCGTGAATTTCACAGCCGACACGGTGACAACCGATCTGACCCTGGGCGAAGCCGGAATGCGGGCAAGGGAATTGAAAACCCTGCTGAAGACACCCGGCGGACCGGACACTGTTGCGATCAATCGTATTGTGCTGGGACCGTATGGTGTGTATATCGGCGAAGTGGAGTGACGGGCCATTTACAGCGGTTCCACAATTGCTATTCACAGGCCTGCAACCGCCGAGTGGCTTTTTCATCAAGAAAAAGCCACCCTGCAAGACGCTGGCAAGGGCACCTGAATTGCGGAACCGCTCTAATTCCACCGCTCCGCAGCACAGAATTCATCGACCGCGCGTAAACTGGTGGCGGATTCCTAACCGCCATCAATCGAAGGATCGGCGATGAACGATCTGCCGAAATATGCGCTCATCGACACTGCCGAAGGCGCGGCGCAAAATCTGATTCAGGAGTTTGTGATCCGCCATCTGACGCCGCGAATTCCAAATTACGCTTCGGGCGTCCCTTAAGTGGCAGCGTTCATCCTGCAATCGACTCCACCAGCCGGTTCATTTCCTCTTCCTGTTGCTCAATCGACTCCACTAACTTGAATTGCGTGCGGCAGCGGTCAAGGTTGTGCCCCTCACGATGCACTTTGAAATACGTGTCCCCGCCCAGGTAATCGGCAAGGAAACGGATGCCGATCTCGAAAGTGATCAGCTTGCCTGAAAAGGCCAGGAGTTTTCTTTCCGCGGCTGTCAGGAACGCGCCCGCCGATTCAAGGTAGCCGCGAACCAGCGCTTCGAACATCGGGAACTGCATGGTCACAAAAGACAGATCCTTCTCGTCCTCAGCCGCCGGGCTGGTGGTGGTGCGCACCATGTCGCCAAAGTCGTAAAGCGCCAGGCCGGGCATCACGGTGTCGAGATCGATCACGCAGACGGCTTCGCCGGTTTTATCGTCGAGCAGGACGTTGTTGAACTTGGTGTCGTTGTGGGTAATGCGCTCGGGCAGATCGGCGTCGAGGAGAACGCCGGTGATGGATTGGCGAGCGCGGGCAAAGTCAATCTCCGGCTTGGCGAAAGCCGCGCGGCCGGCAACGTCCGCGACGACTGCCTGCTCCAGCGCGGCAAAGCGTTTGGGCGTGTGGTGAAAGTCGGGAATCGTCTCGTGCAGGCGCGGCGGAGGCAAACTGCTCAGTTGCTGCTGGAAATTGCCGAAGGCGCGCGCCGCCTCGAATGCCTGCTCGGCAGACGCCACGGTTTCATAGGTGCGCGCGTTTTCAATAAGGCGATAGGCGCGCCACGTTTTTCCCTGCGCATCCATGTGCCATTTGCGCCCGTCCCGCGCGGGGACGAGGTGAAGCGCGCGGCGTGCACTGTCTGGCTGGCCTGCTGTCTGCGCGTCAAGATGCGCCGTCACGCGCTCGACATTCTGCATCACGGCCACGGGATCGTGGAAGACGTGGCGATTGATGTGCTGCAAAATGT
>CAZANC010000156.1:0-8153 GCA_964486495.1 uncultured Occallatibacter sp.
GAACAGAGAACAGAGAACAGAGAACAGAGAACAGAGAACAGAGAACAGAGAACAGGCACCGAATCGCGTCTTGGCCGGCGGTTTCCCGGGCCGCTCGGTTGTTTTTGGCGACCCCCAGCCCGTCGATCCCAGCTGCTTCGCAGCTTTTCCCAAGGAGCTCGCGGCCCGGAAAACCGGGGGACGAGGGATCGAGGGAGCACGGCGGGGAAGTGGCGGACTGAGCGAGCCGGCGAGGCGGATTAGCGGGCCAGCTGGAATTTGACGATCACGGTTGACTCCTCGGGGTAGGGAGCGCCGTTTACCGTCGCGGGCTCATACCGCCATTGCTCCACAGCTTTGATGGCGCTGGCGTCGAAGCTTGGATCGAGGCTTTCAACGACACGTACGTTCCGCGGAACGCCTTCGGAGTCGATCGTCATTTTGAGAGTGCAGTCCCCGCTCTTCCTCCGAGCCCTTTCCATGAAGGGATACTTTGGAGGGACTTGCCTAATGGGAACCGCGGGAGTTGCGTTGATCTCATCGCTCGTCAGGAGAGTGCCTGGAGCGCCGGGGCGCTCAGGGATCGCGACCACTGCGCCCGCCTTACCGGTCTCGAAGAGGTGGAAAGCTGATTCCACAGTGAGGTCGAATGGAACCGGCTCGTTTCCGTTTTTGATCGCCGGTTGAAATTTCCATGTTTCGATCGCCTGAACAGTGTTCGCGTCCAGCGTCGGGTCGAGGCTCTTGACGACGTGAACGTCCCGCGGAATTCCGTCGGCGCCGACGGTAAAGGCGACCAGACATATTCCGCTGATCTTGTTTTTGCGCGCCTCGAGTGAGTATTCGGGATTGATCTGCGTGATCGCGACAGGAGGAGCGATGTGCTCGGCGGAGGGCGCGGCCGGCGCGGAGCTGGCGGCCGCGGGTGGGTCGGCGGGCTTCGACTGGGCGAGCGAAGCGGATGGAGGTTGAGGTGGAGTCGGCGGGTTCGCTTGCTGGATCGCGGCGAAAGGGGTGGGCAGCAGCAGGAGGAAAGCGACGGTGAGTTCGCGGCGCATAGAGGTTCTCCTGGGTTGGTGGAAAAAAGTCTAGCACCGAATCGGGCGTGCGGGTCTTCTATCATTGAAAACATTGTGCAGACGATACGGGTGGAGACGCCTTCGGCGAAGTACGACGTGTTTGCGGGGAGCGGGTTGCTTGCGGAGCTTGCGCCGCGGATTGAGCGGGCGGTGAAGCGACTGCCGCGGCGCGTGTTTGTCGTGACGTCGCCGGAGATCTGGGCTTTGTGGGGCAAGAAGTTTCTGCGGTCGTTCCAGGAGGCGAAGCCTCACCAAGCGAATTTCGACGCGCCGGTGACGCTGTTTCTGCCTCCTGGCGAACAGCACAAGACCATCAAGAGCGTGGAACGGCTGCTGCGCGAGATGGTGCGTGCCGGCGGCGACCGCGGGTCGCTGCTGATTGCTTTTGGCGGCGGGATTGTGGGCGACGTGGGCGGATTTGTTGCCGCGACGTTCATGCGCGGGATCAATTATGTGCAGGTTCCGACGACGTTTCTGGCACAGGTCGACTCGAGCGTCGGCGGCAAGGTGGGCGTGAACCTGCCTGAGGGTAAAAATCTCGTGGGGAATTTCCTGCAGCCGCGGGCGGTGTTTGCCGATATCGGCGTGCTGGGGACGCTGCCCGATCGCGAGCTGCGCGCGGGAATGATGGAGAGCGTGAAGGCGGGGTTCATTCGCGACCGCGCGCTGGTGCGGTTTATGGAGGAGCATGCCGAGGAGATCCTCAAGCGGGAGCCGAAAGCATTGGAACGGGTGATTGCGGCGTCGATCCGGATGAAGGCCGAGGTGGTGCGGAAAGACGAGCGCGAGGGCGGGTTGCGGATGATTTTGAACCTGGGACACACGGTGGGGCACGCGCTGGAGCAGGCGACACGGTACAAGGCGATGCTGCACGGCGAGGCGGTGGCGTGGGGAATGGTGGCGTCGCTGGCCGTGGCGCGGAGAAGGGGAACGATTACCGGCGGGCAGATGGAGCGGATGGAGAAATTGATTTACCGCTATGGGCCGCTGCCGAAGTTGAAAGTGAATGCGGCGCGAGTGATGGCGGCGACGGGACGCGACAAGAAGAATGTGGGCGGGGTGAGGCGGTTCGTGCTGCCGGTGGGAATTGGCGACGCGGGCGTGGTGGAAGATGTGACGGCGGCGGAGCTGGAGGCGGCGGTGAAGTACATGCTGGTGAGGGCGAGGACGGCGGGCGGGGAGTAGGGAGCAAGGGAGCAAGGGAGCGTGGGAGCAAGTCAGCGGGTCAGCGAGTTAGCGAGTCGGCTAAAGGCTCGTGGGGTGAGAGTTGTTCTATCCCACCCTTGGCGTCCGCCGCGGCGGACGCCAAGGGTGGGGCACCCCGGTTTGATTGCAAGTTTGTAACGGTGGCGGGTTAGCATTCATCTACAGGTAAGGCGTGTCGATTTGTGAGGGTGGTGCGCGGCTTCCCACGGTTTCGCGTCGAGCAATCCCCGTCATGAAGTTGAATTCCAATTTCCCCAACCCCGGAAATAGCGAGCGAGAATGAGCGACCAGCCCATGTACCGGTGGCTTGAGCAGCAGGGCGAGGCCTTTGGCGCGCCCGGCCTGGAGCCGCGCTGGACTTCGAGCGTGAAGGATGCGGTGGTGACGGCGTACGCGGGGTCAAGCCGCATCTGGTTCACGTGCTCGCACGGCGTTCTGAACGAGGTCTATTACCCCACGATCGATCATGCGCAGGTGCGGGACATGGAGTTCCTGCTGACCGACGGGGAGACGTTTGCGCACGAGGAGAAGCGCGACATGCCAACGGCCTTCGAGACGATCGATCCCGACGCGCTGGGAGTACGGTATGTGAACCGCGATCCCGATGGGCGCTACAGCCTGACCAAGGAGATGATTTGCGACCCGCACCATGGAGTGGTGCTGCAGAGGGTGCGCCTTGAGGCACTCGCGGACCTGATGCCGCGGCTGAAGTTGTATGCGCTGCTGGCGCCGCATCTGGATGGAGGCGGGACGGGGAACTCGGCGCGGGCGATGGACGTGGCGGGTCACAATGTGCTGCTGGCGTGGAAGAACGAGTGGTCGCTGGCGATGACGGCGAGTTGCGGGTTCGCGCGCATGAGCTGCGGGTTTGTGGGCGCGAGCGACGGCTGGCAGGACCTGATGCAGAACTTCAAGATGGATTGGGAGTTTGGGTCGGCCACGGGCGGAAATGTGGCAGTGATGGGGGAGATCGACCTGGGATGCATTGACGATCTGAGGAGCTCGATGGACGGCGCCGCCGGTGAGGTAGTAGCGAAGGTTGAAGGCGAAATGGCCGTGCGGGAGTTCACGCTGGCGATCGGGATTGGCGAGGGCCACCATACGGCGTTGCAGAAGTTGATGGGCTCGCTGTCGGTGGGGTTCGAGGAGCAGAAGAAGCGGTTCATCGCGCAGTGGAAGCGGGCGGCGTATCCGGAGGGGCTGGCGGCGAAGGCGCAGGATGGCGGCAAGCTGATGAAGGCCAGCCACGCGGTGCTGCTGGCGCACGAGGACAAGGCGTATTCGGGAGCGTTTGTTGCATCGGCTTCGATTCCGTGGGGACAGGTGAAGGGCGACGACGATCTGGGCGGGTATCACCTGGTGTGGACGCGCGACATGGTGCAGACGGCGACGGCTCTGCTGGCTTGCGGGCGCGTGGAGACGGCGCGGCGGGCGCTGGTGTATTTGGCGTGCACGCAGCAGGTCGACGGAGGATTCGCGCAGAATTTCTGGATCGACGGAACGCCGTATTGGAGCGGCAAGCAACTGGACGAGGTGGCGTTTCCGATCATCCTTGCGTGGCGGCTGTGGAAGGCGGGCGGTCTGGGCGAGTTGCACATGTTCCCTTTTGTGGAGCGGGCGGCGGGATTTCTGGTGCGGCATGCGCCGATCACGCACCAGGAGCGCTGGGAAGAGAATGCGGGGTATTCTCCGTCGACGCTGGCGGCGGTGATTGGCGGGCTGATTTGCGCGGCGGAGATGGCGCGAGCGCGCGAGGCGGACGAGCTGGGCGAGTTTCTGGAGGAGTTTGCCGACTGGATTGAAGGGCATCTGGAAGACTGGACGGTGACGAACAACGGGGTGCTCGACGCGGAGGTGAAGCGGCACTACATGCGGATCAGGCCGCCGGAGTGCGGCGAGGCGTACGCGCACGAGGGCTGCGGAAAGGAAGTGATTCATCTTTCGAACAGGCCGCCGGGAACGAGGACAGAGTTTGAGGCGCGCGAGATTATCGATGCGGGGTTCCTGGAGCTGGTGCGATACGGCGTGCGTCGGGCTGACGATCCGCTGATCGCGGATTCGCTGAAGGTGGTGGACGCAGTGCTGAAACGCGAGCTGCCGCAGGGGCCGGGGTGGTTGCGCTACAACTTCGACGGCTACGGGCAACGGCCCGATGGAGGGCCGTTCGAGGGATGGGGACAGGGGCGCGTGTGGCCGCTGCTGACCGGCGAACGAGCGCACCGCGAGCTGGCGGCGGGGAAGGACATCAGCCAGATGATCAAGACGTATGAACAATTCGCGAGCTGCGGACAGTTGCTGCCGGAGCAGGTGTGGGACGAAAACGACAGGCCGGATCGGCGCCTGAAGAAGGGCCAGCCGGCGGGATCGGCGGTGCCGCTAGTGTGGGCTCATGCGGAGTATTTGAAGCTGCTGCGCTCGGCGGTGGACGGAAAAGTGTTTGACCGCATCGAACCGGTGTATGAGCGGTACTGCACGCCGGAGGGGCGGAAAAAATGCAAGCGTGGCGTGGAGATCTACAGCCGAATCCGGCCGATTCAGCGGATGGATGCGGGCAGCACGTTGCGGATTCTGGACGAGGGGCTGTTTGATTTGGTGTGGAGCGACGATGGTTGGAAGACGGTGAAGAAGACGGCAAGCCGGGGATTGGGCAGCGCGGGATTCAGCGCCGACATGACGCCCGCAGCCGGGTGCGCAGAGCTGGAATGGACGATGCACTGGACGGAATCGGACACCTGGCTTGGATACAATGTGAAGGTCAAAGTGGACGCGCCTTCAAAGTGATTCAGCAAGTGCATTGGGCACTTCAGGGAAAGGAAACTCAGGAACAATTATGGCTTCCAGCATTGCGTCACTCTCACTCGACCAGCTTTCGATCGATACATTGCGTTTGCTTGCGCTCGATGCGGTGGAAAAGGCCAAGAGCGGTCACCCGGGCGCGCCGCTGGGCGACGCGCCAATCAGCTATTTGCTGTTTCACAAGATCATGAAGCACAATCCGGCGCACTCAAAGTGGGCTGACAGAGACCGGTTTGTGCTTTCGAACGGTCATGCGTCGGCGTTGCTTTACGGAACATTGTTTCTCACCGGGTACAACGTGAAACTGGACGATTTGAAGAGCTTTCGGCAGTGGGGATCGATTACACCGGGCCATCCGGAATATGGATTGACCGATGGCGTGGAAGCAACGACCGGGCCGCTGGGGCAGGGAATCGGAATGGCAGTGGGCATGGCCATGGCGGAAAGGCACCTGGCTGCGACGTACAACCGGCCGGGTTTCAATGTGGTGGACCATCACACGTACGTGCTGTGCGGCGACGGCGATATGATGGAGGGCCTGTCGCACGAGGCGGCGTCGCTGGCCGGGACGCTGGGACTGGGAAAGCTGATCGTGCTGTATGACGACAACCTGATTTCGCTGGACGGTCCGACAAATTGGAGCTTTACGGAGAATGTGTACAAGCGCTTCGAGGCTTACAACTGGCATGTGCAGCGGGTGTTGGATGGCAACGATCTGGACGGGATTGAAGCGGCGATTGCGGCGGCGCGGGCGGTGACGGACAAGCCGTCGCTGATCGCGGTGCGGACGGTGATCGGCTACGGCAGCCCGCGCGCGGGAACGAATAAAGTGCATGGCGAAGCGATGGGCGCCGCAGACACGGTGGCGACGAAGAAGTTCTTCGGGTTTCCGGAGGACCAGAGCTTCTATGTGCCGGAGGATGCGCTGGCCAACTGGCGCGAGGCCGTGAAACGCGGCGCGGGCCTGGAAGCGGATTGGAACAAGCTCTTCGACGGGTATAAGGCGGCGTTTCCCGATCTAGCGGCGGATTTCGAGCGCACGCAGGCGGGCAAGTTGAAGGCCGGATGGGAAAAGACGATTCCCAGCTTTCCGGCGGACAAGCCGGTGGCTACGCGCAACGCGGGCCAGGTGGTGATGAACGCGATCTACGAAAGCGTGCCGGAACTGTTTGGCGGGGCGGCGGATTTGACCTCCTCGACGAAGACGATTTTCAAGGCGAGCACGCACTTTGCCGAGGATCCAGCGGGACGGAACGTGTTCTTTGGCGTTCGCGAACATGCGATGTGCGCGGCGGTGAACGGAATGGCGGTTCACGGCGGGTTGCGGCCATTCGGGTCCACATTTTTTGTTTTTTCGGATTACTGCAAGCCGTCGCTGCGGATTGCGTCGATTATGGAAGCCGGGTCGCTGTTCGTGTTTACGCACGACTCGGTCGGCGTGGGCGAGGACGGACCGACGCACGAGCCCATCGAGCACCTGATGGCGTTGCGCGCAGTGCCGCACATGACAGACTTTCGCCCGGCCGACGCGAATGAGACTGCGGCGACGTGGCGGCTGGCGCTGGAGCGCAGGGGGCCGTGTTTCTTTGCGCTGACGCGGCAGGATGTGCCGGTGATCGACGCGGCCAAGCATGACGTGTTTGCGGGAGTGAGCAAGGGAGCCTACGTGCTCGAAGATGTCGCGAATCCGCAGGTGACAATCATCGGGACCGGATCAGAGGTTCAACTGGCGCTGGGCGCGGCCAAGCAGCTCGCGGCAGAGGGAATCAGGGCGCGCGTGGTCAGCTTCCCGAGCTGGAGAATCTTCGAGGAGCAAACGGCGGCGTACAAGGCCGGCGTGCTGCCGGCAGACGTGCCCAAGCTGGCGGTTGAGGCGGGCGCAACGCTGGGGTGGTGGAAGTATGTGGGCAGCGACGGCGACGTTATTGGGCTGGATCGATTTGGCGCATCGGCGCCGGGGCCGGTGGTGATGAAGGAATTCGGATTCACAGCGGAGAACGTGGCGGCGAGGGCGAAGAAGCTGGTGAGGTAGCGAGTCAGCGCGCTGACTTGCTTTGTCGAAAGGGAAGGCATCGTGAAGTTAGTCATGGGTTCGGATCATGCGGGGTTTGCGCTGAAAGAAGAGGTGCGCGCGAACCTGGCGGCGGCAGGGCACGAGGTGGTCGACCTGGGGGCGTTCGAATGCCATCCCGAGGACGATTATCCCGACTTTGCGGAGAAGGTGGGCGAGGCGATCAAAGCGGGAGTGGCGCCGCGCGGAATTTTGATTTGCGGATCGGGCGTTGGCGTGTGCGTCGCGGCGAACAAGATTCCCGGGATCCGCGCAGGGATTTGCCACGACACTTATTCGGCGCACCAGGGCGTTGAGCACGACGACATGAATGTGCTGGTGCTGGGCTCGCGGATCATCGGCTCGGCGCTGGCGTTCGAGCTGGCGCACGCGTTCGTCGGCGCAAAGTTCCAGGCACAGGAACCGCGCTTTGAACGGCGGTTCAAGAAGGTGCTCGCCATCGAGGCGAAGTACGCGCGGTAGAAACAGCGGGGCTAGCGGGGTTAGCGGAGCTATCGGAGTTAGGAAAGCGAGTCGGCAGGCCGGCGTGCGTGCGATCCCACCCTAGAGAGCCCTCCGCGATGCTTCGAGCTTTAAGATGGGGCACCCCCGGCCTTCAAGACGACAAGTTGCTAGACGCGCGCAGCGCGGGAAAGAGTCGCCGATGCTCCCCTTCGACGTGATCCTGTTCGATGTGGGCGGAGTGCTGCTGACAAATGGGTGGGACCACGACGAGCGCGCGGCCGCGGTGGCGAGGTTCGGCCTGGACGCGCAAGAACTCGAGGCCCGCAACGCGAAAGCGTATGGAGCTTGGGAACGCGACGAGATCGACCGGAATCAATATCTGGATGCAGCTGTGTTCTACGAGCCGCGCGATTTTTCACGCGGCGAATTCTTCGAGTTCATTCTGGCGCAGTCGAAGTTGCTGCCGGACGGGGCGCTTGAAATCCTGAAGGAGATTTCGGCATCGAGCCACTATTTGGTGGGAGCGCTGAACAATGAGGCGCGGGAGACCAACGATTTCCGATTTGGCAAATTTGAGC
>CAZANC010000157.1:0-8101 GCA_964486495.1 uncultured Occallatibacter sp.
AAAATCTCCGCTCAAGACTGGGTACACACGGGAACGAACCTGGGCAACGAGCGGATTCGGCTGGCCGCGGCCGACTTCAAGCCGGTGGGGAACGATCCCGGAACCGCGCCGCTGAAGGCGATCTTCGACTCCACACTCTATAGCGACCTGACGAACGCGGGCATCTTCGACATGGTGTCAAAGAGCCTGGCGCCGCAGTCGACCCCGGGATCGCCGCAGGAGTTCACAGGGGATCAATGGTCGGCGGCGCCGGCGAGCGCGGCGATGGTGGCGTTCGGAGCACTGTCGGCGACGAACGGCCGGCTGGTGGTGTACGGATGGCTGACGGACGCGCGCACGGCGGGAAGCGCGCCGGTGCTGGCGTCGCAATACAACGAGGCGGCAAGCCAGGAGATGGCGCGCACGGTGGCGCACCGGTTTGCCGACGCGATTATCTACCGGCTGGGCGGCGCGATCAACGGCATCGCGGAGACGAAGATTTATTTCGTCAGCAATCGCACTGGATCCAAAGAAATATGGGCCATGGATTACGACGGGCAGAACCAGCACGCGGTCACGCATCTGGGCAGCATTTCGCTCTCGCCGCGCATCTCACCGGATAACTCCCGAATTGCGTTCGCGTCACTGGGAGGTGACGGGTGGGCGATTCGCATGTATTCGCTTGACCTTGGCCGGCTGGTCGGTTTCCCCGGAGGGTCCGCAGGCGGGAGCAACCAGTCGCCGGCGTGGTCGGCGGACGGATCGAAGATCGCGTTCTCCTCGGCGCGCGGGGGCCATCCGGATATCTGGATTTCCGACGTGAGCGGCGGCGACGCGCACAGCATCTCGTCGTTCGGCTCGGATGTTTCGCCGGTTTGGAATCCGCGCACCAGCAACCAGCTTGCATATGTGAGCGGGCGGACGGGCGAGCCGCAGATCTACGTTATGGATAAGGATGGCGCCAACGTGCAGCGCATGACCGACGGCGGTTATGCCATCTCTCCCTCGTGGTCGCCGAACGGCGGCCTGCTGGCGTTTGCGTGGAACCGCAAATACGGTCCCGGCGATCCCGGCGGGTATGACGTCTACGTGATGGATATTGCCAGCAAGAACTGGCTGCAAGCGACCCACGAGGCCGGCGTCAACGACTTTCCATCGTGGTCGCCGGACGGACGCCACATCGTGTTCCAGCGGCAGATCGGGCATCGCACGCAGATCTGGACGATGCTGTCCGACGGCACCAATCAGGAGCAACTGACATTTTCCGGTGACAACTCCATGCCCAACTGGAGCTGGAAGTGAGATTTTGCGCACAGGACACCGCGGCAGGTTTCCGCATTTTAATCAGTACTGTTAGGAACGCGATTCGATGAACTATCATTTTTGTGGGTGCTGAAATCGGAATGCGGCACGCTGCGGTGGCAAGAAAACCCGGTTGCCCGAAAGAGCGACTTGACCTTTTTTTGATAAGGAGAATTCCCTTGAAGACACAGAAATCCATTTTTTCGATTGCTCTTTTGCTGGTTGCCCTGGTCGCCGTCTCCGGTTGCAGCAAGAAGACCGCGCCCTTGCCGCCGGGCGAAGAGGCGCCGGCTGCGACCTCTGGCGCGCCGACTGCACAATTGACCGCGACACCAACGGTGATCTCAGCCGGAGACCAGGCGCAGTTGAGCTGGAAGACGACCAATGCGAGCTCGATTTCGATTGACGGCATCGGCGATGTTCCCTCAGTGGGCGTGAAGACAGTTACGCCGACGGAGTCGACCACCTACCACCTGGTGGCGCGCGGGAATGGCGGGTCGGCCGATGCTTCGGCGTACGTGACCGTGAATGCGCCGCCGGCGATCAGCGTGCCCAGCACAACCATGAGCGCAGAAGAAGAGTTCAACGCGCGGGTGCAGCCGATTTTCTTCGATTATGATACGTACGATATTCGCGGCGACGCGCAGGCAATCCTGGCGAAGAATGCCGATTACCTGAATGCGCATCCCGCGATCAGGATTGTGATCGGCGGCTACTGCGACGAGCGCGGATCGGACGAGTACAACCTGGTTCTGGGCCAGAACCGTGCGCAGGCGGCGAAAACCGCGCTGGTTACGGCAGGCATCGCGGCGGATCGCATCCGGGTGATCAGCTACGGCAAGGAAAAGCCGTTCTGCTCCGATTCAACCGAGGAATGCTGGCAGTTGAACCGCAGAGACGGGTTTACGATCGACAGGTGAGAACAGCCAACAGGAAGGCAAAAATCATGCACAGATCAAGTCACCTTCGCCAACGCCTGCTCGCAATTGCGGCGCTGATTCTTCTTCTTGGTCCCGCGGCCATGCCCGCGCACGCCGTCGCAAAGGAGATCGTGGAGCTGCAGACCCAGGTGCAGCAGTTGCTGGATGCGGTTCAGCGGCTGCAATCCACGCTGGATGCGCGCATGGGCGTGCTGGAACACCTGGCGCAGCAGACCGCCGACCAGGCGACGCAGGTGACCGCGACCGTGAATGCGATGCAGCAGAAGATCAACGCGCAGAACGATGCGGTGAGCGGCAAGGTGGACGCCGTTTCAGGACAGGTGCAGTCGCTGAACGATTCGGTGGACGAGCTGAAGGCGCGGGTTGCCAAGCTGGACAAATCGGTGCAGGACCTGCAAGCGCAACTGCAGGCGATGCAGGCGGCGCAGGCGCAAGCGCAGCAGCAGCCGGGCGCAACGGGACCCGGTGCGACAGGACCTGGAGCAACAGGGCCAGGTGGAACGGCAGCACCGGCGCCGGGTGGGCAGCAACAGGGACCGGGAGTGCCGGGCACCGCGCCGGGCGGAGCAGGACCGGGAACGGGGCCAGGAGCCGCAACGACGCAGCAAGCGCCGCCGCTCGAGGAGACTCTGCAGGCTGGTGAGCGCGACTACAACGCCGGACGGTACCAGGTGGCGCAGGGAGAGTTTCAGGACGTGGTGCATTACTACCCGCTGGACGACGTGGCGGGGACAGCGCAGTTTTATCTAGGCGAGATCGCGTACCAGCAAAAAGATTATGACACCGCGATCAACGACTACAACGCGGTTCTGGAAGGATTCAGCGGCAACGCGAAAGCTTCGGCGGCGCAACTGCACAAAGGGTTCGCGCTGATTGCCGAGGATAAGCGCGAGGAAGGCGAACACGAGTTGCGCTCGCTGATCCAGCGGCATCCGCAGACGCCGGAAGCGAGGGCGGCACGCGCCAAGTTGACCGCGTTGGGAGTGAAGCCGACTGCGGCAGCGCCGGCGCGGTAGAGAAGCAGGTTTCAGGTGTCAGGTGTCGGGTTTCAGCAGCGACGAAAAAGCCCCGCGATGAGCGGGGCTTTTTGCTGGGGATTCGCGAGTTCGTGCTATCCCACCCTTCGCCAAAAAAAGGCGAGGGATTGGGCACCCACATTTTGTGGGAGAACTCGGGTTTGCGAGAATCTGGGGTCAGCTTTTGGCTGGAGCGGCGTCGATGGGCACAGTGCCTTCGGGGGCAACGCTGGGAGTTGCGGCGGCGGGTGCGGCTGGCGTGTTTTCGGCGGCCGCATTCGCGGCGGCTGCGGCATTGGCGGCTGCCTTCAGCACGCTCTTGTGGTGGCGGACATCTGCGCCCTGCACCCAGAAGATTACGTCCTCGGCAATGTTGGTGGCGTGATCGCCGACGCGCTCGAGGCTGCGGCAAATCATGAGGGCATTGAGAGCTTGCGGAGCCAGATGGCTCTGCTCCTCCATGACTTTTGTAAGCGCGCGGAAGGCGGCGCGGTTCATCTGATCGACGGCGTCGTCCATGGTGAGCACGCCGCGGGCCAGCTCGGCGTCGCCTTCAATGAAGGCCTGCAGGCTTTTGCGCACCATGTCGGCGGCCATTGAGGCCATGCGGGGAATGTCTACAGGCAGATCGACTGCGCCCAGGCGCTCCATGTGCCGGACGCGGTCGCTGATGCTTTTTGCGGCATCGCCCACGCGCTCCAGATCGGCGTTGATCTTGATGACGGCGAGGATGAAGCGCAGGTCGATGGCCATGGGCTGCTCCATCGCAAGCAAGTCCAGCGCGGCCTGGTCGATGTCGCGCTCCATGCGGTTGATGGCGATCTCGCTGCGGCTGACCAGGTCGCAGATGGAGAGGTCGCGGACCCGGTAAGCCTCAATGGCGCGCTGAATCGCCTGCTCGGCGAGCCCGGCCATGACCAGAAGATTCTCCTTCAGGTCTTCAAGGCTCTGTTGGAAACGTATGCGTGTCATCCGAACCTGCCCGTGATGTAATCCTCCGTGCGCTTGTCAGAAGGATTGGTGAAGATTTTGTGGGTCGAATCGAACTCGACCATGCGGCCGTTGAGGAAGAAGCCGGTATTCTCTGCCACGCGGGCCGCCTGCTGCATATTATGCGTCACAATCACGATCGTGTACTGCGACTTTAGTTGGAAGATGAGGTCCTCGATCTTGGAAGTGGAAACGGGATCGAGCGCGGAGGCCGGCTCGTCCATGAGCAGGACTTCGGGATCGACAGCAAGGGCGCGGGCGATGCAGAGGCGCTGCTGCTGGCCGCCGGAGAGGCTAGCGCCGGATTTCTTCCTCAGGTCGTCCTTGACCTCGTCCCAGAGCGCGGAGTTCTTGAGGGATTTTTCGACGACTTCGTCGAGGGAGCGGCGATTGGAGAAGCCGTTGAGCTTGAGGCCGGCCGAGACGTTGTCGTAGATGGACATGGTGGGAAAGGGATTGGGGCGCTGGAAGACCATGCCCACGCGGCGGCGGATTTCAACCGGCGTGGTGTCGTTATAAATATCGAGGTCGCCAATGCGGACAGTGCCGGTGACGCGGGCGATGGGATTGGTCTCGTGCATGCGGTTGAGGCAGCGCACAAAGGTGCTCTTGCCGCATCCGGAAGGACCGATCAGCGCCGTAGCGTGATTCGCGGGGATATTCAGATTGATGTCCTGCAGCGTGTGGTTGGTGCCGTACCACGCATTCAGGTTCGTAACTTCGATTCCGACTCCCACGTGCGTTTTTCTCCTTGCTGACGGCAGTTCGCAGTTCTTAGTTCGTAGCTCTCAGTTCCTGATTCTCGCCTCGCTGCACAACCGCTTCCCAGGCGGTGAAATACGAACGATGAACTTAGAACCGGTTCAGCTTGCCCCTTTCAAGACGCCGCGGCTGGTGACAAAGCGAACCAGCGAGACGGCGAGCACAATGAGAACAATCAAAACCAGCGCTCCCGCCCAGGCCAGCCTATGCCAGTCGTCGTAGGGAGAAATGGCGTAGACATAGATTTGCAGGGGCAGAGCGGCGATGGGCTCGTTGAGACTGGTGCTCCAGAAATCGTTGCCCAAGGCGGTGAAGATGAGAGGCGCGGTTTCTCCGGCGACACGCGCGAAGGCCAGCATGCAGCCGGTGATAATGCCGGGCGAGGCGGTCTTGATGGTGATGGAGATAACCGAGCGCCAGTTGGGAACGCCGAGTCCCAGAGCGGCTTCGCGCACAGCATGGGGAACCATGAGGAGCATTTCCTCAGTCGTGCGGCAGATGGTGGGGATCATCATGATGCCCAGCGCCACGCCGCCGGCAAGAGCCGAGAAATGATGCTGCGGCACGACGATGAGCGAGTAAGCGGCGAGGCCCATCACGATGGAGGGAACGCCGTTGAGCACGTCGGCGGTGAAGCGGATGGCGTTAGCGAGTTTGGTGCCGCGGCCAAACTCGGCGAGATAGACGCCGCCGCCGATGCCGATGGGAACTCCGATGAGGCTGGCCAGAGCGAGGAGGGTGACCGAGCCGACTATGGCGTTGGCCATTCCTCCACCGGTCTCGCCGACCGGCGCGGGAATTTTGGTGAAGAAATCGAGATTCAGCGAGCTGGCGCCTTTGATGATGAGGTAGACGAAGATCGCCACCAGCGGCAGAATGACGAGAAGGGTCGACAGCACCGCGAGAATCGTAGCGGCCTTGTCAACCACCCAGCGGACCTGCGCACGCATTTTGAATTCCTGCCGCACGTTTTCTTCAGTTCCCTTCCCTGGGTTCCTCTTCTTCAGCGATTGCCGGAGATATTTCTGTTTCTCAACGTTGCGTTGCCGGGGCCCCGCGCGTGACCGCCCAGACGAGCAGGCGGGCGATTGCGTTCACGATGATCGTTACGATGAAGAGCGCGAGGCCAATCTCGATGAGCGCGCTCAGGTGCATGTCGGTTACGGCCTCAGTGAATTCGTTGGCAATGACGGAGGCCATTGAGGCCCCATTGGCCAGCAAAGAACGATGGATTTCAGGAGTATTGCCGATGACCATGGTGACGGCCATGGTTTCGCCCAGCGCGCGGCCGAGGCCAAGAATAACGCCTCCCACGATGCCGACGCGGGCGTTGCGCAGAACGCCCATGCGAATCATCTCCCAGCGCGTGGCGCCAAGCGCAAGCACGGCTTCGCGTTGCGAGTGAGGCACAGCCGTCATCACCTCGCGCGTGAGCGAGGAGATGATGGGCAGGATCATGATGGCGAGAATGACGGCGGAGGCGAAAAAGCCGAGACCGGTGGGATTGGTGTCGTCAAAGAATCCTGTCCAACCCAGACTTTTGATGAGGAAGGGATTCACGTAATGGCGGAGCAGCGGCACGAGAACGAAGACGGCCCACAATCCGTAAATGATGCTGGGAATCGCGGCCAGCAGCTCGGTCAAAAAGGCGAGCGGCGCGCGAAGAAGTCCGGGACACATTTCGGTGAGGAAGATGGCGACGCCGATGGCGAGCGGAACCGCAAGCAGCAACGAGAGAAGCGAGGAGACCAGTGTGCCGTAGACGAATGGCAGCGCGCTGAAGTAGCCGTTGACCGGGTCCCAGTAAGAAGGCAGACCGGTCGTCGGGTCGATGTAAGTTTTATAGAAGAATTTAAAGCCGAATGCGTGCCAGGAGAGTTGAGAACGCTCGATCAACTGCCATGCAATGAGGACCACAATGCCAAAGATGCTGAGCGCGCACAGAACCATGAGCACCCGAAAGACGCGGTCGGCGATGGCGGAGTTGCCGCGCGCGAGCAGGAAGCGGCGAATGGCCGAGTGCTCCTGCGCAGGCGCCGGAGCGGATGCCTGTGGCGGCATCGAGGCCGCTTCCGGTTGAGTCTGGGGCTGGGAGATACGAATCTCAGGCACGGTGGCGTCCACAGAGGTCAGGCTACCGGTGAATTATGAACAGGAGGTTACAAGGCTGCTAAATCAAGCGCATAGAACAGGAAAAATCCCCAAGAATCCCGGCTGCGCACAAGTACGGGACAAAAAGTTGTTCCCCCAATGGCCCCTCTTCCCGGTAAGCTGATGATTTGAAAAACGGAAGGCTCCCGTCATGCGCTTTATTTTCAGACTTGCCGCTGTCGCACTGACCCTCGTCGCCCTCCACTCCCCAAGCCAGGCCCAGAAAGCCGAACCGGCCGATGCCGCGCACCGCACCTGGAAGGCCTCCTGGGTCACCCATCCAACCGCCCCGCTGCGGGAGCCGCTCGTGCTCCACTTCCGCCGCAGTCTGACCCTGGATTCGGTCCCAGGCAGCTACCCGGTACGCGTCAGCGCCGACAATCGCTTCGTGCTCTACGTCAACGGCCAGCGCGTCGGCGACGGCCCGGCCAGGGGCGACCTGGACCATTGGCGGTATGAGCGCTTCGACCTCGCCCCGCTGCTCCGCGCAGGAGAAAATCTCATTACCGCGACCGTCTGGAACTGGGGTATCTTCGCCCCAGTTGCGCAGATCAGCGACCGCACGGCGTTCCTGCTTGAGAGCGAAGCAGCCGGGACCGATTCGATCAGCACCCCCGACGGCTGGCAGGTTGAGATCGAGTTGGGCCACCTGCCTCTCAATCGCAACTCAGTCAACCTGCCGACTTACTTTGCCTCCGGCCCCGGCGAGCAAATCTACGCCGCCCTCTACGACTGGAACTGGCAATCGCCATCGGACACCAGCCCCTCCTGGGTCCCCGTCGCATCGCCCATGCGTGACAGCATGTTTCCCTCAGCCGCCAAAGCCCACTCCGCCGACGCCACCGGCGACAACTTCTGGGGCCTGGTTCCCGATGCGTTGCCGCCCATGGAGTATGTGCCCACCACCGTTGGCGAGGCTGTGCGGGTCGATGCTCTGAACCAGGGCGTCCTGAACCAGGG
>CAZANC010000158.1:0-8100 GCA_964486495.1 uncultured Occallatibacter sp.
ACAGGGAGCAAGGGAGCGAGAAAAACAGGGACCGAGGGAACGGTAAAACAGGGAGCAAGGGAGCGAGAAAAACAGGGACCGAGGGAACGGTAAAACAGGGAGCAAGGGAGCGAGAAAAACAGGGACCGAGGGAACGGTAAAACAGGGAGTAAGGGAGCGAGAAAAACAGAGACCAGAAAGACGTGGCGCCGTGGATCGTGGATCGTGAACCCTGTGTCGTGGTTCGTGAGTCGTGGACCGGGGACGTGCCTGATGGATTGGACCTGGACGCGCCTGACAGGGAGATCTCTGATACGGCGCGCAGGTGTCCTGACTCGTGATTCATGGCCTCGAGTTTGGGATCTCCGACCATGGGCTGGGCATTCCTGACCCCGAGTTTGGGATTCGTGACCATGCATTGAGCGTAGCAAATTGCGGGAAATAACCGGCAAACTTCGAAAGGCAGGGACCGAGGGACCAAGGGACTAAGGGACCAATGACTTACGGGAGACGGGCGGAATTATTTTGGGCGGAGGGGGATTGACAACGCAAGACAGGGACTTCGGGACTGAGGGACTACGGGTCGGACCGTCAGGCTCGTGTCGGAAACAGGATGGGTCATCGGATCGTCACAGGCAGAACTGCTTGACGCTCCGCAGGCTCTCGCCCAAAGCGGCCGGGATGGGAATGTACCGGCGTTCCTTAACCCTTGACCGGACATTCTCTTCCGGGGTACCATCAAGTGGTAGCTTCCTGCATCGACGCGGGTTCCCTCTGCGCGATTGAATGGGGCACAAGTCTGAAAAAACTTGGCCTAGCCTCCCAGTAGGCCGTCTGCGACCTGATGCTCAGCCCCTCGGGCCGTTTGTGCGTTTGTCTTAGCGGTGGCACAACTCACTTCTCTCTAGGGCTGAAGAGAAAAGCGAGGCTACGTGCTCACCAGCGGATCAATCGACCTCTTCTCCCAAATTCACGATGAACAATTCCTGATTGGGTTTGCCGTCATAGGGGCAATCACTTTCCTCGTTGTCGTCACGCTCGTCGGCTTGCGAAGCGTCGGAGACATCTATGAGGAATATTGCAATCTTCGACGCCGGTGCACGGAGGCTCGAAAGCGGCTGCGTCACGAGATTGAGTCTGGGTAGGGGTCCTTGCTTTCGCTTTAAGCCGACCCGATGAAGGCGCGAGGATAAAGAGTGAAGTGGAATTGACTCATGCATGATACCGAGTGGCTGAAAATTCTGGCGTCCGCGCTGTTGGGTATGTTGGCTGGATTTGTCGCCGACCCCATTCGCGCTGCATTCGCGAGGAATTTGGAACTTTACCGGATGAGACGGGCAATCGCCCTCGACCTGTTGAATGTGATTACATGCCAAGCAGTGGTAAAACATGGAGTCGCGACTGCATATCAGTTTTGGCAGTGGGAGATGTTTCCAAGCTTCACCTTTTATTGGCAGCGGAACATGGAATACTTCTATAGTGACATCACGCTTCACACTGTCAGGATGCACATTCAAGCTGTCCAGCTTCTCCAGTCGTCAGTACAAAGCGGGAGAAAAACCGTGGCCGATGGAGAAGCAAAGCTGGACGAGTTAATGAAGCCCCTGAAAAAGGCTTTATTGGAGAAGAAACCGCGTGGTTGGCAGATGCTGAAGACGCGCATTTTTGCGAAGCTACCTTAGCCAGCGTGGAAGAACTTCAAAGATGCATCCCACAGGCGCAATAGGCGTGTTGGCTCCTTCGCATCGAGTCTCACTACTCGTTGGTTGAGCGCGTAGAATCCATCCATCGGCTCGGGCCACAATGTCCTTGACTTTGCATATCGTCGCATTGTTGGTCGGTGCGTACATATTCTATTTGACATTTGTCATGCGGGAGTCCGCTGAGGGCAGGTGGGTAAATCGCATTGATGAGTTCTGGATTAGAGTCGATGACCGCAGCAAAGCCGTAGGCGATACCTCGAAGTCCCTGTTCAATGCCCTCGCGGTAAAAGTAACTGCAGCATTTAATCGTGTCGTCGGCGTCAGGATCATCTCGCCCCGTCTTGTGGGTATTTCGGGTTCGTTATCCTTCGCCAGTGCGTTCTTTGCGTTTGGCGCTCTTTTTGAGTCGCTTGCGTACTTTGTTACTAAATATCCTCAACTTTGGGAGGGTTCCGCTTCTTCTACGCCCAATGTACACAATTCGGTTCCACTGTTCATTTGGTTCGGTGCCGCACTGTTTCTGATCTCTGGCGTTCTTGCGTTAATCGCAATTCTTCCTGTTTTGTTCAGATCTTCTTTCTGGGCCTGGATGAGTTGCGCTCCAACATTCTTGGTTTTGCTCATGTTTTTTCGCTTGCTTTACCTGCATCGGATGAACCCGGTGACATTTACTATTCCTGTGGCTCTGGCGGTTAGCGTTGCTTCGGACGTCCTGCTCTTAGTGATCATTCGCTCGTCGCTGAGGTGGATGTTGGCCGACACTAAGCCGTTAAGGATGATTGGGACAATTGGCATTCAGACGCTGATCTTTATCATTGTGTTCCTCTTTCCGCTGCGCTTATTCTTCCTGAATCCGAACCTGGACCCAAAGAGTAGCTTTCCCTCGGCCGGGTTCTTGTTGGTCCTTTTCAATGTCCCGACCGCACTGGCTTCCGTGTCTTTATTACTCCCACTTTTGTTTGTGCTGATCCACCGAGTCACGTGGCCAATGTTGAGCCAATTGACGTACATTCTGACGCGCAACGATGTGCTTGAAAAGCGTAAGACATTGCGAACGATTGCTGTAGCCTTAATGGGGTTTGGCGTGAGTGGTATACCAAGAATCTCGTTTGTGCTTCGGCTTGTTCAACTGCTCAACAAATAATGCGGCTCAATCCAAAAAATCTCTTGCGAAAACGGGTGGACGGGATCGTATGATGGGCCTGACCCTCGGGATACCTTGAGCTTTAAGCGCAGCCTTCAAGAAAAAGCTGACACTTCCCCTTGTTCCAGAAACAAGAATAGAGTCGCTGAAAATTCAAACAGAGGAGATTGCGGATGAGGCCTGACCGCTTTTTCTACACCGCCGCCGGGGCCATCTTCCTGGTTCTCATCGTCCTCGGCTTCCAGCACTACATCTTTCACGGCAAGCACTCGGACGGCTCGCCGATTGCGCCGGTGATGCTGGCCATCGTGGTGGCGCACTCGAGCGCGATCTTTGCCTGGTTCGTGATGTTCTTTGTGCAGTCGCTGCTGATCTCGACACACAATCGCCGGGTGCACATGACGCTGGGCTGGGGCGTGGTGGGGATTGCCGCGCTGATCGTGGTGACCGGGCCGCTGGTGGCTTACCGCTCGATCCGCGTGGCGCCGGAGCAGGTGATTTTCGACTGGCCGGGACCGCAGTTTCTGCTGGTGATGTTTACGGAGATTGCGCTGTTCGCGGCGTTCGTTACGATGGGCGTGCTGAACCGCAAGCGGCCGCGCATTCATCGGCCGATGATGCTGATGGCGAGCCTGGTGATCCTGAGCGGAGCGACGGCCCGGATCCCGCTGACGTATTCGATCTTCGGGGTGCACCTTTGGATGGCGCTGTTTGGGCCGGTTGTGACGCTGGGAGTGCTGCTCTTGCTGGTGCGCGCGGTCGTGACGCGGAGCTTCGATCGACCGTTTGCGATGGGGCTCGCCGTTTTCTCGGTGGTGACGTTGGTGGCGGGAAGGCTGGCGATGACGAACGTGTGGGTCGATTGGGCGGGGATGATTTTGAAGCAATGACGGGGATTGCGGGGCGGGCGATGAGGGGGTTTCCGGGCCTGAAGGCCGGAATGTGGGTTGCGCGGAAATTCAGGGGCCTGAAGGCCCCTGCTCCCTCCGGAATCGGAAAAAGAGCAGAAGCAGGTCCCTCGGCTCCGCTGAAAAGCGCTTCGCTCGGGATGACACGGCTGCGGGGACGCGGACGTTTGAGGCGACCGCGCTGCCAAATCCTAGATGTCGAGATTCTTGACGTCGAGCGCGTTGTCTTCAATAAATTTGCGGCGGGCTTCGACGTCTTCGCCCATCAGCGCTACAGCATGTTTCATCCGTGCCGGTCGCGCATTGCGTTCGTAAACCGTCAGGGGTTGAAGAGGCTGCCAAAAAAGTCGTCGCGGGGCAGAAAGCTGTGGCTCAGCGGCTGCAGTCAGCCAGCTTTTTTGGGGGGCGGCATAAATTTTAACGAATTTCACTCTTGCAAATTCGCGTGGCCGGGCGTAAAAGAACAGCATCGCCGGTTCCTTTTTCCCTTTGATCTGCCCGGTTCTGTTGTTCGTCGCGCACTTCAAACAAGGAATTGTTCTCGAACATAGGAGCGCGGGCGATCCGTCCTTTACCCCAGGTCCCATCTAGCTGCAACTCGAACGACTCATAAGGTTCAGGCTGTCATCCCCGGACTTTTGCAAGATGAAAAGGGGAATGCTGCTTAGGACCACCCGAAAGCTGCAACCGCACGACTATCGACTACTCTCACTCGGGATCCGCTGATCAAGCGCATCGATCGACGAGCCTTCTTGCGCGCAATTCAGTGCCACCAACCCGAGAAGAGGGTTTCCCTGCCACCTTCAACGGACTCCGTGTCCGCCCAACTTGGAGAAAGGAACATCATGAGCGACCCAGGCAAGCCCAACATCTCCCTTGACACCGGCTTCCACTTCCACGAAGTCGACCCCAAATCTTCCAACGCCGTCAGTGCCGAGACCCGCAGGTTGCTGTCGCTGCACCCCGGCCTCGCCGCTCTCGTGACTAAGACAGCCGCTCTTCCGCCTGCGACAGCTACGCTGGACGCGCAAACCAATGTAGTATCCGAACCGCTGGGCGATCTTACGGGGTTTGTCAATCCGGTCAACCCCACTCTCGGTCTGGTTTTCTCCGGCACGGGCTTCAACACCATCTTCCGGCCGCAAAGCCCGAAGACCCCCACAAAGCTTCCCGTTCCGGTTCCGGGCAGCGACAACATCCTCGAACTGAACCTGACGGCCGAGACACTCAGCTTTGCCGCGCCGCTGGGCAGCGTGCCCAATCGCGGCTCCGGCACTCAGGGCGACATTTTTCTCAATGGTGTGCCGTACGTCCAGTCCATCAGCGACGTCACGACGTCACCGGCCCAGGGCATTCACTTTGAGCCGGGGATGTGGCTGGCCGTTCCGGCGACTGCCGTGCCCGCCGAGCCGGCGACGATTTACACACGCATGGCGTCGATTCCACACGGCGTGACGATCAACGCGCAGGGGATTTCGCTTGGCAGTAAAGCCGGCAAGCCCCCCTTCGCTACGATTACGGTGAACATTAATCCGTTTCCCATTGGCGGAGCCCAAAAGCCCTCCGCGCCCGGCACCCGCTTCTTCCCCAGCCAGACAGTGACCAATCCGGACACCGCCCGGATTCCGCAGGATCTGACGCCGTTCGTCAACGCAAACACGATCACGCAAGCCATGCTCGACAATCCAAACGTGGTGCTGGCGAATGAGATCGCGTCGCAGGATATGCAGAGCTTCGTGACTCTGATCATCACCACGGACGCCGCCGGGAAGTTGCCGACGCCGCCGCCCAACCCAACTACTCCGGCGGCCCCACCGGTGACGAGCGCCCCAGGATTCGGAGGAGGCACGGACGAGATCGCTTTTCTGCTCGGGGACAACAACGCTCCGCCCCAGAAACCGAACGCCAATGCATTCAAGATGACGGCAGTCTTCTGGATTGAAACGGTGCTTCAAAGCATCGTGGTCCCGCCATGCAAGGCGAACGGCTTGCCCATTACGATCCAGGCGGCGCCGGTGCCGGGCAGCTCGCTCCGGCCGACCTTCACGCTAACGCCACCCAAGGACATCGCCGCGCCGATAACCATCGTCGTGCCTTACATCCAGATTCAGTACAGTCAGACGGTTTTCCTGAATTTCGGCCCCCTCACCTGGCCTCATGTCTCGGTGGCTACTCTAATCCCAGCCGCTCCGATTGTGGTTCCGGCCTCCGTTTGGCCTTAGAGGTTTCCAAACACCGTCGCGTTAATGGGCGGGGCGTTTGTCCCGCCTATTCGTGAATCATTTTCAATTGCGAAAGCGTACGGTAGGTGTACTTTCGGCGCCGGTCAAGGCGATCAGCCCAACAGGAGGACACATGAAGCTCTCACGGGTCTGTCAGCTCATCTGCGGACTTCTTTTCGTGGTCGCTCAAAGCTGCGTGGCCCAGTCAACCATGGCGCCGTGGCTTACCCGCTCCGCGGATAACTCGAGGAGCGGCTGGAACCAGAGCGAGACGCAGTTGACTCAGGCGTCAGTTGCGTCGAAGGGGATTATCCGGGCGACAATCATTCCGGTGATTGGGGATGCGCGAGGCGTGGAAGCGCAGCCGCTCATCTTGCCGAATGTGACAACGACGCTCGGAATCCACGATGTGATGGTGCTTCCGTCGATGGCCGACGTGGTGCGTGGAGTTGACGCGCACGATGGCTCCGGCATCTGGCAGGTAACGCTGGGCATGCCAATCAATGGATCTACAGCGATCGATTCTCATAACATCAATCAACATTGGGGCTGCCTGTCAACGGGCGTGATCGACGCGGACACGCAGCGCCTTTATCAGGTCTGCTGGGTTTCGCCGGACAAGACCGGCAACCCGCAAACGGCGCGTTACTTTATGTTCGTGCTGAGCGTGGCGGATGGAAGCCAGGTGGTTCCGCCGGTGCTGATCCAGGAGCCGAGTGGAAATCAGGTTTTTAACTCGCAGATGCGCAAACAGCGATCGTCGCTGGTTGAGACGAACGTCAACGGCGTGAAGACGGTCTTGGGCTGCTCGGGAACGATCTTCGAAACCGGCGCGGGCGCTTCCGGATTCTGCTTTGCCTTTGATGTGGGAAGCAACAAAATGAGCGCGATGCTGGCGCTGACAGCGGGCGAGGGCGCCGGCGTATGGATGGCCGGTCAGGGCGCTGCGGCCGACGCTCAAGGCTTTCTTTACGTCCTCACCGGAAACGGGGACTTCGACGGCGTGAGCCAGTGGGGCGAGTCGTTCCTCAAGCTGAAGTACACGCCTGCTTCAGGAGGAGCTCCGGCCGCCTTGCAGGTGGTTGATCACTGGACACCGTGGACTGACCTCACCAGAAGCGGGCAGACAGCGGCTCAGGCAGAAAGGCTGGCCGGCATGAGCGCTTCCACTACTGCTCTGACGCCTGTCGGCGGCGGCATGAACATGGCGCTGAAGAATGCGACGTTGGAGGCGAAGGTCAATGACCAGGGTGTTCCAACTCTTCTCGTCTTCCCGCAGATGGCGACCGGCGCCTGGGCGGACGAGGACTGGGGATCGGCTGGCCCGGCCTGCATTTTCTCTATCGGCGTTTGCGTCGCAACCGGAAAGGACGGAATCGCCTATCCCATCAAGACGGCGAGCCTTGGCGGAACGACTCTCGCGGATCTGGCCAACCCGAAAGCGAACTGCAAGAAGCTCGCAGCGCCGCCAGTCTGGCTGACCATGAGTCCTGGGCCGGTTGACCCCTGCCCGCCGAATCCGACTTCATTGAACTTCTTTCCGTGGGGCGATACGGCACATCTCCACATGACCCCCGTGCAGTTCTTTGACCCCGTGCTGCAATCCTGGACGATCTTCGCCTGGGGTGAAAATGCGCAGCTGCATAAATGGGCCGTGAGCTCGACAGGGAAACTAACCTACATTGCCGAAAGCAACGAATACGCAAGTGCGGACGTGCGGGGGAATCCGCCGGGCGGAATGCCTGGCGGCTTTTGCTCCGGGTCAAGCAACGGGGCCGATCCTAACTCAGCGATCCTCGCCTGCACCATCCCATACGGAAATGCAAATGCGAACGTGGTAAACGGCCGCTTGCTCGTCTATGACGCCGTGCACCTGGCCCCTGACGGGTCGCTAAAAGTTTTATGGGACTCGCAACAATTTGGCGTTCAGTTTCTCTTCAATAAGTTCGACCCGCCTGTCATCGATGGAGGCCAGATCTATGTGCCGAATTACAACGGCGGCGTAGATCTTTACAGGCTGACTCCATAGCGGCGTTACGGCTGTGCCGAGTCTCAGATGTCGAGGTTTTTGACGTCGAGCGCGTTGTCCTCGATAAATTTGCGGCGGGCTTCGACGTTTTCGCCCATCAGCGTGGTGAAGATGG
>CAZANC010000159.1:0-8082 GCA_964486495.1 uncultured Occallatibacter sp.
CAGACGGTAGCCCGCGCAGGATGGCGATGCGCTTGACGATGCGGCCGACGCTGCGGGTGGTGAGACGAGCCTGACTTCCATTCGCAAGACCGCGCAGTTGCAGATTGAGAAAGAGCGCCGGCGTGTTCAGCGGCTTTTGGCCGACGTCCGCTTTGGTGGGAATTTGGCCATCGTCGGCTGCCAGGAGGGCAGAGCGCTCGGCAATGTAGGCGCGGAGCGCTTCGGCAGCCGTGTCTCCCAAGGGGACGTAGCGCTGCTTTTGCCCTTTGCCGCGGACGAGGATGGCCTCGTTGGCCCAGTGAATGTCTTCGAGATTGAGGGCCGTTAGCTCGGCATTGCGGATGCCGCAGCCGTAGAGCATTTCCAGAATCGCTTTGTCGCGCGCGGGCCAGCTAGCGGCGTCGTCGAGCGCGGAGTCGACCACGCGGTTCAGCTGCTCGATGGAAGGCACGCGGGGGAGATGCCTGGGCAGGCGCGGCGTGGAGACGAGCGAGGCGGCGTTCTGCTCGATGTGGTGGTTGCGGGCCAGCCACTTGAACCAACTGCGGATGGAGGCGAGCGCTCGGGCCGCGGAGGCCTTGGAGAGGCCGCGATCGTAAAGCGTGCCGAGGTAAGAACGGATGTGCGTGTGCTCGATGCGGTCGACGTGGAGGCGAGGGTGGTGGCGGGAAAGCCAGGCAGCGAAGCCGCGCAACTCACGCCGGTAGGCACGGAGGGTGTGCGCCGATGCGCCACGTTCGGCGGAGAGGACATGGAGGTATGCGTCGACGAGGTCGGGGATTTCGGGGGCCGCAATTTCGGGGGCGGGTGGTGAGGGAGTGAGGGAGCGAGGGAGCAAGCCACCCCAACGGGCAGAGGCGTCCCGTTGCGGGCCCCGGCAGGGAGCGAGGGAGCGGGTTGGCGCGGAAGCGGCAGGCGCGGTCATGGGGTTTCCTCGCCGGAGGCGGGCGGCTCGATTCTCGGATCGGCTAGATGCGGGCCGGGGCCTGGGCCGAGTCGCGAAACGGGGAGTGCAGCGGCATCGGGAATGGACTCGACGATTCGCCGCGCCCCACGCGGGTGATGCATGCGATGCACGGCCTTGAGGCGGCCGAGGGCAAGGTGCGTGTAGACCTGGGTGGTGGAGATGTCGGCGTGGCCGAGCATCATCTGCACGCTGCGGAGATCGGCGCCGTGCTCGACCATGTGCGTAGCGCAGCTGTGGCGCAGACCGTGAGGGCTTGTTGAGCGGTTGGATCGCTTGACAAGGCTCCAGATCCATTGCCGGGTGAGCGGCATGCCGCGCAGAGAAAGGAAGAGGCGCGAGCGATCATGCGGCGTGGGTTTTTTCTTCCGGACCGTGCTGATGCGCTCGAGGTGCGGCCTACCCTCACGCAGATACTGTTCCAAAGCAAGAAGCGCGGAGCGCCCGAGGGGCACAATGCGCTCCTTATCGCCTTTGCCGCGAACCTGCACGCGGCCGGCATCGAGGCCGAGGTCGCTGACGGAGAGCCCAGTGACTTCAGAGACGCGCAGGCCGCCGGCATAGAGAAGCTCGAGAATGGCGCGGTCGCGCAGGGCGGTGGCTTTGGCCTGCGGATGCGAAGCAGCCATGGCAGCGCGTTCGAGCATTTCGGTGACTTCGGGCTCGGCGAGCGATTTAGGCAGAACCTTCCAGGCCTTGGGTGATTCGATGTTGACGGTTGGGTCGTGATGAATGCGGCGATCGAGAAGAAGCCACTTATAAAAGCCGCGCAAACAGCTCAGCTTGCGCGCGGCGGAACGGGAATCGATGTTGTGGGTGCGGAGGTGGTCGAGAAAGGCGGAGACGTCGGTCTCGACGGCCGTGATGAGGATGGCGTTGCGGTCTTCAAGGAGCTCAGAAAAGATGCGTAAATCGCTGAGGTAGGCTTCGCAAGTGAGCGGGCGAAGTCCTTTTTCCACTCGAAGATAGGCGGCATAGTCGTTTAAGAGAGCGAGATTGTTGCGAGCGTTCACTGATTCGATTATGGGCGCGCTGAAGGAGCGCCCGGGCGGGTGGATGGGCTGCCGAACCTTGTTCGTCACGTTACCGAAAGGCGGGTAACCAGGGACCAAGGGAACAAGGGAACAAGGTAGCGAGGGAGCAAGTTAGCAAGTCAGCAAGTTGGCAGGTTGGCGAGGAGCGGGGAAGCAAGGGTGCAGGCTGGTTTATTTTGGCTTGGAGCCCATGAAGCAAACCCTGACCCGCCTCGCGCTCACGCTGCCGACTAGACGGAGATGTGAACGATTTGCGGCTTCAGATGTCCGCCTGAATCAATCGTCAAAATTCCTATTGTGACTGGAAGGTCGATGCGGCGGGGGCCGCAGGAGCCGGGGTTGAAGTAGAGGACGCCTTTCTTCGTGATGAAATTCGGGACGTGGGTGTGGCCGTGGAGGACGGCGGCGAATTTGGCGGCGGCGGGGTCGAGGCGGAGGGTCTTGAGGTCGTGCAGCATGTAGAGGTAGAGCGCGGGGCCGGGTGGGTTTTCGATGAGGACGACTTCGGTTTCGGGGAGCTTGGCGCAAGGGCCCTCGGTGTCGACGTTGCCGCGGATGGCGGTGACGGGAGCGATTTTGGCGAGCTCATCGAGGATGGAGATTTTTCCTACGTCGCCAACGTGAAGAATGCGGTCGACACCTTTGAGGGCGGGAGCGACTTCGGGGCGGAGGAGGCCGTGGGTATCGGAGATGATTCCGAGTTTCACGTTTTCAGAATAAGCTGCGCCGGCGGAGGTAGGCTGAGAGAAGGCGCACGCAAATTGAGATGAACGAAAACCCGGCAACCAAGCACGCACAAACCCGAACCAACTGGCGGCGCGCGTTGGCTGCCTATACTGAGCCCCGCGTGCTCCAGGTGCTTGCGCTCGGCTTTTCGAGCGGCTTACCGCTGTTGTTGACGTATTCAACTCTTCAAGCGTGGATGGCGACAGCCGGAGTGCGGCGCGCAGCCATCGGCGCGATAGCCCTGGTGGGCACATCGTACGCATTCAAGTTTGTATGGGCGCCCATCATGGATCGGGTCCCCCCACCGCTGCCTTTGGGGCGGCGGCGCGGCTGGGGAATCACGATCCAGATCCTTCTCATCGGCGCAATTCTTGCTCTGGGATCTTCGGATCCGAAGCATAACCTGCGTCTGATGGCGGCCTTCGCAGTGCTCGTTGCATTTCTTTCAGCGAGCCAGGACATTGTGATCGACGCCTGGCGCGTGGAGAGCACGACGGGCGAACAGCAGGCGCCCGGAGCAGCCATGGTTCAGGCAGGCTACCGGATCGGCATGCTGGTTTCCGGGGCGGGCGGCCTGTTGATCGCGGCTTATGCAGGGTGGTTCGCAGCTTACGCCACCATGGCCGCGCTCGTGGGAGCAGGACTCGTGGTGTTTTTGCTGGTTCCGGAACCGAAGGTGCCGGCGGACAAGGCACATGCGGCGGAATCGGGCTGGCATGCGGTTCGCGATGCGCTTTCGAGGGCTGTCATCAGTCCCTTTCGCGATTTTATGCAGCGGCCGCTTTGGCCCGTCATCCTCATCGCCATCTTCGGATACAAGCTGGGCGAGGCGATGGCGGGAGTGATGTCAACGCCTCTTTATATATCGTTGCGATTCTCTCTCCCTGAGATCGCTGCCGCATCGAAAGTGTTCGGGTTTTTTTCCATTGTGGCCGGGGTGATGCTGGGCGGAGTCGTGACGACGCGGTACGGAATCCTCCGCTCGCTGATCCTTTGTGGGATATTGCAGTCGGCGGGGAACCTGTTTTTTGTCCTGCAGGCTGTGGGTGGACATCACATCGCCTATCTGGCCTTGTGTGTCACTGCCGAAAACCTCACGGGTGGCATGGCAGGGACCGCGCTGATCACTTATATTTCGAGCCTATGCTCGCCCGCTTTCACGGCGACAGCGACTCAGTACGCGCTGCTTTCCTCGATTACATTGCTCGGCCGCACCGTTGTGGCCTCCTCAGGGGGATGGTTGTCAGAGAAGATGGGCTGGCCATGGTTCTTCGCGATGACGAGCGTCGTGGGACTGCCGGCACTTCTTCTTTTCCCCTGGGTGGCACGGCGTAACGATGTGAACAAGGGAAAGCCCGTTCTCGATAGCGCGGAGGCCGAGCCGGAAGATCCGGTCCCGTCTTAGAAGTGTGACCGGCCGGCGCATTTCCATGCGGGATTTCGCGGCCGTTGTCCTCGCAGAAAACAAAAACGTGCGGACGGCGGGGCCTACAGACCAGCCTTCCGGGAAAGAATAGAGCGACATGCGCGCGAGCGCCGGGTCTAAGCGAGTATGAAGATCTTTTTGCGCACGTTTCTTCTCGCCGCGCTTCCTGCGCTGGTTGCGGCACAAATCGCGGCCCAGGGTTCGCAGGACGGGCGCGGCAAGCTGGCGGCGGAGGCGGAAGAGATTCGAGCGATGGCCAACGAGGCGCGGGCGCAGGCGGGAGTGGGGCGGCTGGAGTGGGATCAGGCGCTGGCGGCCGCAGCTTTGCAGCACTGCCTGCGCATGGCGGCGGAAGGGCCGATTTCGCACCAGTACAACGGCGAGCCGGACCTGAGCGCCCGCGCGGCGCAGGCAGGCGCGCGCTTCAGCGTGATTGAGGAGAATGTGGCTATCGGGCCGTCGGCCGATCGGATCCACGAAGAATGGATGGAGTCGCCGGGGCATCGCGCCAACCTGCTGAGCCCGGATGTGGACCGAGTGGGCATAGCCGTTGTGGCCGCTCGCGGCGTCTTGTACGCGGTGGCCGACTATTCGCGGGGCGTGGAACAGTTGAGCGCGACGCAGGTGGAGGCGCGGGTAGCCGCGCTGATTCGCGTGAGCGGCGTGGCGATTTTACGCGACCCGAGTTTGGCACGGCGGGCGTGCGCTACGGATGAGGGAATGCCGCGGTCAGAGAGCGAGGCGGCGGGCGGCGAGATGCCGCGGTTCGTGATGCGCTGGCAGGCAGGAGACCTGACTCAGTTGCCGAAGGCGCTGGTGGACCGGCTGGCGAGTGGCAATTATCGTCAGGCAGCGGTGGGGAGTTGTCCGGCGCAGGTGGCGGAGGGGGCGTTTTCGGCGTATCGGGCGGCGGTGCTGCTGTATTGAAAAACAGGGACCAAGGGACCGAGGGAGCAAGGGAGCGAGGGAGCAAGGGAGCGAATCACCGAGGCGGCGAGTTGGCAAGTTAGCAAGTTGGCGAGTGAAGCTGAGCCGTTTGCAAATTTCCCGGGCCCAAAGGCGAGATCGTTTGAGCGCGGTGTTCAGCGGCCTAAAGGCCGCTGCTCCCTCCGCCGATCGAAGCGCTGCTCCCTCCGCCGAGCGAATCGGCGCTCGCTCCGTCAGCCGCAAAGGCTGTTCCCTTCGCCGGTTAAATCGCTGCTTCCTCCGTCAGCCGAAGTCTTTGTGTTCCTGCCAGAGCTGGGGCCAGGGGAGGCGCGGAGGGCCGCAGACGAAGATGTCGGGGTGGTCTACGCTCTCTTCATTGCGCACGCCTTCGGAGTTGCCGTCGTGGCCGGCCCATCGGCAGCCGGTGAAGATGGAGTCGGCCTGTTCACGCGTGAGGCCGAGAACGATGAACGTGGTGGGCGGTGGGGTGGGGTAACCGCGAAGCCATTCGGAGTTAGTTGTGCCGATTGGCTCAGGGAGCCCATAGGCGCGGCCGAGGACGTCAATGGCTCCGTATTCGCCGTAGTTGCCGGTGGTGATGCCAAGGTGAGCCTGCTGGTCGGGCGGCAGGGAGTCGCGGATCTGGGCGACGGTGCGGACGAGGTCGTTCCAGCCGATTTCTTCGCGGAGCGCGTCGTTTTGCGCCAAGGCAAAATTTCGAAGCGGGCCATTGGCTTGAAGAGGCACGACGATTGCAATGCTGTACGCGCCTGCCCCGAGCATCCCGACGAGTAAAACGGCGGTGAGCGCGACGGCCCAGCCGTGCCTGAGACGGGCCCGCCAGGATTCAAAGCCGACGGCGCCCATGGCAATGAGCATGGGATAGGTGGGGGCGAGATAGTAGAAGACCGCGCGCGTGAAGGTGTAAAAAGCGGCGGGCAGGAGGAACATCCAGGCCACGGGGCGAAATCGCGGGCTGCGGAGAAAGAGCAAGATGCCGGCAATCCAAAGCGGCGTGGAGTAGATGTTGGCGCAGACAATGAACTGCTTGAACCAGAAACGATCGCCGCGGCCCCAGCGAATATCGCGCGCATGAATGTATTGAAGGAAGCGGAGAGAGATGAAGTCGTGACGGAATTGCCAAAGGAGGTTGGGAAGAAAGATGGCAAACGCCAGCGCAACGCCGAGGACGAACCACCGGCTCAAAAGCAGACGCCGGGCGGGCGAGAGCATGAGTCCGATGAGAAGGCTGACGGCGAGGAACAAGACCGTGTATTTGGTTTCAAGGCCGATACCGATCACGGTCCCAATGGCCAGCCACCAGCGCGGATCATCCGACTTGAGGAGCCGGATGGTCAGGTAGGCAATGAGTACCCACCACAAATAATCGAACGAGGAGTACTGGAACTCGGTGCCCTGAAAGAGTGGGAGCGCGGAGAGAGCGACGGCGACTGCGGTGGTGACCTGCGCGAGACGCCCGCCGCCGAGCTCGCGGGCCATCAGCCCGGCGAGAACGATGGCTGCAGACTGCGCTAGGACCGAGAAGAGACGGAGGCCGACCATGGACAGGCCAAAGAGGGCGAGGCCGATGCGCTCGATGAACGGAGTGAAGGGCGGGTAGGCGACGAATCCCCAGTCGAGATGGCGTGCGTCTGAAAGGAACTGGAGCTCGTCGCGATGAAAGCCGTAGCGATTATTGGTGAAGAGATGAAGGAGCGCGACCGCGGCAGCGATGGCGAGGAGAATTGCGAGGTCTGCAGACCAGATGCGATCGCGTTTGGGCTCAGCCATGGCGATGGAAGACAAAAAGCCTCCTTGAATCCCTTGCGTCAGTCTACGCAGGCGCAATCTTTTCGGTTCCGTTGCGGCGCTCGTGAGGCTGGGGAACGCGAACGGAAGCCATGCCGGCGGCGGTTGCGCCCTGAACGCCCATGTCGGTGTCTTCAAAAACGAGGCAGTCTTTGGAGGCGACGTTGAGGCGGGCGGCGGCGGTGAGGAACGCATCGGGAGCGGGCTTGGAGCGCGCGTAGTCTTCCGAGCCGACGAGGATGGAGAAGCGGTCGAGCAGGCCGACCGTGGTGAGCGATTTAACGATCGACTCGCGGGTGCTGCCGGAGACGACGGCAAATGGAATGCGACCCTGCTGGGCGTCGATGTGCTCAAGCACCTCCGGAACGGGCTTGAGCTCGGGGAGAAGCGAAAAGTAGAGATTTTCTTTGCGCTCGGCAACGGCTTCCACGGGCATTTTCAGGTCCCGCATCTGGTTCAGCGCCGCGATGATTTCGACGGGTGGTTTGCCGCCCCAGGAGTAGAAGAGGTCTTCGTCGAGGGTGCAGCCCCACTCGCCGAGCGCCTGCTTCCAGGCGATGTAGTGGAGAGGCATGGAGTCAACGATGGTGCCGTCGCAGTCGAAGAGATAGGCAAGAAAGTTGCCGGGCGGAATCTGAAGGTTCATTGGTCTCTGTGGAGGTTCGTGAATCTGGTTAGGGTCCGTGCTTTCCCACTCTAGACGCGTTCGCGTTTAGGATGGGGCACCCATTTTCGTGCTGGGTTTAATGTGCGGCGGCGGCTTCGGCCGCAGGCGTTTTTTGCGATGCGCCGCCTTCGCCCGGTTTGGTCGGCTCCATTTTGAGCGCGTTGTTGAAGCGGTTGAAGTAATTGAAGAGGCCGATGGCGCAGAGCAGCTCGACGACCTCGCCCTCGGAGTAGAAGCTGCGTAGCTCGGCAAACTGCTCGTCGGTGACGGCGTTGGCGTTGCGCGTGACGGTTTCGGCGAGGCGCAGAGCGGCCTTTTCGGCCGGGGTGAAGTCGTCGCGGAGGAACCAGTCGGCGAGGTGCGAAAGCTGATCTTCGGTCCAGCCCAGGTTGCGGGCGAGGATGGTGTGGCTGGCGAGGCAGTAGGGTGTTTCGTTCACCTGGCTGGTACGAACGATTATCAGCTCTTTCAACTTGGTGGGAACCGTGCCGGTATTCAGGACGGCGGCAAAATGCGCCTGCATGGTGGC
>CAZANC010000160.1:0-8078 GCA_964486495.1 uncultured Occallatibacter sp.
ATCCGCAGGAGAGCTGGCCCCACTCGGCGGTGGGCCCGTGCACGAGATCGGCCCAGTCAGAGAAGGTGGACATGAAAGAAATCGGGAACCAGTCGCGCGCCGGCTCGCCCATACCGACCTGCGCCTTGACGTCGTGCGCCATGTGCGAGAGGGTGTAGCGCTGGGCAACGCGGCGCTCTTCAGTGATCTCTTCGTCGCGGCCGGTGAAGCTGACCGGCTGGAAGCTCAGGAAGCTGATCTTCTTTGGATTGTCGAGGGCGAACTCGATGATGCGGCCAACCTGCTCGTTATTGATGCCGTTGATGATGGTGGTGACCGGAACGATTTCAACGCCGGCTTCGTGCAGATTGTTAATGGCCTGCAGCTTAACATCGAAGAGGTTGCCCACCTTGCGATGCGAGTTGGCAGCGTTGCCGATGCCATCGAATTGCAAATATACGTAGCGCAGACCCGCTTCAGCAGCAGCGCGGCAAAGCTCCTTCGACTTGGCGAACTCGATACCGTTCGATGCGGCCTGAACCGAGTTGTAGCCAACCTTGCGCGAGTAAGCGACAGCGTCAAGGAAGTAGGGCGACAGAGTGGGCTCGCCGCCGGAGAACTGAACGCTCATTTGCCGCTTGGGCTTGATGGTGATGGCGTTGTCGAGCATGGTCTTGATCTCGTCCCACGTGAGCTCGTGGACGAAGCCAACCTGATTGGCGTCCATGAAGCAGGGATCGCACATCATGTTGCAGCGGTTGGTGAGGTCGATGGTGAGCACCGAGCCGCGTCCGTTGGTGATGGTCGAGGTGCCGTGGTTGTGCAGCTTTTCGTCACCCTTGCCGTGGGCGCGCATGTCGCGGCCGGGGAAGCTCTCTTCAAGGTGCTTGAAGAAGACGGGGTCGATGGACATGACGTCTTCAAAGTGGCCGTGCTTGGGGCAATCCTTGACCATTAGGATTTTGCCGTCGCGCTCGATGATCTGAGCCTTGATTTCGCCGACCTTTTCGTTGAGGAGAACTTCGTGGGGCAGCTTGCCGTCGAGGATCTGCTTGCGAATCTCGGGGACGCACTTGGGACAGAGCGAGTCCGTGGTGCGCGGCCAGCCGAGGGGCGGCTTCTCCTTTTGATAGCTCTTGAGGAGAGGCTTGTCGCTCCACTTGGGCGTGAAGGAGGCGTTGGGGCTGATGCGATTCAAGCGCTCAAAAACAACCCAAGCTCCCTGGGCGGCGTAGGCGGCGGCCTTCTCAACGTATTTGACGGCTTTGGGCATGAATGCGGTCTCCTCGATTGGTTTTAAGGCGCCGGGGATCAATGATTTGCTTTGCGGTTTCCCCGGCTCAGGCCTTGCGATTTCCTGATAGAAATGCGAAGGCTAAGAAGTCATTACGAGGGTACTTTGGAATGGCGGTCAACCCAAGAGAGGTGCAGTGAATGGCGGAATCGGGAGTTGGATGGGGATTTGGGGGTGGCGAACGGAGCGGTGCAAAAGGCCGCGCATCTTCTTTGCCGCCATTGGGATAGGTCAATTCACGGTGAGTGAGAAAGTCGTAAAATGCTGGATCGGGCCGGACGTCGCGCTTACGGTCGCGGTTGAAGTGACAGGCGAGCGCCACCAACGACGGGCGCTGTGGTTAGCCGCCAATTTACGGTGCGTTGGGAGTTCCGGCTAGCTGCGCCCTAGTTCGCCTGCTTGTAGAACGTCTCTCCATCGAGCGTAATGGTGGTCTGGTTGACGTAGACAACGCTCCAGCGAATGTGCCCGGGCTGAAGAGGCATCGGATATTGGAGGTCCAGAATCCCGCCTCTGGCTGAGGGGGTCTCCCACCTGCAGGTGCCGGACCACTTCGCCTTCCCGTTGACCAGGAAGCCGCAAGTACCGTTCTGCTCGACCACGAGGCCATTGGTCTTATTTACATTGACCCAGCTGCCGATCGGCGGGGCCGCGGCTTGCGCCCTGGCGGTCTGGTTGCTCATTAAGCCCAGAAGCATGCATGCAAACGCCAGGCAAAGTGCACTCAAATTGCGGGAGCGGGAGAAGGACCTGCGAACGCTTTTCATTTTCTGCAACAACCTCCGTTGCGCCTGATGAAGCCTGCAAGGGTTGAGAACTACATGGGCCAGGGACGGGCGCTTGTGATGTGAATCTACCACGACAAGGCGACGCAACGACAACCTCAACCGCGGTGCTACGGTGGGTTGACCGCGACCTGGTTGATGATGCGCTGCACGAAGACAACGTGCGTGTGGATGTGGCTGGCGATCGAGGGTACGAATTCAGTGATGAGGTTGTCGATGGGCGCGGTGGCCACGTCGATGCTGTAGCGTTCGGCGTCGGCGGAGAAGCGCGTCTCGAGATCCGGAACATAGAGATTGGAGATGGCGATGTCGAAAACGGGAGCGACGATCTGGGAGTAGTTGATGGTGTTTCTGCCGTTGTCGGCGTCCTGCCAGAAGGTCTGGCTCACACAATGGAGGACGCGGCGCGGGATGCTGAGGTCGGGACGGCGATGATAGTGCGGGTCAGTGTGGGTGACGGTGGGAACCACGAATGTGCCGAAGAACTGGTCGGTCATGTCCTCGGTGAAGTTGACCCCAGACAATCTGCCCCAGCCGGGGAATCCCGGACCATAGGCCGTGTGCGAATTGGCCGCGATTTGAATGCCTGCCTCGCCGAAGATGGTGGCGAGGTTGAAGGGATTGATCAGGTTATCCAGGGCGAGACGAAGTTTTTGCGTGGGCGAAAAGCGCATGACCTCAGGGCCGGTGACAAAACGGGTGTACCAGTTGAAGAACGGGGCATGCTCCAGGCAGACCGTCGACTCGACCGCGGTTGAGCCGGCCTCGCGTGTGGTCTCGCCCAGGCCGAGGACGGAAACGGCGCGCAAGCCACCCGTGGCCGCCATGGATGCGCCTGCGTTTTTCACGGCGCAGAGATTGAGGGGTTGCGGAGGCCTGGCGGGCTTCTGCGGCGGAGGACTTTCGACCTGCGCAGGGGTTGATTGGGCGGGCGGGGCTGCTGCGGGCTGGGTTGAGCTTTGTGGTTGAGGAGCTGGCGGGAGAGCAGGCGCTGGATTGGGCGGCGGAGGGTTTTCAGTCTGGGTTTGCGCGGCGGCGGGATTGCAAGCGCAAAAGGCCAGCGCCAGCGCGAAGAAAGGCAGGCTGAAGATGCGCGGCTCGCGAAGCCATTGAGAAAGTAAGCCGCATTTCGTCGTATTGTCATCTAAAGTCTTCATGCGAAAGCGGTGCGCTTGCGTCCATAGTAATCTTGACGGTCCCCCGCCGGCTGCACAGGCATTGACGCGGCACGTCGCGTCGCGCAGACTTTGGACAGGTTGTCAGAAGGGACGTAACTTATGAGCACGCCAAATATGCCGGGATGGGGTGGACCGCCGACGTTGGGCCAGAGGATCGACGAAGCGGTCGAGCTGATCGAGATGGAGTTGCGCCACGCCATTACCTATGTGAACGACGCAGTGATTCCGCAGGTGCGGAGGGAGTCGATCTCAGCCATGCGCACAGCGGCCGACACGCTGCGCAACCTGGCCGACCGCTTTGAGCGGCAAAACAACCCAGCGGCGAATCAGCCGCATGGTAATGCGCCTAATCAGGCGAATGATCCAAATAAGGAGCCGCGCACTTGAGCGCAGGCGAGCCTCAGGGCAGGGAAGTGCGGCCCGATGCTCGCTGGCGCGGCGCGCTGGTGCGCTGGACGGCGAGTTTCGCTCTGCTGGCAATTTTTTCGCTGGGGGCGAACGGGTGTAAACACCGGGAGAACACGCACGTGGTTCCGCCACAGGCTTTGCCGCCGGAGGCCGAGACCTATCCTGCGGCTGCACCCGCACCAGCCCCGGCCAGGATTCCGGTAACGCCGGCGCCGCCAGGAGGGATCAATGGCGACGATCTCGCATTCGTTGCAACCCACAGGCCGATTCTGAGCGAGGTTGGTTACGCCACCTGGTACACGGCGCCCTACAAGGGGCGCCACGCTGCGAACGGGCAGGTGTTTGACGACGACGCGATGACGGCGGCGCATCGCACGCTGCCTATGGGATCGCTGGTGGTGGTGACCAACCTGAAGACCGGCGAATCGAGCGCCATGCGGATCACTGACCGCGGACCGTTCGTGGAAGACAGGATGCTCGATCTAACAATCGCTTCGGCCAAGGCAGTGGGCATTTACCGCACCGGCATGGCGATGGTGCGCATGGATGTATACGAGACGCCTAAGCCGATTTCGACGGGCGGCCGGTGGTGCGTGCAGATCGGCGCGTTCCATGACGAGGACGACGCGATTGCGCTGAAGGCACAGTTGCTGCGCGATTATCCGGGGGCGAACGTGATCGAGTTCCCCGGCGAGAAGAGCTTCTGGGTACGCATCCGGCCGGAGGGCGATGATCGCGCGATGGCCGAGCAAATTGCGCGCCAACTGCAGCCGGTGGAAGGCGACGCGTACTTGACGCGGCTGGACTGATAAAGACAGGGAACAGGGAACAGGGATTAGCCGACCGCTGCGCGGACAAGTTGCGAATCGGCGAGCCAGCGACGCAGAAGGTCAACTGATTACCGCAGCAGAGCAGACGCGGCCCAGAGTACAGGCTCCTGCCCGTGGAAGTCGCCGGTCCTGCGCTTGCGCTGCAAATAATAGTCGAGGCTGTTCAATTTGTTGGTGCCTTCGCAGACGCTGGTCATGTCGTTGTTCTGATCGATGAAGCCAGTGAGCGCGATCCATGCCTTGCGCGCCGCGGGACCGTATGTGGCTGCGTCGAGCCAGCCGTTCTTGACGCCGGTGACAAGCGCGAAGGTGAACATGCCCGAGCTTGAGGTCTCTTCCCAGGCCTCGTCGTGATCGATGAGCTGGCGCCACATTCCGTCCGGAGCCTGGTACTTAAGAAGCGCAGCCATCATGAGTTTGTAGCCGGCCATGATGCGCGCGCGCTGCGGATGATCGGCGGGCAGGTCGCGCAGCATCTCGGTCATTCCCGCGGCCACCCAACCATCACCGCGGCCCCAGAAAAACGGAACGTCGGCCGCGTGATAGAAGAGGCCGTTGGGCTGCTGCAGCTTGTCGAGATAAGCGACCATCTCGTTGGCGTCGCGGTCGAGATACTTTTTGTCTCCGGTGGCGCGCCAGGCCTGCAACTGCAGGATGGTGAGCATGTACATGTCGTCGATCCAGAAGCGCGTCTCGTGAGAGAGGCCATCGGGCTGGGGATTCTCCCATTGCCGGTCGGCGAACGAGAGCCCGTAGTCGAGATATTTCTTGTCTTTGGTCTGTATTGCGATTTCGAGGGGAACGATGCCGAAGATGGAGTCGTCGACATGGTCGCGCATGGGGACAAGAGCAGCCTCTGCGCCGCCGGGCATTAATGGATCGAAGCGTTTGATGAGGCGGTCGCGCAAATCGGTGTCGTGGGTCAGCTCTGCAAAGGTGAGCGCGCCATACCAGGTGCCGACCTCGCCGTAAAAGATTGTTCCCGGGCTGTGTTGGTGCGGGCTCACGATGAAGTGCTCGGCCAGGGCTTTGCCGACTTCCTGCGGAGACCGCCCCGGCGGCCAGTTGCTAAAGGAGTCCTGCTGTGCGGAGGCGGTGACGGCGGCAAGCAAAAGCAGGGCCAACGCGGCAATCTTTAACGGGAAGTTCAAGTGCGTTTCCTCCAAAGCGCAAACCGCAGCGCCGAACCATTTTACCCGGCTGACGCGGTTTCCGGTCACGGCAGAGCGGTGACGTAGGCCTGATCGGTGGCCTGGCGCATGGCGGCAGAGAAGCTGTCCCAGGTGCAGGAAAGATCCGGGCGGCTGCATGCGGGGATGAAGATGGGCGCCTCAGCGGGCGGGTTGGCGGGGGTCAGCGGCTCCGTATTGCGCATCTGCTCGAGAGTTTGCGCAGTGAACGCGACGCGCACGAAGGGCCCGGACCTGGGCGAGCGCCAAAGTTCGAAGACCAATGCGCTGCCCGGCGGCGAATCGTCGACGCGGCCGTCGGCGATCCAATCGATGCCGAGAGCGCCGGCGAGGGTGACGATGTTCGTGTCGTGACCGACCAGGATGATGAGGCGGTCTCCGCGCTTGCCGAGAGCGCCCGACACCGCTTTTCCCGTAACGCTCTGCTCCATGGTCCGGCGAATGTGGTCGAGGAGATTGGAAGCGTAGATGCGCGCAAAGGTGGGCGTGCGATCTTCATAGTTCCAGGCCGCAATGTTGGCTTGCATTACGTAGCGCAACGTGGCGCCATCGAGGCATCCCCAGCCAGTGTCGGCGTCGTTCATGCCCTGCGTGTACTCGAGGAGCAGATTTTCGGCCAGCGTGGAAGAAGTGACGAGCGGGCCGCGCACCGACACGGGGGAATCGCTTGTTCCGGGCTGGAGACTCGCAGGGATATCGAAGATCGAGGTGCGACGCGGATTTGGCGGCAGACGCCCGCAGCCGGACAGAATGCGATCGAGCGCGGTCAATTGCGAACGGTAGGTTTCGGTCAGGTTGGCGGGGTCGCCGCCAATACGTCCTGAAATCGCGGCCGCAGCAAGCGTTGGATCAGGATGGCCAACGCCCGCTTTTCGAGGGCTGAAAAGGGGATCGGGTACGCCATCTGGCCGGGAATGAACTTCGATGTTGCAATTCGGAAACATTCCCTCGGCGAGAGCTTTGCCGGTTTCGCGGGTGCGCTGGTCGATATCGGCAAGGATCGTGACGTGGGTCGAGTCCGCGCAGCCGGTGGGTGCGAATAGGCTGTCGGAGGCAAACTTCTCACGATCCCAGGCGCCGAACAGCTTCATCAACTGGTAGCCGTGAGCGGTGAGTATGCCGGGTGCAACCTCCCATTTGGGCCAGGGCGCTGCGGAATATTTGTCGAGATCGGCTTGCGAAGTTAGCGGTGAGCGAACGCCATGGCGACTGAGCACGATGACGAGCTGGAGTTTCGCGTCACCAGCGAGAGCCTGCGCGCTCGAAGGTTGAGCGAGCGGGGACATCCAGAAAAGAAAGAGAACAACAGGGGCGGACCGGAAGAGTCGCGATGCGGCGCGAAGCGTCATCATGGATCACCGGATAAGAGTGTAGCGGGTGGACGGAGGAGAGCGTAAACGCGGGAAGAATTTTGAGCGTAGTACGCGGTGCGTCCGACTCCATGCCGCGCCGGTTTTTGGGCAGGGACAACTGCGCTTTTCCGCGAAGCCCCAACGGCCTCGTGCGCGATGGCGCCCCAATTATGATTGATAGCGACCGTCTCCACCGGAAGTGCTGAGAGGATCCAAAAATCCAGCCGCTCTCCCGTTTGGGAAAGTCCTGAGAAATGCATGTGAATGATAAGCCGGCTCGACCGCGCCACGCTGTGGCTTCAAGCGAAACTGCGCGCGAGATCAACCGAGATGTTCTTCTGCACGCCATCCATCTGCATCAGCCGGTGAGCCGGGCGGACCTGGCGCGCCTCACCGGCCTGCAACCCAGCACAGTTTCGTTGATCATTGGCCAACTTATCGACGAGGGATGGGTGGTGGCAGGGAGTCTGGGACGGCTGCCGCGGGGCCGCAGGCCTATGTTTGTGACGTTGAACGACCGCCATGTCACATTGGCCATCGATCTGCGCCCGGGGAAGGCCAATCTGGCCGTGGTCGACATTAACGGGAAGATTCTGGGGCGGGAGACAGTCGCCTTCGATATCAAGGCTGGTTCCACACCGGAAGAGGCGAGAGTTGCCATCGCCCACATCGCGAGAGCGGCGCGGGCACTGCGCGCAATTTACGGAGACCGTTTGTTTCAGGGCCTGGGTGTGAGCGTCTCAGGGCGCGTGGACCAGAGGACGCACCGCCTGCTCTTTTCGCCGAATGCGCCCTGGGGACAGATCGATCTCTACTCGGAGTTGCAGAAGGTTTTCGAGGCTCCGATCGAAATGGAGAACGCCGCCAACGCCTGCCTGTCCGCAGAACGCTGGTTCGGCAATTTCGGCGATGCGTCGAATATGATCGCGATTTCGGTTTCAGAGGGCATCGGCGCGGGGATGCTGGTGGATGGACGCGTCGTGCGAGGCCGGGACGACATGGCGGGTGAGTTCGGCCACATGCCGATTGAGGAATCCGGTCCTGTTTGCGGCTGCGGCAACG
>CAZANC010000161.1:0-8023 GCA_964486495.1 uncultured Occallatibacter sp.
GTGCTCTATCCGATTGAGCTACTCGCCCACGCTCTTCATTATTGTATGCGCGAAGTGAACGATTGGGGCGGCGCGGGGCTGAGGATGGTGCCTTCACGGGTTGCGGAGAAAGTCGCCAAAGGTCAGGAACCCATCCCTCAGGGGCTAAAGCCCGCAATCATTTTGGCGCGTTTACGGCACGACTAAAGTCGTGCCCTGACACTTCGTGCTTCTCAGCGGTAGTTTTTCCGCAGGCCCTAAGCGACAGCCTGAAGGTAGCGAACGACGGTGGCTTCGGCCCAGTGGACACTATCCTCGGCGCGAACATCACTCACGGAATCGACGCGATCCCCCGTTTGGGCACCATTCCGGGTTCGGCGGCTGAGGAATGCGCAGTGGCCGCCGTGACGGGGCTCTATGAAGTCGATATGGGGATTGGCGAGGACCTGCTCGCGGGTTTCTGGAGTGAGACGGATGAACGGATCGTCCTGGGCGAGGAGGACAAGCGCGGGAACGGCAATGCGGTCGATGACACGCGCGCTGGCGGCGCGGTAGTAGTAGTCGTCTGCATCGCGGAAGCCGCAGTTGGGAGCGACGATTTTCTGGTCGAATTCGCGGATGGAGCGCACCGGTCCGATGCCGCGGGTTTGATAGATGCCGGGAAAAAGTTCCGCCTTGTGGCGGAAGCGCTGCATCAATGCGTGCAGAAAATGGCGCTCATAGACGAAGTTGGAAGGCGCGTGCAGAGCGTTGGAGCAGGCGGCGAGATCGATGACCGAACAGACCGTGGCCACTGCAACGAGCGGCGGACGTGCGCCCCACTCACCGGCCAGTTTGAGCACCATGTTGCCGCCCATGGAGTAGCCAACCAGCGCGACGCGCTCGAGGCCGAAACGCTGGGTGAAGTGGCGAACCACCGCGCCCACATCTTCCGAGCGGCCGGAGTGAAAGAGCGCAGGCGAAAGCGCATCGGAGCCGCCGCAGTTACGCATGTTCATGCGGACAACGTTCATTCCCGCGTCCCAGGCTCGCTGCGCGACGCCCAGAATGTAGCGCGAGTTGGACGAACCATTCAGTCCATGCACGAGGATGGTGGTGAGCCGCGCGGCCCGGACCGGCTCAGGCTGCCAATGGCAATGGCAGAGGACGCGGCTTCCGTCTGCCGGGTCGACTTCTACGGTTTCCGCCACGTCGGGTAAATCAAAGGCAGGACGCGGAAGAAAATTGCCGACAATGGTTTGGAGATGACCGTTCGTGAGCCAGGGATGCGGCTCAAACGACGTAAGCCAGGATGGAAGCTCCGCTTGTGCCTGGACCAGCGTATCGGCTTGCGTTACCAAGGATTACCCCCCTGAATGCGAAAGACGGACCGTGACCATGATTTGGCTTTTTCGGGGGGACTTTGGGGCGGCTAGTGGGGATCGAACCCACGACATCCTGAGCCACAGTCAGGCGTTCTGCCGCTGAACTATAGCCGCCGTCTACCCTTTCGATTGTAGCATCGAAGCAGATCTGAAAAAGACCGGCCGGAGAGGAGCGAAAGTGCCGCAGCGCGAACCTGATGCTACCTCTGCAGGCGCCGATTTGCGGGCCAATGCAGCCTCTTCAGACCGGTGGAATCGTGGCGCGTGGATTTTTCGTGACGAGACGCTTCGCAAGCTCGAAATTCTGCTCGACGAGGCTTTCCGCATTCCCGGAACCCACATCCGCTTCGGCGTGGATGCAATCATCGGCCTGGTTCCGGGCATCGGCGACGTGCTGGCGGGTCTGGCCTCTTTGGTGATACCGCTCGCAGGGTGGATTCGCGGCGTGCCCTATGTGACGCTGGCCCGCATGGCAGCGAACCTCGCCATCGGCGTGACCGTCGGGTCAATTCCGATCCTGGGCGACGCCTTTGACATTGCTTGGAAGGCGAACCGCCGCAATTATCGCCTGCTCACTCGTCACCTCGGCGAACCTCGGCAGCACACTTGGCGCGATTGGGCTTTCCTTCTGGTCCTGGCCGCCATTCTCGGCTTGGTTTTTGCCATTCCGGTGGTGCTGGTATTGTGGCTGGTTATGTGGCTGCTGCACTCATGACGGAGCTGGCCCAGAACCAATAAAAAGCGGGTTACAATCGAAAGAGGTTATCGGGGCGTAGCGCAGTCTGGTAGCGCATCTGCTTTGGGAGCAGAGGGTCGGGGGTTCGAATCCCTCCGCCCCGACCAACATAAATTATTGATAGTTCATGCGAGATAGCCGATTCCGGCTACGCATCTGCTTTTACCGCTGCATTGCTGTAGTCGATTTTGAGACGGTCCGTGCCTTGCCGAATTTCCGCATGTGATCTTTGGGGAGTGGCGTGCAAAACTTCCTCTGAGCCGCATCTCTACATTTGTTCACTGGAGGTGACGGTTCCTCCCAGAATAATCTTCCAGGAATTCCCCATCGTGTGAGGTTGAACTTTCGGCCCGCGTGGTTTGATCTGTGCCCGTTTGGTGCACAATCGCGGTTCATTCTCTCAACCAAAAAAGAGAGGCGCCTCAAGGAAGCGCCTCCCAGTCTTCCGCCAGCATCTCTCACGGCACCCGAACCGCGTTGACTTGAGAACTGCCTGCATTGGCTCCGATTGTCAGATTCACCATCACCGGATTCGTCGCACTGCTCAAGTTCTCCGGCGAGCCGATCACCGCAAACGCATACGCGTTCTTGCCAAGGGGTGTGAGGCCTGCGGAAATCGTCACTCCGTTGATTGTCCCTTGATACAAATATGCGTTCCCTATCGTTTTGAAGGACCCCGCCGGGATGGTTACAGTGTAGTTAGCGATCGCAAGTGTGACCACCTCGGTCGCCGGATTGATCGCTGTATTGGCCGCGGACGTCGTGAATCCCGCGACGAGCGCGTAAGCGTAGGGCTGCGCGGTCGAGACCGCCAGATCCGGCTGGAATGAGGCGAAGGGTATGGACGTAACGAAACCGCTGCCGGTGAGCTCGAACAGCGTGCCGTCGCTGTACAACCCACCATATTCGGTTGTGCCGAAGAGATCACCGTTGGCGTCGGGGAGAAGGACGCCCCTCGGGCCCTCGCCATTCGTACCGTTGAAGCTCACCAATGTGATTGGTGTGCTGGCATAGCCGCTCGTGGTCTTGACGATTTTGAACACCGCGCCGTCGCCGGATGCCCCACCATATTCGGTTGTGCCGAAAAAATTTCCTGAGGCGTCGGCGATCAGGGGGCTCTGTGGACCTTGGCCATCCGTCACATTGAAGTTGACCAGGATGGTGGGTGTGCTGGAATAGCCGCTCGCGGTCTTGGCGATTTCGAATGCTGTACCGGCACCGAATGCCCCGCCATCGTACGTTGTGCCGAAGAGGTTTCCGTTGGCATCGGCAATGAGGCCAGCGTACGAATTCGCTCCACTCGAATAGGTGAAGTTGACCAGAGTGGTGGGTGTGCTGGCAAAGCCGCTCGTGGTCTTGACGATCTCGAACACCGTGCCGTTACCGGATGTCCCGCCATTTTGCGTTGTGCCGAAGAGGTTTCCGTTGGCGTCGGCCATGAGGCCACAATGCGGATTCGCGCCATTCGTGCCGTTAAAGCTGACCAGGGTGGTGGGTACGCTGGCATACCCGCTCGTGGTCTTGACGACCTCGAACACCATGCCGTCACCGGATGTTCCGCCATATACCGTTGTACCGAAGAGGTCTCCGTTGGCGTCCGCGATAAGGTCCCCGTGTGGATACGGGCCGATCGCACCATTGCCGTTGAAGTTAACCAGGGTAATCGGTGTGCTGGCGTAGCCGCTCGTGGTCTTGACAATCTCGAAGACCGTGCCGCCATCGAATGCCCCGCCGGCGTAAGTTGTGCCGAACAGGTCTCCGTTGGCATCGGTGATGAGGCCGCCAAGCGGTTCCTCGCCGTTTATGTAACCGATGAGGTTGACCAGGCTGGTTGGTGTGCTGGAGTAGCCGCTCGCGCTGTTGGCGATCTCGAACACTGTGCCGGTATTGGATGTCCCGCCAGCTAACGTTGTGCCGAAGAGGTCTCCGTTGGCGTCAATGATAAGGCCCCCGTATGGGCTCTGGCCGTTTGCATTGTTGAAGTTGGTCAAAGTCGTGAGGACTTGCGCTGACGCAGCGCCGGTTGAGGCCACACTCCACGCCGCGAGGCTGAGGATGGCGAGTACGAGACCCGAGATACAACCATGGCGTCTAGTGGATTTCAGTGAGGGCATTGGAATTCTCCTTTAGTCTATTTGAGGCCGGAGATAAGCAAGCCTGATCGTCCGACCGTTTGAGCCTGTCGTTTATATGCAGCAAAGCGGGGGATGGAACCCAAGTCTCCCAGAAAAGAGAGTAGATCGTCAAGATACGAAACTCCGGGAAGGCGAACCCGGATTACGGATGAATCTTTAGTGGTGATCGTAGTGTTGTTGAGGCCGCCTAAACAATAACACTTTCCAGCCATCGAAATCGCCAGAAGCGCCTCATTTTCTGCGCGATACGGGCATTTATCCCCCGTCAGTAATCGCTTTTATGCTGCCCGCGATTACCATCGTACGAGCGCATTTAGTTACCGAGCTGAAAATGTTTTCCGAGCGGGGCCGTGGAGGATGGCGTCTAGCGATTCGCGGCAGCGAATCCGCTCCAGCGAATCCGCGCCAGCGATCCGCACCAGCGAATCGTGAGCAGAAGCCGAATATGCGTTCCTACCTGAATGTTATCCCCGCAAAAGCGCCATGATCGCACCGCTTTAGAAACGGTGGTCTTGCTCATTGCGTCACGTTGATAACGTCAGGCGTGGTCAGTGTCAGCGATGGAAATTGACCGGCCGTCGTTGGATTGGCGGTGACACTGAGATTGAATGTCGAGCCGGCGGGAACAGAAGCCACGCACGATGGCGAAGTGTTCTTCGCGTTGTTGCAGGCTGACAATCCGCTGACAAGATAGAACAGCAAATCGTTCGTTAAACGACAATTACAAATTGGTGAATGGCGATTTGAAAGATCAATGCCGGCGTGCCGTTCCGCGCGTCGGATTCCACGGGCCTGACGTCAGCGATCCGCTCCAGCGATCCGCTCCAGCGAATCGTGAGGACCGTCAACTCCTGACCCATCCTTCAGGTTGGAAATGAGCTCAGGTTACTGCTCGCGTGGCTCTCCTGTCGGCAGAAAAGCCATTCCTTCAATCGCATCTCCTGACGCCAGTTCATCCCTGACTCTCGCCGGGTTGACGCCGGCTCGCGCGGCAGCCTGACGCAACAGGCGAAGTGCCTCAGCCGGTTTGGCCTCGGGCGGCAGCCGGAAAATCCAGGGAACATTGGCTGAAGTGAGCGACTTGTCGGCACTCAAAGCCACCACTGGGACAAAGCACTTCAGCGCCAGCTGTTCCGCAAGGTGGCCTGCGTCCCGATCCAGCGCCACGATCGCCAGGGCATGTTCGTCAATCAAGGCGTGAACCAATTGAGTTGAGGCTGTGCCCCAATTCTGCTTGCTCTCCACCGGCATCACCACCCACTCGCGGCCAGCCGGTACTTCAGTGCGCAGTGCTGCCAGAACCTCTGGCGACTGCGCAATCTCCGCGGCATTCGGTCCAAAAAGAACCACGCGCACCGGTCCTGGCGGGAGATCGGCAGATCGCGGCCCCGCGAAGCTCACCCCATCTTCGCCCACGCGAGCATACGGTTTCGCCGGCGCATCAGGCGGTCCTTGCACGTCAGCAGCCTGTTGCCCCGCCGGCAGCTTCTCCATCGTCGCGAGCCGGTACGTAATTGCGCCATTGTGAACGGTGCCCAGGTACATCGGCGCGACATTCTTCTCGAGGGGATCGAAGACCATGTGCCCAGTCACACCGTCATACGCTTCGATATCCGCGAGTGCGTCGTGAATGCGCGCACGATTCAACCCGGCCTTGCAGATGGAGTCGAGCAATGCGTTCATGGCGTCATAGGCCAGCGAAGCGAATTGCTCCGGCTGCTCATGGAAGCGAGCATCGAAGCGGCGATTGAAGTCGAGCCAACGCGGGTCTTTGCGAGTCGGGTTGTATGGAAAAACGGCTTCGAAGCCCTCGGCGTCGGCGCCGGCTTGAGCCAGCAGATCGGGCCCCAGCGTGCGGTAGGAACCGAAGACGCGCTGTTTCATTCCCATCGCGCGCATTTGCTTCAGGATACCCGCCGTCTCGCTTTCATCCGCCCAAACCACAATGCCGTCGACGCGTGAATCACGGATGATATCGAGTTCGCGCGAGAAGTCCGTGTCGCCCGGCAGGAATTTCTGCTCAATCACCACCGGGTGTCCCAACCGGACTGACGCACTCCGGAACTTTGGAACGCCCAGCCGGCCATAGCGGTTGTTCAGCCTGAGCAGCGCAATCCGTTTCAGGCCAAGCTCTGTATAGATATGGCGAGCCAGGGTGTAGGCTTGCACGCGATCGTCCTGCAGATCCGTGAAGTACCAGGGAATATACGTTTCAGGAATGGTGGGATCGGTCGAGGCGGAATTGACGATCGGAATCTCGGCTTTCAGAGCAACTCGAAGAATAATGTGAGTCGACTCGGAACTGATCGACCCGAAGATCGCCCAGTCCTGGTCGTCGTAAATCATTTTCACGGCTTCGTCCGCCGCCGAACCCCAGATCGTCGAGTCGGTAGGGCGGCCGGCGCCATAAACTGCTTTGGCCTGCCAGTTGTTGTAGTCGTTATGCACCATGAGCTTGAAGGGCTTGCCACCGTAACCGCCGCGCGCGTTCGCCTCATCCACGGCCAATTGCGCCCCGTGCAGCATGCGCAAACCGTCCACTTGATCCGGGCTGGGGTCGACGGGGCCGAAAAAACCAATCTTCACTTCGGTGATGTCTTTGGGATCAGGAATGTCGCGGCCGGCGCCGGTGTAGATATTCGGTTCGAGATAGTTTTCGTAGTACGGTTTTTCAAACTTGGCGAACGGCCTCAAATCCTGCGGCTCACCTGCGTATGGCGCCACAGTCCGGTCGCGCGGCGGTCCCGGCGGATGCTTGCCGCACTCGCACACGCCGCCACTCTGCGCCAAAAGAGGCAATGCGGCGCAGGCTGCCAGCGCGCAGAGCGCAATCGGTAACATTCCATGACGCATGATGCCTACTCCTTGCCGCTGTCGGCCTTTTCCGTCCGAAACATGGCAATCGCCTCGATCTCCACGAGCAGCTCCGGCCGGCAGAGAATGGCCTGGATGCCGGTCGAGGCGGGCAGTGGGTCGAGCCCCTGCTCATTGAAGAATTCCGTCCGCTCTTCATTGAATGCCTCGTAGTCTCGCTCGATGTCGCGCAGATAGCACGTAGTGCGGACAATATCGTGCCAAGTGCAGCCTTCGCTGGCCAGCAGCCCGGTGATGTTTTCGAGCGTGCGCCGCATCTGCGCGCGAAAGTCGCCGGTGTGCACGCTCTCGCCGTTCTCGTCAATCGACGCTGTGCCCGAGATAAGCAGAATCGTCAAGCCGTTCAGATCGATCCTCATCCCGCGCGAGAACGAGCTTGGCTTGGCGTAGGCGTGGGCTTCGTTAAGAACTTCGCGATTGGTGATGGCGCGCTTCCTCACTGGTGCGCGTCCGATTGTTTCCAGAATTTCAGCAAGTGCGATCATGGCGTTAGCCCCTCTTTCTTTACGGTTGAAGAACTCCATGGCTCAACCCATCGGCGGTAGCAACCCATATATCGCCGCCTTGAAAGTCGATGCCAAGAATGTAGTTGTGCGCCGGCCCGCTGGTCACGGGAATCTCCGTGACGTTCCCCTTCGCGTCGCGCACCGTCATCGCCGGCTTGTGCGAGATGAGCGAGCGCGTGTAGACGGCCCAGTTTGCGCCATCGTAATAAGCCAGTCCTTTGTCGGTGCAGAACCAGGCATGATTGGCGTCAACACCCTTCACGAAGTTGGTGAAGTTCGAGGGCAGTCCGCTATCTTTCGTCAGAAAATTGTGCCAGTAACGGCCGTCGTACCGGCTGTCGCCGAAGTATGTCGATGCCCACACGATGCCGTCAACGTAGCTTACCGAAGAAACGATGTCGTGAATCAGGCCCTGGTCTTTGAAGAGCA
>CAZANC010000162.1:0-8020 GCA_964486495.1 uncultured Occallatibacter sp.
TAAAGATTCATCTGGAGCGGAATGTACCCATGCGCATTGCCGCCAACATGCTCGGAATCGGCCGTGTGGCTGAGGCTGTGCAGATTCGCGGCATCTATCCGTAGGCGGCTTTGAACCGTTCTCCCTGGTCCCAACCTTTCTCCGCCGTGGGCTTTCGCGGCGGAGAAGGGACGGGACACCATTGTGCAGCCGTCCGATTTGGCCTCGGGCACGAGCCTTCGCCCATCATCTCCACATACAATCCGCCTGTCGCCGCGTGCCGCCATCGCGGTTTACATTAAATTCATCGAGGGTCCGTTAGATAGAGGTGGAGCTTCTCTCCATGGATTTCAGAAATCACTTGGCGGTTCTTACCGCCGCCATTTGCGCGGGATCGATCGTGCTTTCGGCGCAAACCATTGACTTGCCTTCGAGCAAGCGATTGATCGGCGAAGTCCCGGGCCATCCGCAGCGCACGAACAGCCTGCCCATTTCAATGGCTGTTTCACCGGACCGCCGCTACGTGGTGACCGTCAATGCGGGGTATGGAACTTTCGAGTCGCGTTACGACCAGTCGTTCTCGGTTCTGGACACCGCGACCGGCGCGCTTGCCGATTTCCCCGATGCTCGCACTGCACTGCATGCGCACCAAACCCTCTACTCGGGTCTTGCGTTCAGCCGCGATGGCAGCCACATCTACGCCAGCATGGCCTCGCTGACCGACGCGAGGGGCGGTGACAAAGCGGACGTAGGCAGTGGCATCGTGGTTTACAGCTTTGCCGAGGGAAAGATCGCGCCCGAGCGCCTGATTCATTTGCCTGCTGCGCCGCTCCCTCCGGGACGGAAAACGCGTCTGCCCGACGGAACCGATAACGATGAAAGTGTGCCGTACCCGGCAGCAATCGCGGTCCTTGGCGAGGCCGGCCACGAAAAGTTGCTGGTCGCCGAGAATCTTTCCGACGATGTGGTGCTGATCGACGCCACGACGGGTGCAATCGAAAAACGATTCGACCTCTCCGAGAGCGACACCGTGCCGTCGACCTACCCGATTGCGCTGGCCGTGACGAGGGACGGCAGGCGGGTGTTTGTCGCGCTGTGGAACGCATCGGAGATCGCCGAACTCGACTTGTCGCGCGGCGCAGTGGCGCGAAAGCTGGCCTTGCTCAAGCCGCCTGACCCCATCGCTCCGGGGACGCATCCGTGTGCAATGGTTTTAGCGCCTGGCGAGAGGACGCTCTATGTCGCGCTCGCGAATCGCGACGCCGTTGCAGCCGTGAATGTGAGCGCGGGGCAATTCGCCGCCAAAGGTTACTTCGATACGCGCCTGCCGGGGCAGAGTTACTTCGGCGCCGAGCCTGTTGCTCTCCCCGTCAACGCCGATGGCAGCAGGTTCTACGTGGCGAATATGGCAACCGATGCGATCGCGGTGATCGAGCCGGGGAAGCTCACGCCGAAAATCGCGAAGGCGGGGATGGTTGAGCCGGATGGATTCATTCCCACTGAATGGATGCCGATGTCGATGGCATTCGTCGCGACGCCGACCGGCGGCAAGCTCTACGTGGCGACCGCCAAGGGCAAGGGAGCCGGGCCGAACAACTTTCCGCAGCGAACCGTCGAATCGCAAGCGAATGCGCGCAGAGGCAGTAGCACCTACATTGGAACGCTGCTCTACGGCTCGCTGGCGGCGATCGACGAATCGGAGATCGCGAGCCATCTTGCCGGCTGGACCACGATCGTGCTCGAGTCGAATCGGATGAATGCCGCGCAGGAGCAGATCGCGTTTGCAGGCGACGCCACGGGTCGGATTCGGCACGTCATCTACGTCATCAAGGAGAACCGCACCTACGACCAGATCCTCGGCGACCTCGAGCAGGACGGCAAGCCGGTGGGCAATGGCGACGCAAGCCTTGCGATGTATGGCCAACCTGTTACACCCAACCAGCACAAATTGGCGCTGCAGTTCGGCGTGCTCGACAATTTCTTTGACTCCGGCGAAGTCTCCGGCGACGGACATGTGTGGTCTACGGCGGGGATCGGCTCAGATTACCTGGAGAAGACATGGCAGCAGAACTATCACGGGGAACAGCGGAGTTACGACTACGAAGGCATTGTGGCCGGTGGCTATCCGCTGCTGCAGAGAATCCCTGACGTGAATGAGCCCGCCAGCGGCTATCTGTGGGGCGACCTCGCTGCGCACGGCAAAACCTACTATCACTTTGGCGAGTTCATCTCGTCGACGTTTTGCGACCAGCCGGCGGTTGCCGACGCCACGCTGGGAGCGATGCTGGCCGGGCCGAGCTGTGCGCAAAAGGCGTTTGCCCCGGGTGAGGCGCTGCCCGCCGAGTGGGGCGGCGGCCTGAACAAATGGCCGTGGCCCATTTCGCGAATAGTGACCAACATAGCCACCAAGTCCGAGTTGGTGGGTCACTTCGCGCCGGAAGCGCCGGACTTCAATCTCATGGTCCCCGACCAAGTCAGGGTGGAGATATTTCTGCGCCACCTCAAGCAATGGATCGCCGATCGCGAGCACGGCCACGACTCCATGCCCGATTTTGTGATGCTGCGCCTGCCCAACGATCACACCGCGGGCACACGTCCGGGCGGGCCATCGCCGAAGTCATCCGTCGCCGATAACGATCTGGCGGTGGGCCGCGCCGTCGAGGCGATTTCGAACTCGCCGTATTGGGACGACACGGCCTTCTTTATTCTTGAGGACGATGCGCAGAGCGGCGCCGACCACGTCGATGCGCACCGCAGCATCGCGCTGGTGGTCAGCAAGTATTCGCCGCGCGGCCCCAGCGGCGCGCCGTTTGTTGACAGCCGCTTCTACTCCACGGTGAGCGTCGTTCGCACCATGGAGGCGCTGCTCGGCCTGCCGCCCATGAATAACAACGATGCCTTCTGCTCGATGATCGCCTCGCTGTTTACGGGACCGGGCGATCAGTCACCTTATACCGCCGACTATTCCAACCGCGACAACGGTCTCATCTACACCGCCAATCAGAACAACGCCGTGGGCGCCCGGGCCAGCATGAAGATGGACTTCAGCCACGCCGATCGGGCCCCCGCCGAGAAGCTCAACATCATCCTGTGGAAGGACGCAATGGGCGGCGCGCCGGTGCCACCGATGCTTAAGGTGCGTGCGAAGAATGCGGACGACGCCGACGACTAGCGAGCTTAGGAGCCGCGGACAGCCAACGGTTCACCTGATGGGATAAATGGTGGAAAATCCAGCCTGAATGGCGCCGACCGTCATTAACTTCTTCGCCAAACCATGCCCCAAACTGGTAGCTTGAAAGAGTAGGAAATTCTTTCCCACGATGGCTTCCAGTCCCTATTTTTCATTGGCAGTTTTGTTCTTGGCGGCACTGGGCTTTGGCCTCGCCCCTCTGGGGTTGGCCTGGCTGTGGGCGCGGGTGTATTCGCCGGCCAAGCCCAACGCGGTCAAGAACGCCATTTACGAGTGCGGCCTGGAGTCGAAGGGCGACGCGTGGATGCAGTTCCGTTCGGCCTACTACCTCTACGGGATCATTTTTCTCATCTTCGACGTGGAAGCCGTCTTCCTGCTTCCGTTTGCGGTGGCATTTACAGGTTTGGGCGCTGCGGCTTGCGCGGCCATGCTGGTGTTTGTCCTCCTGTTGGTTGAGGGACTTGCCTGGGCCTGGGCGAAGGGCGTGCTGACGTGGCAGTGATGAAAGCAGGGAACAGGGATCAGGGAATAGGGAACAGTTTTTCGTCCGGGCAATGAATGTTGTGCGAAACGGTGAGCTGGTTTATTACCACTGATCACTGACCACTGGAGCGGAGCGACTTATGGCTGTTGACCAGCAACTGAAGATCGAACTGGGCAAGCAGGGCATCTTCGTCACGACCATCGAAGAGCTCTACAACTGGGGCCGTCGCAGCTCGGTCTGGCCGATGCAATTCGGTTTGGCCTGTTGTGCCATTGAGATGATCGCCACAACCATGGCTCGCTACGATCTGGCTCGCTTCGGAGCCGAGGTCTTCCGGCCATCGCCGAGGCAGGCCGACCTGATGATCGTCTCCGGCACGGTGACCAAGAAGATGGCGCCGCAGGTGGTGCGCCTTTACAACCAGATGGCCGAGCCGCGGTATGTCATCGCGATGGGCGCGTGCGCCATCTCCGGCGGTCCGTTCAAGCAGGGTTATAACGTGCTCAAGGGCATCGACCGCTACATTCCGGTGGACGTGCACATTCCCGGCTGCCCGCCGCGCCCTGAGGCGCTGATCCAGGCCTTCATGACGCTTCAAAAGAAGATCGATGGACAGCCCTTGACTGGCGAGGGCCGACCGCGCTTTCTCGACTCCGAAGCGCAGGGCGAGTTTCCCGTGCCTGAGCAGGGAGAGCACGATCTGGAACCCACATCGAACAAGGGAGTTTGGCCTGTACCGATCACGATTCGGTAAGGCAGGGAACAGGGGAGTGCGGGCGAGGACGCCCGCACGACAGCCGGCGGGGCGCCGGCGCTACAAAGGAAAAGGGAACGGGAAACAGAGAGATTCTTGCAGCGGCGACGAATTGATGAGAGCTGATAGCTGAAAGCTGGTAGCTGATTTGAAGACAGTTGAAGAGATCAAGACGGCAATTGAAGCGGCGGTTCCCGGCGCGGGCGTTGAATTTGTGACCAACCCCAGCCCCTCCGCGCAACACTCGTTGCGGATCGCGCCGGAGTCCGCCTTTGCGGTCGCAACGTTTCTTCGCGACGATCCCGAGCTGGCCTTCGATTTCCTCTCTAACCTGACCGGCGTCGACTGGCCGGACAAAGAGATGGCGGAGAAAGTTAAAGTAACGCGTCAGGTCGTGAAAACGATCGACGGCGTCGAGCAAACAGTCGAGGAAACGGTCGACGTGACCCGCAAGCAAATCGAGCCCGGTTACCTTGAGGCGGTCTACCACCTTTTTTCGGTGGGGAAGAAGCACGGGCCGCTGGTGCTCCGGATGCGCACGGTGAACCGGTCCGATCAAGTCGACCTGCCGTCACTCACGCCCGTCTGGCGCTCAGCCGAGTTTCAGGAGCGCGAGGTATTTGACCTCTACGGCATCGTTTTCACCGGTCATCCGGACCTGCGCCGGCTGCTGATGTGGGACGGATTCAAAGATCACCCCATGCGCAGGGATTACGTGGAGCCGGACGATTTCGAGTATGAGCCCACGCCGCACGACGAGGTGCTGCGGCGGGCACTAGAGCGCACAAGCAGAGAGCAAGTGAGCGAGGGAGCAAGGGAGCAAGGAACGAGCGGCGCATGAGCGTGACAGAGACCAGGACGAAGAGAGTTGAGGGCTGGAACCGGCCGCCGGTGATTGAGCCGGACGGCGAGGGTGAGCTGCTTGAAGTCGCCATGGGGCCGCATCATCCCTCGACGCATGGCGTCTTTCGCATGGATGTGGCGCTCGACGGTGAGCGGGTCGTCCGCCTCAAACCCGTTTTCGGCTACCTGCACCGCAACCACGAGAAAATCGCCGAGGGCGCTTCGTATCTGGCGTCGATGCCGTACACCGATCGCCTCGACTACTTCTGTTCGCTCACCAACAACTGGGCGTATGCGCTGGCGGTGGAAAAGCTCGTCGGCCAGGAGGTCCCTGAGCGGGCCGAATACATTCGCGTTATTCTTGCCGAGCTGACGCGCGTGCAAAACCACGCATCTTCGATCGGATTTCTCATTCAGGAGATGGGCGCCAGCGGCACGCCGCTCATGTACGCCTTCAAGGAGCGCGAGAAAATCCTGGACCTCTTCGAATCGCTAACAGGCTCGCGCATGATGTGCAACTACATGCGCTTTGGTGGCTGCCGCGTGGATGTTTCCGCAGCGTGGCTCGACGCCACGCGCAAGGTGGTGGCCGGCCTGCCTGCATTTGTCGACGAGTTCGAGGCTTTGCTCTCATCCAACGAGATTCTGATGGCGCGCTGCCAGGGAGTTGGAATTCTGCGGCCCGAGCTGGCCGTCAATGCCGGAGTCTCTGGCCCGATGCTGCGCGCGTCGGGCGTAAACTACGACATCCGCAAGGTCGACCATTACGGCATCTACGACCGATTCCAATTCCGCATCCCGCTCGGCGACCACGGAGACATCTACGATCGCTACATGGTTCGCATCCTCGAAATGCGCGAGTCGATCAGAATTCTTGAGCAGGCGCTCAAGGATATTGCCGCCGGACCGATCATGGACCCAAAGGCGAAGCTGCGCGGTTTCCGCCCCAAGCCCGGCGAGGCGTACGGCCGCATCGAAGCGCCCAAGGGCGAGCTTGGCTTTTATCTCATCAGCGACGGCGGGCCCAATCCTTATCGTTATCGCGTGCGCCCGCCTAGCCTCATCAACCTGACAATTCTGGAAGACATGTGTCTGGGGCAAAATGTCGCCGATGTTGTACTGATCTTTGGCAGCGTGGATATTGTCTTGGGAGAGGTGGACCGGTAGAGATGCGAGTGTTGATGCTGGTCCATGTGTCAATGCAGCAGAAACCGCAAGGAGGTCGAGATGAAGTTCATGAAAGGAACGAGGGCACTGCTGGTAATTTGTTTGACGCTGGGCGTGGCAGTCGGAGCGCGCGCGGCGGGACCGTACACCCTTACATGCGATGCCGCGCGAAGTGGGCCGATCACGATCGAGCTGACCGGGTTTACCGTCGCAGTAACCGCGTCAAGCGTTTCGGGAGTGGGTGCGGCTCAGGGCAGGCCTGAAACCAAATTCACGTTAACCATCGACTTCGCTCCGGGCAAAGATTACGGCGCGCTTTTGTCGATGCTCCAGGACAACGAAAACCTGCGAAGCTGCAAGCTGGTTGACGGCGAAGGCGGAGGATCGGCCGCCACGGATAACTGGAACCAATCGGCGGTGACCAAGGGAAAGAACAAGGGGAAAACCAACGCGCCTGCATCGACCACTGGCGGCGCGCTTGAATGGATCCTGACCAACGCAACAATCACTAGCGTAACGGCGACGGGCAGTGAAAGCGCCACAGGTGTGCCCCAGGGATCGATGCAGTCCACGCTGGAGGCGCAAACATTTTCCTTTGCGGACTAACTTGGAGATGGACGAACTGTGAACGATGACCTTTGAACTGCAAACTGGAGGATGCATTGCTGGGTGATGGAATCCTGAAAGGGATGGCGGAGACGGCGAGGAATTTCTTCGGCAGTTTTGTCTCTGCGGAGCGGCTGACGACGGTCGAGTATCCGGAACAGCGGATTCCCACCGCCGAAAGCGCGCGCGTCTTTCCCTTTCTGGTCTACGATTCCAAGAGCCCAGGGGACGGCGCCGATTGGCTGGCCGGAATGCGCTGCGTGGCCTGCCAGATCTGCGAGAAAGAGTGCCCGCCCAAGTGCATTTACATCGAAAAAAGCGCGGACAAAAAGCCGGATTACGTGGGCAAACAGCAGTTTTATCCCGCGCGCTTCGACATTGACGTCTCCGTTTGCATGAGCTGCCAGATTTGCGTTGAAGTTTGCCCGTTCGAAGCCATCAAGATGGACACCGAGTTCGAGTTGGCTACCGAGGATCGATTCGGCGGCCTGCTCTTCGACCGCAAAGAGCTGTCCAGATCGAACGAGTATTACCACTCGATCCACCCGACCGAGGCGACGGAGGTCGATGCGCGCCTGGCCGAGGAGAAAGCCAAATTGGAAGCGAAGGCCAAAGCGGCAGCGGAAGCCGCCGCCGCCAAAGCCGCGGCTGCAGCGAATCCGGCTCCGACGTCGGGAGGAGGGAGCTAGCCCATGATCGCGACGCTTGGGGCCACGAATCCGTTCTTCGTGAATCTCGACCAGATCTTCGTTCTCCTGCGCAACTGGCTCGTCGGATTTTTGCCCGCGGTTTTGCGCCAGGCTGCGGGAGTTCTGCTCGGCGTCATTGCCATCGTCTGCGTCTTCCCCGGCCTCTTCGCGCTCACTACGGTTTTCGAGCGCAAGGGCCTGGGCCGGATTCAAAATCGAATCGGCCCGAATCGCGTAGGCCCCTACGGCCTATTGCAGCCGATCGCCGACGGCATCAAGTCGCTCACCAAGGAAGACATTGTTCCGCT
>CAZANC010000163.1:0-8019 GCA_964486495.1 uncultured Occallatibacter sp.
GAATTGATATATACTTCTTCAGGTTGGCTCTGCCCCGCCCGGCGGGAGTAGTTCAGTGGCAGAACGTCAGCTTCCCAAGCTGAATGTCGCCGGTTCGATCCCGGTCTCCCGCTCCAAAAGACTCGATAGTTTCGAAATCGCGATCATCAGTATTTTGGCACTCTGGGGTCGACCTCGTCGGACCAGGCTAGAATGCCGCCGGCAAGATTGGTCACGTTGGGATAGCCCGACTGCTTGAGAAACTCAGCAATACGCTGGCTACGCCCACCGGATTTGCACTGCACAATGATCTCCTGGTTGCGGTCGATCTCGCCGATGCGTTGCGGAACCTCGTTCTGCGGAATCAACTTGCCGCCGATATTTGCGATTTGATATTCGAACGGTTCGCGGACATCGAGAATGAAGAGGTTCTCACCGGCATCTATCCGTCGCTTAAGATCCTTCACGCTCAGTTGCGGGATTCCGTTCTTGACGGACTTTGGCGCTTCACTCGCGGCTTCGAGACCGCAGAACTGTTGGTAGTCAATCAGATGGGTAACCGTCGGGTGGGTTCCGCACACTGGGCATTCAGGATTCTTGCGAAGCTTCAGTTCGCGAAAGCGCATCTTAAGCGCATCCACGAGGAGCAAGCGGCCGATCAACGGTTCACCTATACCGAGGATGAGCTTGATTGCCTCGGTTGCCTGAATCACGCCAATCAGTCCGGGCAGAATGCCGAGAACGCCGCCCTCAGCGCAGCTGGGCACCAGTCCCGGCGGGGGCGGCTCGGGATAAAGGCAGCGGTAGCAAGGGCCATCCTTCGTGGCGAAGACGCTGGCCTGGCCCTCAAAACGGAAGATCGATCCATACGCGTTCGGCTTGCCCAGCAGCACGCATGCGTCATTGACCAGGTAGCGCGTGGGAAAGTTATCGGTGCCGTCGGCGACGACATCGTAATCCTTGAGGATATCGAGGGCGTTCGCGCTCGATAGCAGCGTGTCGTGCTTCACGACGTTGAGGGCGGGATTGAGAGCCTTGAGCTTCTCCTCGGCGGAATCGAGTTTCTTGCGACCGATATCCGCGGTCGAGTGAATGATCTGCCGCTGCAGATTGCTGGCGTCGACAACGTCGAAGTCCACCAGGCCCAGGGTGCCCACACCGGCCGCTGCGAGGTAGAGGGCTAGCGGCGAACCCAGCCCACCAGTCCCCACGCAAAGAACGCGAGCGGCCTTCAGCTTACGCTGGCCTTCTACACCGACCTCCGGAAGAATCAGGTGGCGCGAATAGCGGGACAGATCGTCTCGAGTCAGTTCGGGTAGCTCGATTGGTAAAGTGGCCGTATTCATGATTCCTCATTCATTGAGATGATTCACTCCGCCTCTGCGATTCGGAGCCGAATTTGCGTCCGTTAACGGGTCTGGCGCCCTCCGGCAATGGAAGGAATGATGGAGAGTGTGTCGGCGGGCGAAACCTCCGTGGCCTCCTTCGCCGGCAGGTAGCGCACATCTTCGTCATTCAGGTAAATGTTCACAAAAGCGCGCACTTTTCCCTCGCTCGTGAACAAATGCTTGCGCAAGTCGGGATACGCCACAGTCAGTTCATCGAGCGCGGCGGCGATAGTTGCGGCATTTACTTCTACAGCATCCTTGCCCGCCGTAAAGGTGCGCAGGGGCGTGGGGATGTAAATGGTCATTCTCTTCAACTCCTCTCTTAAACGTTCTCTCACTTATTTCCAATTCCCATCGGTGCATTGCTAGCTCGCCGAATCCTTCACTTTGATGAGCTCCGCCTCGAATCGCTTGTTCTCCTCGGTGTCTCCAGCCAGCCGGAACGAGTTGGTTACTGCTGCTTTGCCGCTCGCCACCGCGGTGATGACGTAAGAGCAGCCCAACCAGTGGGCCTCAGCAAGGTCTGTCTGCGACCATTGAGCGGGATGGTCCGGATGAGAGTGATAGAACCCGGCTATGCTCAGCCCCTGGCGCCGGGATTCTCGCTCGATCTTCACCAGTTCTCCCGGGGAGATTTCATACCGGTTGTGCGCCGAGTCGGTGCGTGTATTGCCGGCCCTGATCGACGCTTCGATCCACCAACCGTCAGGCGTCGAGCGTCCAAGCAATGCACCGCAACATTCGTGCGGATAGGTTTCCTCACCGTGCGCCCGGATCGCATCGTAAACCGCCCTGCTTAGCCGCAGCTCGCTCACTGCTCCTCCCAGAACCGTTCACTTAGATATTTATCTGCTGAATCCGGAAGCACAGTGACGATCACGGCGTCGCGCCCGTTTGCGGACTCTTCGCGAGCGATCTCAACGCAGGCGACAACAGCTGCAGCGGCCGAGATGCCCACCAGCAGGCCCTCCTCGCGGGCAAGCTGCTTCGCCATCGCGTATGCGGCTTCGGTTTCCACCGTCAATTGGCGATCAGCAAGATTTGGATCATAGATGGCGGGCACTATCGACGTAGCCATATGCTTCAGTCCTTCGAGTCCGTGAAAGGGCGAATCCGGCTGGAAGCTGATGCACTGAATGGCAGGATTCAGTTCCTTGAGTCTTCGACTGGTGCCCACGAATGTGCCGCTGGTCCCCAGGCCCGCAACAAAATGAGTCACGCGGCCCTCGGTCTGCCGCCAAATCTCAGGTCCTGTCCCATCATAGTGAGCCTTCCAATTGGCGTCGTTCGAGTATTGATCCACATAGCAAAAACGCTCCGGGTCGTTGCCAGCCAACTCACGCGCGCGGCGAATGGCTCCATCGGAACCCTGATCTGGGTCAGTCCAATCCACCTGCGCTCCGTAGGCCTTGAGGATGAGTTTTCGCTCCGGAGAAACGTTGGAGGGCATCGCCAGCCGCACAGGAAACCCCTGCGCTGCGCCTAACATGGCAAGCGCAATGCCGGTATTGCCGCTGGTTGCATCCAGCAGTGTCTTCTCCGGTCCGAGTTTTCCCTCTGCCTGCGCCTTGCGGACCATCGCCCATGCTGCACGGTCCTTTACGCTTCCGCCCGGATTGACCCATTCGGCCTTGGCCAGCAACACGACTCCCTCAAGACCGCGAACGGCTTTGTTCAGGCGAACAAGCGGAGTATTGCCGATCCGCGCAGTCACCGATAAGCCGAGTTCAACCCCTGCGCATTCTGTTTGCATCGATAATTGCCGTCGCTCTTCATTCATGAGGTTGTGGCCGTTGGCATATGACTGAAGCAAAGGATGGATCAGGTGCAAACCCGCTTGGCCATCTTTAACGCTTATTCCGGTTGGATTGAGGAGCCTGAAGAATTAGTTCGAGAATTGTGTTCCTGCCACGGCGCTCAACTCCACGGGACAGGCCCGAAAGGAGCGACAACAACAGCATGGGCACACGCAATGCACACGGAAAGTATAGAAGAGCATGAAAGTGAGGTCAATTTGGCAACCTTCCTGAACTTGCACTCGGATGGCATTTGCCTGGTCACAACGCCAGAGCCTGTTGTTAACTTTCCCGCGGGCGGCGCTCCTAAGAGCAGTTTCGGAATTAACGTAGACTTTTTGAGAGCGTTGAAAGGTGGCATTTTCTTGATGAAAATGCCACTTTGCTGAGTGCATTCGGTCTACACCATTTCCGAAACTGCTGTAGCCAAAATGGCGCCAGAACCTGGGCCCCCATGGACAGGTCTTCGTCCGTGAATTGCGAGCCACGGACTCAACGGGACGAAAATCGATGGCGCTGGTACCATCATTTGGCTGACTATAAGAATGTTGGAAGGAGCCGACATGGAATCGGATCGCCGGAAAGTGCTGATCGTTGATGACGATCCCCATCATCTGGAGATTTATAGTCTGCTGGTGGAGCAGGCAGGTTTCAAGGCAGTTCCAACGATCGTGAAGTTCGCGGGACCGGAATTTCCGCCGGAGACGGAGATTGGCCTGATTCTTTTGGACTACCGACTGAATTCGGTCAAGACTGCACCTGAGGTGGCGCAAGAGGCGCAAAGACTATTCCCGGGCGCACCTATCCTCGTGCTTTCGGATTTGTGGCACATGCCTGAAGATGTGGCTCCTTACGCCGCGGGTTTCGTTCGGAAGGGAGAACCCCAGGAGCTGATCAGCAGAATGCGGGGGCTGATTTCAGGATCGGGCAAAACGCAGAGTTAAAGATTCCATGCTTCAACGAAGCGCCAAAGTCAGTGCCAATGTGTGCGGGAGTCGCCGCAACATGGCCGCCTTGCGTAGGAGAGGCCGTATTTTTCGCGGTACGGCCTGCGTTGGCGCTATCGCGCTGCAACTGGGAATTGGGGTTGTCGCGTTCTGCCAGGGAAAGCCTTCCGAATTCGATGTGAAGGCAGCTTATCTGCTGAATTTCGGCAAGTTCATGCGCAACGGGAATATGGCGACTGCGACGTCTTCCTTCGACGTATGCGTGGTGGGCGACGACAGGATCGAAGCCGCCCTGAGCGGCATGGTTGGAGGACAAAGCATCGACAACCGGCCGGTCCGGATTGTCCGGGTGAAGGATGGAACGCAGGCGCGCAACTGCGGGATCGCTTACGTGAGCGACTCGGAAGGCGTGCGGATCGACAAAGATCTGGAAGAGCTGAGTGGCGCCGATGTGCTGACGGTGGGCGACGGTTCGACATTTCTGGCCCAGGGAGGAATGATTCAGTTCCTTCTCTTGTCGAACCACGTGCGGTTTGCCGTGAACCTGGAGGCGGTAAGGAAGACCCACCTTGTGCTTAGCTCGGAGCTGCTCAGAGTTGCCTACTCGATTGCGGGGAATCCAGCGACGGGGGCGGCGCCATGAGCTTCTGGAACCCCAAATCGATTTCGGGCAAGCTGACGCGGATGAATGTGCTGGTTAGCGGGATTGCGCTCGTACTGGCGTATGTGTCTTTTCTGGTCTACGACCTGTACTCGCTGCGCCAAAACCTGATCAACTCACTCAACACTGAAGCAGCGATTGTGGGCGAGAACAGCGTAACGGCGTTGACCTTCGACGATCCGCAAGCTGCCGAGAACACGCTGGCCGCCTTGCGCCGCTCTCCACACATTATTTCGGCCGCCATCATGCAACCTGACGGCAGGGTTTTCGCGCAGTATCGCCGCGAAAAAGCGTATCTGCCCCTCGACGTCTCGAAGCTGCGTGACAAAGAAACCAACAACTACTGGTACGAAGGTGAAAACCTGTTTTTCCAACATCCGATAGTTCTTGACGGACGGTTACTGGGAGCTGTGGTCCTAGAGGCAGAGACAACCGACGTCGCGAGCCGCGCGCGGCAATTCGGATTGATTTCAGCGTGCATCCTGTTTCTTAGCTTTCTTGCTGCGATCCTTGCGACCCTCTCGACTCGCCGCCTGATCACCGGGCCGCTCTCTCAACTGGCCGGTACGGCCCAGGTGGTAAGTCGGGACCAGAATTATTCGGTGAGAGCAGAGATGCCTCGATCGAGCGATGAGATCGCGTTTCTGGTTGAATCGTTCAACCGAATGTTGGAGCAGATTGAGCAGCGCGACGTGGCCCTGGAAGAATCGCGTTCCGCGCTGGAGAGGAGAGTAAAGGAACGGACAGCCGAGTTGTCGGCCGCAAACAAGGAGCTGGAGGCGTTCTCGTATTCTGTCGCGCACGATTTGCGCGGCCCCCTGCAGCAGATCACGAACATCGGCTTCCTCCTGCGATCCCGGCTGGTCGGAATGGACAACCGCGATGATTCAAGGCTGCTGGACAAGATCTTTGAAGGAAGCACGCGTATGTCTCAGCTGATTGACGACCTGCTGAACCTGTCGCGCGCAACCAGCACTCCCCTGCAGCCCAGGGCCGTTAACCTGACGGAGATGGCAGAGAAGATCGTGAGAGAGCTCCAAGCCGGAGAACCGGAACGCCACGTGGAGATCAGCTTGCAAAAGAACGCCAAAGTGTTTGCAGACGAGGGGCTGATGTCGCTGGTGCTCGAGAACCTGCTGAGGAACGCGTGGAAGTACACGTCGAAACGGGAGGACGCGAAGATTGAGTTTGGATTCCGGACTGAAAGCGCGGGAACTGTTTACTTTGTTTGTGACAACGGAGTGGGATTCAGTCCGCAGTATACCGATTTGCTATTCCGGCCATTCCAGCGGCTTCACTCGCAGAGCGAGTTTCCGGGAACGGGGGTTGGACTTGCGACCGTGCAGCGAATTATTGCCCGGCATGGGGGCAAGATCTGGGCACACGCGGAGATAGACAAGGGCGCGGAGTTCGCATTTACGGTTCCGTATGGGGAGCAAGGGACGAAACCGTCGGCTGGCAGTGGCGAGGGCCATCGACAGGTCGATTAGAGGCCTTCGCGAAAAGGGAGGCGGCTTTTCGACCTGGACGTCAGCTGATGACCTCATAGATTCGTCCAATTTTGGACTGCGAACCGAAATGTGCCCGCCGCCGGTTCGATGCTAGTCTCCCGCTCCAATTCTTCTTCAAGGTTGCCCTTTTCGCCTCGGCCGCTCTACGCGACTTCGCGCACCTTCATCACCAGGCACGCGATCGTCTCCTCCGTCTTCACCAGCATCTGATGCGGTGTTCCCGCCGGCACGTGAGCAAAATCTCCCGCCCGCATCGTCTGCCGCGCACCGCCCTCGATCGACAATCCGCGTGTCTCACCCGGCGCAACCGTCCGCGCCCCGGTCACCACTCCACCCGTCACCAGCGTTGCTTTGCCGGCCAGCACGCAAAACAAATCCGCGAACTTCTCGTGCACTTCCGCTTCGCCATCGCGGCTCCGGAACGAAAGCATGGTGCTGTGCTGTGGGTACTCCTTCAGCGTCTCCGACGCCGACCCATCTCCATGCTTGGCCATCTTGCGCAGGTACGCCGCGCGCTCCAGCAGAACCGCCGGCGACCAATGATCCACGGGGTTCTTCGTCTTGATTGTTTTTGGGCTTACGTCGTCCAGATTCACATCCTTCAAGATCTCTCTCGATAGCAAATCCATCTCGTCTCCTTCGGCCCCCGAAAACGTCCAGCCATCGCCGCCGTTCACAGCTCCGCCAGCTTTCGCGCCCGCTTGAAGACCTTCAGTAGCATCGGACGCGTCAGCTTGCCAGTGTTTGTATTTTGCAGTGAAGGATGATAGCTGGCGATCGCGATCAGGCCGCCCCGCAGCTTGTGCTCCGCTCCGTGCGCAAAGGCAAACCCCGCGCGCGATTTCATCATTCCTGTTCTCACCAAGTGCCCCAATAAACCATCGAACGCGATGCGCCCCAGACAGACCACCACGCGCAGATCCTTGAGCAGCTTCATCTCCTGATCAAGCCAAGGCGCGCAGTTGTGCAGTTCTTCCGGTGTAGGCTTATTGCCCGGCGGCGCGCAGCGCGCCACCGCCGTGATCCAAAGCCCGCTCAGCGTCATCCCATCTTCACGCGAAACCGCTCTGGGCTGCGACGCAAATCCAGCCTCGTGGAGCACCGGATACAGAAAGTCGCCCGATCCATCGCCCGTGAATGGTCTTCCTGTTCGATTCGATCCGTGTGCCCCCGGCGCCAATCCGAGCGCCATCACGCGCGCCTTCGGGTCGCCAAACGATGGCACCGGCCGTCCCCAATACTCCCAGTCCACATAGGCCCGCCGCCGTTTCCGCGCCACCTCCGCGCAATGTGTGCGCAACCTCGTGCAAAGTTCGCACGCAACAATCTGCTCATTCAACGCTGTAAGAGTTGTGGCCCCGGCCATGAGGAGATTCTACGGCGCGGCGGCAACAGGTTATGGCAAACTTGGTGCGGAGGAACTCGCACGATGAAACATGCAAGGCTCTTGCTTCTCGCTGGGGATTTTGTTGAGGACTACGAGATCATGGTTCCTTTTCAGGCGCTGCAAATGGTCGGCCACACCGTCCACGCCGTCTGTCCCGGCAAGAAAAAAGGCGACCAGATTCGGACCGCGATCCATGACTTCGAAGGCGATCAAACCTACACCGAGAAGCGCGGCCATAACTTCACGCTCAATGCCACCTTCGACGAGGTTGACCCTTCCCAATACGACGGCCTCGTCATTCCCGGCGGCCGCGCGCCCGAATATCTCCGACTCAACCCCAAGGTTCTCGA
>CAZANC010000164.1:0-7978 GCA_964486495.1 uncultured Occallatibacter sp.
GCTCCATTCCAAAGCCGCCGCTGGGACAGTGACTTCCTGACGCTTCAGAAACTGTTGCGTGAAGGTTCGCTTGGCCGGCTGGTGGCCTTTGAATCCCGGTTGGACCGCTGGCGGCCGGCTCCATTGACGGAGCGGCTGTGGAAGGAGAGCGCGGAGGCGGGAGGGGGAAAGCTCCTCGATCTGGGGCCGCACCTCGTGGACCAGGCTCTGGTTCTGTTTGGCAAACCGGAGGCGGTGAACGCCGAAGTAGTGCGCGAGAAAGACGGTCCGGGCGTCGATGATGCATTCACGATTCGTCTGCGTTATCCCTGCCTCATCGTGACGCTCGGCGCCAACAGTCTGTCGCTGCCTGCCGCGCCGCGCTTTCACCTGCGCGGAACCAAGGGCAACTACTGGAAGTACGGCGTCGACCCGCAAGAGGCTGCGCTGAACAGGATCACGCAAATTACGGACCCGGCCTGGGGCCAGGAGCCGGCGGCCAACTGGGGTGTGCTGCACGTGGGCATCGAAGGCGGATCGGTCACCAGGCCCGTTCCCGCGCTGGCTGGGGACTACCGGCTCTACTACGCGGGCATTCGCGATGCGCTGTTGGGGAAGGCCCCCGCGCCGGTCACCGGCATCGACGGCTGGCGCGTGGCGCGCGTGCTGGAGTTGGCGGCGGAAAGCTCGGAAAAGCGCTGCGAAATTGAGTGTGACTGGAGCGACGAGCCGAATTAGTCGAGACGCTGCACTCAACCTTGCGGACGGATTACGGCCAGAGATCATGGGAGCCGTTTTGCGGAAGTGGACTTGGGCGCGGGGACGGTGAAGAATTGGGATTGGGTTTTGGCTGGAAGGAGGGGGGCATGAAGCTGGTTGCATTTGTTGGATGTTTGCTGACGGTTGCGCCATGGGCCGTTGCCGCGCAGACCGGCGCGCAAAGTTATGGCGTAGCTGGAATGGAGAATATGGGATCCGGCGGGCAGTCGCCTGTTCAAACCGCAACGCTCCCGAATCCTTGCCCGGTAGGTGTGCGGGCGAGCCACCTTTCCGATGGAGGAGTGGTCAAGACGGGCACGATGCATCCGAAGGAGCTCGGGCAGAGGCTGCACCTGACGCTCACCAGCCCCGATAGCCGGAGCATCGCCAGCGCGACGGTGAATGTGCGCGGCTGGACGGCGAAGGGCCGGATTGAACAGACGGGCAAAGATGAGGGGGCTGCGCTGCCGGTGCGAACGCTGACGGTTCCCTTTACGGCCGGGGCGGATCGCACGGCATCGGCGGACGTCTGGGCGCCCGGGCTTACGGCGGTGAGTTCGGTTGAGTTGATCTCAGTGGCTTTCGAGGACGGTACGACTTGGACGCAGGCGCAGGGCAAGACTTGCCAGGTGACGCCCGATCCTCTGATGCTGGTCACCAATCGATAATCGTCGCTAACCAGGCGCAGCGCGCCGGCTCGGTTCCTTTTCGATCAGCGGCACCCAAAAATAGAATCGCGCGCCGCCGCCGGGAATGCTGGAAGCCTCGATGCCCCCGCCGTGGACCTTCAGGATCGCGCGCGTGATGGCGAGTCCCATTCCCGACCCTTTGCGCAGTTTGGCACTGCGCTTGCCACGATAAAACTTATCGAAAATCATGGGCAGGTCCTGGGCGTCGATTCCGGGGCCATCGTCTTCCACGCAGAATTCAAGGCGTTCGTCCGTGCGTTTGCTGCTCAGCGTCACTCGCGACCCTGGAGGCGTGTGGCCGGCTACGTTCTCAAGTAGATGGCGGAGAACCCTCCCCAGCAGGTGGGGGTCGAACCAAGCGGGCTTGTCGATCTGGCTGGGGTCGTCCGCGACGCCGGGCAAAATTGTGACCTTGTGGGAGGCCAGAACTTTGCGCGACTCCTCGACGGCTTCTTCGAGCAAAGCGCGTGGATGAATCGACGACATCTTGACCTGGACCACGTTGGCATCGATCTCGGCCATTTCCACGGCCTCGCCGATCAGCTGATCCAGCCGCTCCGCCTCTTCGTTAATGATTCGCACCATTTCCAGTCGACCGGCTTCGTCGAGGCCACCGGTCTCCAGAAGCGTGGTCGATGCTGCCCGAATGGAGGTGAGGGGCGTGCGCAGCTCGTGCGTCAGAGAATCAATCAAGGCAGTGCGGAGCCGGTCCGCCTCGCGCGCCGCCTCGATGCGCGTCGTCGCCGCAATGGCAATGGCGCGCGCCACGGCGATGGATACCTGCGCGCTGACAGCAGTCGCAACCTCAAGCGAGAGTGTGTCCGGCCGCCACGACAATGCGCCAATGGGCTTCAGCCCCAGCACCAGCGACGTCGTTTGGTATCCGGCAAACGGCGTGATCGTGGGATTGAGGCCTTGAGTCACCGCCCGCATATGCGCATGCACGCTGGCTGGAACTGCGCCGGTGGAGGGGTAAAACCGGTCATAATCGCCGACGTAAAGGACCACTCCTTCGAGAGTGAAGATGCGGTCGATCGCGCCTGGCAGGTCACGAAGGAGACGATCGGCGTCTTCAAAGAGCATCATCTCCTGGCTGAGGGCGTAGAGCTTCCCGACGTCTTCTTCGCGTTGCTGTGCAACGATGGTTTGTTTTCGAGCGCGCTCCGCGAGCCGGCTCACGACCAGGCAACTCAGCGCGAACGAGACCATCGCCACCCATGCCTGCGCGCCTGCCAGCCTCAAGGTGTGCACGGGAGGGAGGAAGTAATAGTCGAAGCAAAGGGCACAAAGAATCGCGGTGTAAATGGAGAGGACGATTCCGGCCTGCGCGGCCCACCACACCACCAGCACAAGAAACACCATGCCCGCAGTGGCCGAGTTGGCTCCGAGCCACGTAAGCACGAGCGTGGTGAGCGCCGCCGTGGCCGAGGCCGCGAACCAGCGAAGAGCCTGTCTTGCATAGGCGGGTGCGCCCATGGTCTTCTCCACCGGAATCATACCTGTACACGGCAGTTTCTGAAATGCCGGTCCGAAATGTTGTAAGCTTTCGAGGGATGAAAGAAGCAAGACATGCCGGGAAGAATTCTCGTAATTGACGACGAGGCTCAGATTACGCGGGTGCTACGCGCCGCCCTTTCAGCGCAGGGATACGATGTTCGCGCGGCTAACGATCCCGATGAGGGGCTGCGGGTTTTCCGCGATTGGTCCCCCGACCTGGTGATCACGGACCTGATGATGCCCACCATGAGCGGCGTCGAGGTGTGCCGGATGATCCGCACGCGAAGCACAACGCCGGTTCTGGTTTTGTCGGTTCGCGAGCACGAGCGATCGAAGGTGGAGGCGCTTGATGCGGGTGCAGACGATTATGTAACCAAGCCGTTCAGCATTCAGGAGCTTCTGGCTCGTGTAAGAGCACATCTGCGCCGCGCGCCGGAGCGGACCACGGCGGCCCTGGAAGCGGGCGACTTTGTGATCGACACGCAGGCGCACACGGTTACCGTCCAAGGCAAGCCAATCCACCTTACGCCCAAGGAATTCGATTTGCTGCTGCACCTGGCCCGCAATGCAGGCAAGGTGATGACGCATCGCGCGCTGCTGACGGTTGTCTGGGGCGCGCAATCGGCGCATCAACCGGAGTATCTCCGCGTCTTCGTCGGCCAGTTGCGCAAGAAGCTTGAGGGCGAAACCGGCCGCCAATACATCCAAACCGAGCCCTGGGTGGGTTACCGCTTCGTCCCGGAGGGCTGGAGCGGCAACAAAGAGTAACGCGGGCCGCTCGTCTCGCATTGCGAGTTCCACAGTTGCCGCTTGCTAATTTGCAGGGATTTCCCGCCATCGCGAAAACAATCCTTACGAAATCTTTAGGATTTCTTTTTAATTCTCAAAGAAGACCAAGGGCAGAATCAATTCATGCCAGGCCGGTTTGGTTTGGTTCTGACTGAAACTGTGCGCCATGGGTCGCCGTGGAGCGCTTAGCAAATTCGATTGAAGCCGAATCTGGTTCCTTCATCGAGCGATTGACCGGCGCGGTCCGGATCGAAAAGGGGAGACCCCGCATGCAAGACGCACTGATGATGCTGTTCACCGTAGTCTTCTTCGCCGTGGCGTTTCTCTACGTCAAGGCATGCCAAAAGTTGAGGTAACCCATGCACATGAATTGGATCTCGGCAACCGGACTCATCCTCTCAATTCTCCTGATGGTTTATCTCACCGTCGCACTGCTATTCCCGGAGAAGTTCTGATATGTCCGCAAATGGCTGGCTGCAATTCGCCATCTACTCTGTCATTCTTCTCGCAACGGTTCGTCCGGTGGGCATCTACTTGACGCGAGTGCTGGAGGGAGAGCGCACCTGGCTCGATCCGGTGCTGCGCCCGTTCGAGCGGCTCATCTACAAGCTCTGCGGCGTGAAAGCCGACAAAGAGATGAACTGGCGCGAGTACACCTTCGCCATGCTCGGCTTTTCAGCCGTAGGACTGGTGCTCACCTACGTCATCGAACGGCTGCAATATTACCTGCCATGGAACCCGCAGCATCTCGCGGCGGTGGGGACCGATCTCGCTTTCAATACAGCCGCCAGCTTTACTACCAATACAAACTGGCAGTTCTATACGCCCGAGGCCACCATGAGCTATTTCTCAGAGATGGCCGGCCTGGCGACGCACAACTTCTGGTCGGCGGCGGCGGGCATCGTGGTGGCGGTGGCTCTGATTCGCGGCATCAAGCGGACCAGTTCCGCGACGATTGGCAACTTCTGGGTCGATATGACGCGGACGCTGCTTTATATCTTGGCGCCGGCTTGCATCGTTTACGCGTTGCTGCTGGTGTGGCAGGGCGTCCCGCAAAACCTGAGCAACTACACTGTCGCCCAGACACTCGAGCAGCCCTCCCAAACGCAAACCATCGGGCAGGGGCCTGTGGCTTCGCAGGAAGCCATCAAAATGCTGGGCACGAACGGCGGCGGCTTTTTCAATGCCAACAGCGCCCACCCTTACGAGAACCCGACCCCGTTCTCGAACTACATCGAGATTTTTTCCATCTTCGTCATCGGCGCTGGCCTCACCTATACCCTGGGCCGCATGACCGGCTCACGCGGGCACGGCTGGGCAGTGTGCGGGGCAATGTATGTGCTATTCGCGGCAGGCTTCGCGGTATGCTACTGGGCTGAGGCGCATCCCTACAACTTGATTCATGGCGCCCAACAGACCCGCACTGCAACCGCGCCCGGCGGGAACATGGAGGGCAAGGAGGTCCGCAACGGCATCGCCGAGAGCGCGCTCTTCGCCACGATTACCACCGACGCCAGTTGCGGCGCGGTCAATGGCATGCACGACAGTTTCACTCCGCTCGGCGGCATGATTCCGCTGGCCAACATCATGCTCGGCGAGGTGGTCTTCGGCGGAGTAGGCGCCGGCATGTACGGCATGTTGATTTACGTTGTGATCGCGGTCTTCATCGCCGGACTCATGGTCGGTCGAACACCGGAGTACCTGGGCAAGAAGATCGAGTCCTACGACGTTAAGATGGCCATGCTTTATGCGCTCATCTTCCCGCTGATCATTCTTACCTTCGCGGCGATCTTTGTGCTCATTCCGCAGGGCCTGTCGGTGACCAACAATCCGGGACCGCATGGTTTCAGCGAGATTCTCTACTCCTTTGTCTCGGGCGCGGGCAACAACGGCTCCGCTTTCGCGGGCCTTGGCACGAACTGGTGGTACAACATCGCGATGGGTTGGGACATGCTCATCGGCAGATTCCTCATGATGATTCCGGCGCTGGCCCTGGCCGGCAATCTGGCACAGAAAAAGAGCGTGCCGCCGTCGCCCGGAACATTCCCGGTGAATACGCCGCTGTTTGCCATCCTGCTGGTTGGCGTGGTGTTGATCATCGGCGCGCTCACTTTCTTCCCGGCGCTGAGCCTGGGACCGATCCTGGAACACCTGCTGTTGCAGACAGGGAAGGTTTTCTAACCGAATTCGTACCTTAGCTGAACGAGGCAAAACGGACCGACATGGCTGAAAAAACGAGTCTCTGGAACACGCAGATCATGGCCCAGGCAACGCTGGACAGCTTTCGCAAGCTCGATCCGCGCTGGATGGTCAAGAACCCGGTGATGTTCGTGGTGGAAGTGGGCAGTGTGCTGACTTCCGTCCTGCTGATTGAGAACTTCCGCCATCACCCCGAGGCCTTCTTCTTCAACCTGCAAATCACGCTCTGGCTGTGGTTCACGGTGCTGTTTGCCAACTTTGCCGAGGCCATGGCGGAGGGCCGTGGCAAAGCCCAGGCGGACACGCTGCGCAAGGCCAAGGGCGAGACAATTGCCAAGCGCTACAAGGCAGACGGCAGCTTTGAAGAGGTGATCAGCGGAGCTCTTCGCGCCGGGGACGTGATCTACGTCGAAGCCAACAACTACATTGCGGGCGACGGCGAAGTGATCGAAGGCGTGGCTTCGGTGGACGAGTCGGCCATCACGGGTGAATCGGCTCCGGTGATTCGCGAGGCCGGCGGCGACCGCTCGGCCGTGACCGGCGGCACGAAGGTGTTGTCGGACTGGATCAAAGTCAAAATCACATCGAATCCCGGTGAAACGTTTCTCGATCGCATGATCGCGCTGGTCGAAGGCGCCACGCGGCAGAAGACTCCCAACGAGATTGCGCTTAGCATTCTACTTTCCGGCCTGACCATTATCTTTCTGCTGGCCGTGGTTACGCTGCAGCCGTTCGCAATCTACTCGAGCGCTCCGCAGACGGTATTCGTGCTGGTGTCGCTGCTGGTCTGTCTCATTCCCACCACCATCGGCGGATTGCTCTCGGCAATCGGCATCGCCGGCATGGACCGGCTGGTGCAGTACAACGTGCTGGCTATGAGCGGGCGCGCCGTGGAAGCTGCCGGCGACGTGAACACTCTGCTGCTCGACAAGACCGGCACGATCACGCTCGGCAACCGGCAGGCAACGGAATTCATGACCGCGCCGGATGTGAGCCAGGAGCGGCTGGCAAACGCTGCGCAGCTTGCCTCGCTTTCCGACGAGACTCCCGAAGGCCGCTCGATCGTTGTGCTGGCCAAGGAGAAGTACAACCTGCGCGGGCGCGACCTGGCCGGGATTCACGCCGAGTTCGTTCCGTTTACCGCGCAGACCCGAATGAGCGGCGTAAATCTGCCTGGCACGCGCATCCGCAAAGGCTCTGTCGACGCGATCGCGCGCTTCCTCGAAGAGCAGGGCTCCTCATTGCCGCAGAAGGTTCGCGAACATGTGGAGGAGATTGCGCGCGCCGGCGGCACGCCGCTGGTGGTGGCTGAGAATTCAACCGCGCTCGGCGTCATTTATCTGAAGGATATCGTAAAAGGCGGCCTCAAGGATCGCCTGGCACGGCTGCGCGCGATGGGCATCCGCACCATCATGATCACCGGCGACAATCCGTTGACCGCCGCGGTGATCGCGCGCGAGGCCGGCGTGGACGACTTTCTTGCCGAAGCCAAGCCCAAAGACAAGATGGACCTGATCAAGAGCGAGCAGGGCAAGGGCAAGCTGGTGGCGATGACGGGCGACGGCACCAACGACGCGCCCGCGCTGGCGCAGGCCGATGTGGGCGTGGCCATGAACTCTGGCACGCAGGCCGCAAAGGAAGCGGGCAACATGGTGGATCTCGACTCCAATCCCACCAAGCTGATCGAGATTGTGGAGATCGGCAAACAGTTGCTGATGACGCGCGGCGCGCTGACCACATTCTCGATCGCCAACGACGTGGCCAAGTATTTCGCGATCATTCCCGCAATGTTCGCCGGAGTCTTCCCGGTGCTGGAGGCGCTGAACATCATGAAGCTGCACTCGCCGCATTCAGCAATCCTTGCCGCCGTCATCTTCAACGCGGTGATTATCGTGGCGCTGATTCCGCTGGCGCTGAAAGGCGTGAAGTACGAACCCAAGGCTGCCGATGTGCTGCTGCGCAACAACCTGCTCATCTACGGCGTCGGCGGCATCATCATTCCGTTCATCGGCATCAAGGCCATCGATCTGTGCCTGGTGGCGCTGCATCTGGCGTAAGCGCGGGCT
>CAZANC010000165.1:0-7975 GCA_964486495.1 uncultured Occallatibacter sp.
ACCACTAACCACTAACCACTAACCACTAACCACTAACCACTAACCACTAACCACTGCTTTTCTCACGCGTACTCCCACCTTCTTGCCACTCTCCGCGCAACCACAAACAGCACCACTCCGACTCCCAACAGAACCGCCACCTGCGGCCACAAATCCGTCACCGGCAAATCCCGCCAGAACACCTTCGTAAACCCGTCGATCGCCCACGCGTTAATCGTCAGCAGTCCCGCCTTCTGCAACGACTCCGGCATCAGGAACCGCGGAAACATGCTCCCGCCCACCGACGACATAATCAGAATCACCAGCGTCGACAGCGCCCCCAGTTGCGCTCGCGTGTGGCACAGGCTCGCCAGCAGCATCCCGAACGCCGCCACTGCAAACGCCGTGCACAATCCCATCACCGCGAAGCCAGGCAGATGGCTGAAGAAATCCAGCTTGAACACCGCCCATCCCCACAGGAACATCGCCACTAGTTGCACAAACGCGAGCCCCGTATTGAACACCAGCTTCCCCGCCAGCAGGCTCGTCATCGTCACCCGCGTGCTCAGCACCCGTTCCAGCGTCCCGCTCTCAGCCTCGTCCAGCAATGCACCTGCCGAACCGCTCGCCGTGAACATCAGGAACATCACTCCAATCGCCGCCGCATAAAACGAAATCATCGGGCTCTTCTTGTTCTCTCCCACCACCGCGCGTTCGTTCACCGCCACAATCCCCGCACCCGCGTTTTCTGAGCTTCCGTTTCCTGAACTCCCGCTTCCGGCTCCGGCCTTTCCGTCCGCCTCTGCCTCCCGCAGCGCCTTCAACCCCTCGTCCACCTTCGCCTTCTGCGCCGGCGTAAACCCACCCACGTACTTGTCTGCGTACTTCATCCCTTCGTCCGCCATTGTCGAGGGCATCGATGTAATCGCCGCCTTCTGCAGCAACCCCACCACAATCTGCGGGGCAATCGCGTCGCTCTGGTCGTTCAGCAGTTCCAGCGTGCTCCCGCCGCTGTCGGGCCCAAACGCAATCGGATGCTGCCCAAAGCCCTCAGGAATAATCAGCGCCACCGGCGCGTCGCCCGCCTTCACTGCAGCCTCCGCCGTCGCCGCCGTGTAGTCCGCCGGCGCCGGAGCATTCTTGCTCTTCGCCTCCGGCTTCGTCATCACCACCAGCGACGACTCGTTTGTGAGCCCCTTCACCAGTGCGCGCGAAGCCTGGCTATGGTCCTGGTCCACCACAATCAGCTTCACCGTCGGTGTCCCGCCGCCAGACCTCCCGAAAATCGTCGCGAAAATCGAGAAAAACGCCAGCGGCAACACAAAACTCAACACCAGCGCCCCGCGGTCCCGCTTGAGCGCAATCAATGCCGTCCTTGCAACGTTGAAAATCAATCTCGTAACTCCCTTCCTGTCAGGTGCAAAAATACCGACTCCAGATTCGGCCGCCTAAGCGACAAATCCACCAGCTCAAGGCCCGCCTTCTTCGCATCGTCCAGCAGCGGAGCAATCTCTCCCGCCTGCTCGATCGTGAACTCCACAGTCTCTTCCGTCACTCGCCCGCCGTGGCGCTTGGCCCACGCTTCAATCGCTTCCTTCTCTCCCGCAAGCCGCGCCACCACCTGGCTCCGTCGACCAAACGTCCCCTCCACCAGCTCTTCCTTCGTGCCCTCCGCGATAATCCGTCCGTGATCGATAATCGCGATCCGGTCACACAGCCGCTCTGCCTCTTCCATGTAATGCGTCGTGTACACAATCGCCGTCCCCGCGTCGCGCAGCGCCTCGATCATCTCGAAGATCCGATTTCGCGACTGCGGATCGACGCCTACCGTCGGCTCGTCGAACAGCACCACCTTCGGCCGGTGCAGCATCCCCGCCGCCATGTTCAGCCGCCGCTTCATCCCGCCGCTTAGCGTCTTCGCCACGTCGTTCTGTTTCTCTTCGAGCGCCGCCCAATGCAGGCACCACGCAATCGCGTCTTTCAGCGCCTGCCCCTTCAGCCCGTAGTACCGCCCAAACGATCCCAGATTTTCCCTGCAGCTGATCCGCGGATAAATCGACAGCTCCTGCGGAACCCATCCCAGAGCCATCCGCGCCGCAGTCGATCCCGCCGCCTGCCCCATCACCATCACGCGTCCGCTGTCTTCGATCACCCGCCCCACCATCGCCCGGATCAGCGTGCTCTTGCCCGCCCCGTTCGGCCCCAGCAGCCCCAGGCACTCGCCCGCGCGCACTGTCAGGCTCACCCCATCCACCGCCGTCAAGTCTCCGAACCGCTTCACCAGCCCGTCAACTTCCAGCGCCGTCCCCGTCTCCGTCTCTTGTCTGCTCGCCCTCATCGTCCCTCACTGTTCACTGGTCACTGCTTTCTCGTTCCCTTGCTCCCTTGCTCCCTTGTTCCCTGCCGTCACGTGAAGAGTACTCTATAATGCAGAGTACTCGATGTCAAGAAAATTCTTTCGCGTCTCCGCAGACTTCTCTACATCTCGGCTAAATCATTGGATCAAAATGGACTTCCAGCGCAGCCCCGCCTCGATTGCAGGTGCGCAACGTTTGCACCCGCGCGCAACGCAGATGTGCCTCTCAATGTCTTGGATCAGGGATGATTGCGCGGTTTCTATCCGGCAGACGCAGGCAGTGGAGTCCTTGCCGGGTGCTCCGAGGCAGTGGGATCTGCCGGCTCTTCAAACAGATCCTGCCAACCGGAAAGAAGAGTTACGGGGAGCTCGATGGTCCGTTCGGTTGGATTATTTCCGCTGACGGCACGGACGGCTACACAGCCGCCCTTCTCAAATGGATCGGAAACCAGTTCAATGTGTTCGCCATACAGATCAACGTGCTTGCCCACGACGTAGCCAAGCTTCTTGATTCGTGAGCAGTTCTCGGCAGGCGACCGAGCTGCGATCGGCCCGGCAGAGGAAGAGGAAGAGGACATGGGATACCTCGGCCGTAAGGAGACTCTGGTGCCAGGGAAAGAATGATCTCCTCGACCGGCTTGAGTTCCTATCCTCTTCCAACCGGCCGAGAGAAATCTGAGCCCTCCGATACGTTGGGTGGCCGGAGTTTTGCTCCCCATGCTGCCCATCCTTATCTCGTCCGTCCGTTGTCGATACACCGGCAGCATTCCATCTCCCCGAAGCGTATCCTCATAAGTGTTAACAACTGAGAATCAGGGACCCCATGAGCACCGAAGGGGACAACCGGTTGCACTCCACCGAAGGGTCGCCGTGGATGCGTCCCTTTGTTCCGCGGCGTTTCCTCTCGAACGGCCATCTGCAAACCATCGTCGGCAGCTTTCTTCCGCGCAATTACCCCTTGCCCGAGCCGGAACCCGAACTCATCGAGGTTGAAGCGGCAACCTCCGCTCGCCCAGCGAGCTTCGTGCTGTGCCACTGTCATTGGCAACCTGCCGAGGTTCGCAGTGAGCGGCTGACAATGGTCATCGTTCACGGGCTCGAGGGATCCTCCACGTCTCCGTATGTGCTGGGAAACACGGCTCGCGCCTGGAAAGCCGGATGCAACGTCGTCCGCATGAATATGCGAAGCTGCGGTGCGGGCAAAGATTGTTCTCCCACCATTTATCACGCCGGCCGCTCTCAAGACGTCGCCATTGTGATGGCCGAAACGGCCCGCACGCACCTTATTCGCAGCTTCGCGCTGGTCGGCTATTCCATGGGAGGCAACCTGGTTCTCAAGCTGGCCGGTGAGTTGGGCAGCGCCCCGCCGCCTTATCTAAAGGCCGTCGTCGGCGTCTCGCCGATCATGGATCTGGTTGCCTCCTCCGCCGCGCTGCACGAACCGCAGAACCTCCTTTACCAAAGCCGGTTTCTCGGCGACCTGATCAAGCACATTCGCCACCAGGCCGAACTTTACCCGGGTCTCTACTCCGTGGAAGGCCTCAACAAGATTCGCACCCTGCGGCAATTCGACGAGCAGATCGTTGCCCGATACGGCGGCTTCGCCGGCGCGGACGACTACTACCGCAGCGTTGCCAGTTCCAACTGGGCCGAGGACATTACCGTGCCCACGCTCATCCTGCACGCTCTCGACGATCCCTTCATCCGCATGACTCCCGAGACCCGCGCCAAGCTCCTCGCCAACTCCCGCGTCAGGCTGGTCGAGACCCCGCACGGCGGCCACTGCGCCTTCCTGTCGCTCGATCACGGCGACGAAGGCTTCTGGGCGGAGAGAACCCTTCTCGACTTTCTCCTCGCGACGGTCGAAGGCTGACCGCAGCAGGCGCCCGCCCAACGTCCGCCGTCCACGACCCACGTCTCACGATTCACGAACCACGACCTGCTTGCGCAGCTTGCCAATCACTCGCTCCAACACCTCCGCCCAATCGCCGGCCACACGCTGCCTGAACAGCCGCGCCGTCGGATACCACGGCGTCCGCTCCGACACCTCCATCCAGCGCCAGTCCGCCAGATGCGGCAGCAAAATCCAAACCGGTTTGCCCATCGCTCCAGCCAGGTGCGCAATGCACGTATCCGTCGTGATCACCAGATCGAGTGTCGCCACCAACGCCGCCGTCTCCGCCAGATCGCGCTCGCCGCTCGATCCATCCACAACACAAACGTCCTCCGGCAAACTCGCCAGTTGTTCCGCCGCCTCGCCCTTCTGCAGCGAAATCCAATGCGCATCCACTGCGCGCAACAACGGCAGCAACGTCTTCAGCCTCATCGATCGCGCAGCGTCTGCCTTGTACTTCGGATTTCCCGCCCAGGCCAATCCCACACGAATCCGGCTTCGCGCATCGTCCCGAACAGACGCAAACTGCTCTCGCTTTTCTCTCACCAACTCCTCATCAGCGCCCAGATACGCTCCGGCCCACGGAACCGTCTCCATCGTTGTCCCAAACACCGCAGGCAAGCTCATCATCGGGCACTCGCAGTCGAACTCCGCCGCATTCGCGTCCATCACTGCTGTCTCCGCCGTTCCCGCGCGCACCGCGGTCCCCACCACGGAGATCGACCGCATCAGCCTCTCAGCCGCAGGTTGCACCTCGAGAATCGGCACGCCGCCTCGCGCCGCAACCAGCGCGGCATACCGGCAAAACTGGATCGTGTCTCCCAGTCCTTGTTCCGCGTGCAGCAGCACGCGCTCTCCATTGAGCTCCTCGCCGTTCCATCTTCGCCGCGTGAAGTTGCGCGGCCTGCGGTGCACCTCGCGGAATCTCCATCGCGCCTCGTATCCCGTCCATCCGCGCTCCCAGTCGCCCAATCGCAACTGCGTCAGCGCCAGGTTGTACTTCGCTCCTGTGCTCGCCGGATCGCGTTCGACCGCGCTCTCGTGCGCTCTCAGCGCCTCCTCCATTCGTCCCAGGTCGAGCAGCGAATTCCCGCGGTTCGACGCAGCCGCGCGATTCCCCAGCGCTTCGGCCCTCTCGAACACTTCGATCGCCTCACCAAACCGTCCCTCAAGATGCAGCACGATGCCGTGCATGTTCACGGCCTCGTCGAACTCCGGATTCCGCTCAAGCGCCCATCGCATCCACTCCCGCGCGCCGGCCACGTCCCGCTCCGCCGCGCGAAACTGGCACCACGCCACCAGCGTCTCCACCTGGTTCGGGTTCAGCGCCAATGCCCGTCTCAGGCACGCCTCCGCTGCTTCCGCCCGTCTCCGGTCCCGCTCCAGCAGCGCCAGGTTCACCCATCCCGAAATCAGGTCCGGACGCAGCTCCACCGCTCTCCGCAGCGCCGCCTCGGCCTCTGCCTCCCGGCCTTCGTCGCGCAACAAACTTCCCAGGTTGATCCACGCCGCGGCAAAGTCCGGCCTCATCACCAATGCGCGCCGGTAGCGCGTCTCTGCCTCCTTCGTCCGTCCCAATCGCGCCAGCGCAAACCCCGCGGCGAATTCACCCTCCGGCAATCGCGGCCGCAACTCGAGCGCCGACGCGTACCGCTCGAGAGCTTCCTCGCTCCGGCCCAACAGCACCAGCGCATTCCCCAACCCGAGTCGCGCGGCCACCATCGTCGGCCGCCGCTCAAGCGCCAGCTCGAACTCCCGGATCGCCTCGCGTGGCCGGCCAGCGGCAATTTTCAGCTCACCCAGTCCAATGCGCGCCAGCGGATCCATTCCGTCCAGCCGGATCGCCCCTGCGTACGCCTGCTCCGCCTCCTCCATCCGCTCAGCAGCCTTCAACGCCTGCCCCAGCACAACCCAGGCCGCGCCCATCGTTGGCGCCGCAGCCACTCCAGCCTCAGCCATCTTCACCGCGGCTTCGGTCTGCCGGCTGCTCAGCGCCACCAGGCTCATCCCCACCAAAGCCTCCGGCTGTTGCGGATCTCGCTCCAGTGCGCGCTGATAGCACAGCGCGATCTCAGTCAATCGTCCCGTCCGCGTGCTTGTCGCGGCGCTCTCCACCGATCCCCGCATGTCTTGGAACTTAGCCTGCCCCACACGCGCACTCAAGGGCAGATTCCTTGCTCTACCGCCCGACCGCAGCCAGGATTCCCATTCCTCTCGCAGGTCCTGATTTGGGACGCGCTGCGTCCTGGCCCGCTCCTTCACATCTCTCCGCTCTATCATCAATCTGTGCCCCAGCGCACCAACCTGGGCGACATTCTCGCCAACGCCATCACCCACGGCATCGGCCTCGGCTTCGCCGTCGTGGGAGCGGTTTATCTCATCGTCGCCTCCACGCGCGGGCCCGCGCTCGTCATCGTCTGTTGCTCCGTATTCTCCGGCGCACTGGTCCTCGTTTATCTCTGCTCCACGCTTTACCATTCGCTCGCGCACACCCGCGCTCGCCACGTCCTCCATGTCCTGGACCACTCGGCCATCTACGTGCTCATCGCCGGAACCTACACGCCCTTCACCCTCGTCTCTCTGCGCGGGCCGGTGGGATGGGCTCTCTTCACCGCGGTCTGGGCGCTGGCAGTGGCAGGCGTCATCTTCAAGAGCCTGGCCATCGGCCGCTTCCCCGTCGCATCCGCCCTGGTCTATCTGTTCCAGGGCTGGCTCGCCATCTTCGTCGTGCGCTCGCTTCTCCACGCCATAGGCTGGCACGGACTACTCTGGCTCGCCGCCGGCGGCGCGGCCTATTCCCTCGGCGTCATCTTCTTCGCCCTCGACCATCGCCGCTACTTCCACGCCACATGGCACATCTTCGTCCTCGCCGGCAGCGTAGCCCACTACTTCGCCATCCTCTTCTACGTTGTGCCCGCGCGGATCTGACGGTCTTCTGGCTTCCCTTTTGCCGAAAGCTCCACGGCCGGCCCATTCCCGCCAAACGCCTGTTCTACCGCTTTCACATACGGCTTGTGTGCGTCAGTCGCGGCGCGTTGACCCATCCTCCGGTTTAACGGTAAAATCGAAGAGTTTGGCGATGCACCCAGTTGAACGGGTGCGCGGGATGGTGCCCCGGGTTTTCGACGCTAATGGGTCTCGGCCCGCCTCCCGATGCAGTCACCCATCTGTATCCGCCCCCGCTTAGCACACGATTCGCAATTTGCGCCCGGTCCTATGTGACCCTAAGCGCTGGAGGATTTGTTATGTACGCAGTCATTCGCACCGGAGGCAAGCAGTACAAAGTCGCGCCGGGCGACCTTTTGAAGATCGAAAGCGTTCCGTCGGGCAGCCCGACCGTTGAGTTCAGCGATGTGCTTGCCGTTTCCGGCGAACCTGGAACGTTAGCCAAACCGGCCTCCGCCACCGTCACAGCCGAAGTCGTCGGCCAGGGCCGCGGCGATAAGATCCTGGTCTTCCACTTCAAACGGAAGAAGCAGTACAAGAAGCTCCAGGGCCATCGGCAGAACTTTACTGAAGTCCGCATCAAGGCCATCGTGGCCGACGGCGTCACCTACGACGCCGACAAGAAATAGCGCGCTGATTCACGCAGGTCTTCGCGCATATGCGCACGATGCCTGTTGTTGCACAGGCCACGCTAGAAGCTAGCAGCTAGAAGCTGGCAGCTAGAAGCTGCTTTCAGAGGAGATTCGACAATGGCACACAAAAAAGGTGGAGGCAGTTCCACTAACGGACGCGACTCAAAC
>CAZANC010000166.1:0-7967 GCA_964486495.1 uncultured Occallatibacter sp.
ACATCGCAGGGCAGGCGGGCGGCGATCTTGAAAAAGGCCGCATCGCGCTGATCGACAACGCGCAGGTGAACGCGGCGGCCACGCGCGCGGGCCTTGTGGCGTTGGGCTTCACGCTCTTCGCGCCCAGTTCTCCGGCGGCCGCGGCTACGGCCGTTGCGGTGCCCGAGGGCATGGACTCGGGCGTGGTGGTCAAGGCGCTGAAGGCGAAGTTTGCGCTGGTCGCGGCCAACGGCCAGGGCGAGATGCAGGGCAAAATCTTCCGTGTCGCGCACCTCGGGTTCTTCGACTATCTCGATACGGTCGCGTTGCTCGGCGCAATGGAGCACATCGCCAAGGACAACCTCGGACTGCCCGTCAAATTCGGCCAGGCCGTCGCCGCGGCGCAGGAAGTTTACGCAAAAGCCGTGAAGGAATAGCGGAGTTCGCGTTGTTAGCCGCGCTCCGCGCGTGTTAGCGGGGTCAGCACAAACGGTGGAAGCCGCTTTTCTAGCTCCGCTAACTCCGCTAACACCGCCAACTCCGCTGGCTCACGGAAGAGGGTTCATGACAGAGCTTAGTTTCGGAGAAAAGCTGCTGATCGCGCGCAAGCAGCTCGATCTCTATCAATACGAAATGGCGGAGCGGCTGGGAGTGCATCCCAACTCGCTCACGAAATACGAGCGCGGCGAGGGCAAGCCGCACGCGGCGGTGGTGCGCATGTTCGACTTGCTGTGCGAGCAGCAGGGCGTTCGCTTTGACGAGTACACGAGCGGGTCCGCCGCGGCGGACAAGGGAGCAGCGATGAAGATCGTACTGGCGGAAAAAGTTTCTCCGGCCACTTTGGCCGTGTTTGCAGACGAACCGGGTTGGGAAGTCAAAACACACGACCAGCTGCCCGAAGGATTGCCTGCAGCGTTGGCCGATGCCGACGCGCTCGTCGTCCGCAGCGCGGTGCAGGTGGACGACGCACTCCTCGAACACGCGCCCAAATTGCGCGTCATTGGCCGCGCCGGCGTAGGCGTGGACAACATTGACGCCGAGGCAGCCACCCGCCGCGGCATCGTGGTCATGAACACGCCCGGAGCCAACGCCGTTGCCGTTGCCGAGTTGACCATCGGCCTGATGATTGCGCTGGCGCGCAAAGTTCCCGCCGCCAATGCCACCATGCACGCCGGCAAGTGGGAGAAGAAGAATTTGCAGGGCACCGAGCTGCGCGCCAAAACGCTCGGCATTCTGGGCCTCGGCCGCATCGGCCTCGAAGTTGCGAAGCGCGCGCGCGGCTTCGGCATGGAGATTGTGGGCACCGATCCCTTTGTCTCCCCGGCCCTGGCGCGCGAGAACGGAATCGCCCTCGTTCCTATCGAAGAGCTCTTTTCGAAGTCCGACTACCTCACGCTGCACGTCGGGCTAACGCCGCAAACCACAGGCATTATCAACGCAAAAACCATCGCCACCATGAAGAAAGGCGTGCGCATCGTCAACTGCGCTCGCGGCGAGCTGGTTTGCGATGCGGATCTTGCCGCCGCGCTCAAGAACGGACAGGTAGCCGGTGCGGCGCTGGACGTATTTTCCATCGAGCCGCCGAAGGACTCGCCGTATCTCGACCTCGACAACGTGATGCTTTCGCCGCACGTCGCCGGCTCTACGGCCGAGGCGCAGGAGGCGGTTGGCATCCAGATTGCACATCAGGTGTGCGAGTATCTGAAGCTCGGCGTAGTGCAGAATGCCGTGAATGTGCCATCGCTTAGCCGCGAGGAGTACGTGCAGCTTGCTCCCTACATCGATCTCGCCGGGCGCCTTGGATCGTTTCTGGCCCAGGCGGGCAAGGGCGGCGGAAAGTCCGGGATTGACGCTATTCACATCGTTTACGGCGGCACGCTCACCGAGGCCAAAACCGAGCTGGTGCGCAACGCGGCCATCGCCGGTCTGCTGCAGGGCTCTGAAAATGTGAATCGCATTAACGCGGCCGCCGTCGCCGCGGAACGCGGCATTCGCGTGCACGAGCAGAAGGAAGAAAGTTATCGCGGCGGGGCGGCCACGGTGCTCACGCTGGTGCTGCACACCGCGCAGGGCGACAGCCGCGCCAGCGCCACCGTCATTCACGGTGAGCAGCCGCGCCTGCTCGCCTTCGACGGCATCGATGTCGAAGCTCCGCTCGAGGGTACCTTGGTGGTTTGCCGCAACCTCGACGTTCCGGGCGTCATTGGCCGCATCGGCACTATTCTCGGCGAGCAGGGAGTGAACATCGCCAACTTCGCGCTAGGCCGCGAGCGGGGCGCGGCTATTCCAGGCAAGCTCGTCAAGGCGCTGGCCGTTGTCCAGGTCGACGAGCCGGTCGCGGAATCGGCGCTTGAAGCGCTTAAGGTGATCGAAGCGCTGCTCGAAGCTCGCCTCGTCAAACTACCGGACGGAAAATAACTTTCAGAGTTTTCCGGCATCAACCAGAGCCATCGCTTGCGCGGCGGTGGCTCTATTTCGTCGGGTCGGTCACGCGCCCCAGAAACAGAATCGCGCCCGAATTTGTGTCGCGAATCAGAAACAGGAATGGATGGTCGGCGTCGAAGACGACTGGCGGAGGCTCGGGCTCCCGCTGTTGCATCGCCGTCGCAACCATGATGATCGCCGTTGCCGCAGCCGCCTCGGTGCCCTCTTCATTCACGTCGATGTAGGCCTTGTGAATCGCCGCGGAAATGGCGAAATCGGGCTTGCCGGTCATTCCGGAAAAGTCCGCTGTGCTGCTGAAAGCCTGCGGCATGCCCATCTTCGTGAGCGTGCCGCTCAGCTCGAATTGCTGCGTCATCGTGAAGCGCGGCAGCGTCAGGATCACCTTCTCCACCGGCGCGAGCATCTCGATCCATTTGCTTGCGTTCTCCGCCGCGAACGACTTCTCCAGCGCAGGCAGTCCGCCAATCTCCCTGGGCAGCAACACGACCATCGAGAGCTCGCCCTTATACGGCAGTTCGAGCTCCTGGAACGAGCCGCCATCGTAGTAGCTGTAACCGCCGTTGCGATTCATCATCTTTGTCTTGATGGACTGCTTCGCCGTGAGGTGAAAATCCTCGTCTTCCGTGTAGGTTGGGTTGAACTCATCGAGCCAGGTCCCCTTGAAGTAGATGGCGTTGGTCAGCACGAGCCGCGTGGCTGCCGTCACCGAACCGGACCCCAGCAGGCCCTGGATCTTGTCGTTCGTCTGGTCCGCGATCCATTGATTGATTGTGGCTCGCACAACATCGGGCGATGTCTTGAAGTCGACCGGGCGGAAGCCCGCGCCGTAATCGGTTTGAACCAGCTTCAGGTAATCCGGCAGGAAACTCGCGTCCTGCTGCGCCCATAGCGCGTCAGCCACGCGCAATTCGTAGTCTTGGTGCTGGGCGTTCATTTCCGCAAGCAGTGCGCCCATCGCCGGGTGCAGCCTGTCTGGCGGAAGCGTGAAGTGGAAAACGTGCTGCATCTCCGTGGCCGTTTGACCGTTCGCGCCGGCGTAGGCCATGCCGAATGCGGTCGAAATGCTCTCCGGCGAAAAGAAGAGATTGCCCGGTTGCGTGCGAAGCTGCGCGTAGAGGTCGACGGCGAAGGCGTTGCTGCCATTCACCGCTTCGGCCTGGTCGGCTGCATTGGAAGTGGGCGGCGCTACGGCGAGCTGCGGCGCGGCCAGTGCCGCACGGCTGCCGAACACGGCAAGAATTGCGCAAACCAGTGACTTGTTCATTCGAGCTCCCGATGCGGCGAGCACGAGCGACATGCGTTCCAGAGTTGTTGGCCTGAGCGCCCGGGCTGCACAACTCGCAATCATAGGCTCTTTCTACGCTTCCGGTTCGATTCGGGCAGAGCCAATTAGCCCATCAGGCCCTTGTGGCCCATCCAACTGCGCAGATACGATGCCTGGCCCAAGTGGTAGGTCTCGTGGATGGCGAGGAAGTTGATCACCCCGCTGATCTTGCCGTCGGCGCTGGGAGGGCCCTGCGTGGAAGGCTGCGAGAGCACATCTTCTGACGCGCCATCGAGCGCAGTGGCCAGGACTCCCGAGACTTCGATCCAGTTGTTCTTCAGCGTTTCCGGTGACGGGAAGGCTGCCACATCGTTGCATTTCACTCCGCGCGCGAACGAGCCGAGCCAGGGCTGCGACCATTCCGTTCCCAGCCGGGTAAGGACTGCCTTCCGCGCCCAGATCACGTGGCCCACGATCCACGCGATGTGGTTCAATTTCTCGTCAGGACGGAGCAGCCACTCCTCGGGCGACAGGTCCTCGACCGTTCTGGTCAGAAAATCGGAGTTGAAGCGATAATTTTCAGCAGCACTGGCGATAACTGCGGGAACTGGCATGGAACCTCCTGAAGTTGAATTTGCGCGGGGAATCTACGCGCGGCTCAAATACGCGCCTTCGCTGGTGTCCACGCGAATCTTTTCGCCCGCGTTGATGAATGGCGGCACCTGGACGACGAGCCCGGTCTCCAGCTTGGCCGGTTTCGTAACGCTGGAGGCAGTTGCCGACTTCAGCCCCGGCTCCGTTTCCACGACCTCGAGGTCGACAGTTTGAGGCAACTCAATTCCCACCGGCTGCCCATCGAAGTAGCTGACTTTGATTTGCTGGTTGGCGGTCAGGTATTCCACGGCGTCGCCTAGTGTCGAACTCTTGAGAACGGTCTGCTCATAGTCGACCGGGTTCATGAAATAGTAGTCATCTCCGTCCGCGTACAAAAAATCCATAGCAATTTCGTCCACAACCACCTTCTCAATAGCGTCGGCGGAGCGGAAACGGTGCTCAAACATGGCGCCTGATTTGAGGTTGCGCAGCTTGGCCTGGATGAACGCGCGTAGGTTGCCGGGCGTGCGGTGCTCGACTTTGAAAACCACATGAAGCTGGTCGTTGTGCTTGATGATCATGCCCGGGCGTAGTTGCGTGGCGGGAATCGCCATAGAGATTGCAGCTCCTTGCTGAATTTGCGCGCAATGCGCAAAGAATATGACCTTTGGCCTGCATCCAATTGTAGCCGAGAGGAGCGTTCGCATCAGGCTGGCGACCGCGCTGCAACGAGTTCTCGAGAGAACGGCCTGGATGCCTTCGTGCACAAAGCGGTGATCGGGAAGATGCGCCTGAAAGCGAGGTCTTATGGGCTCAGGCTGAGTAGCAATATAGAATGTCGGTGTGGCGGCAAGTGGCTGCGACCCACCTTGAATAGCCGATTTCGCTGTATACAACCGAAAGGGAATTGCCCCGCACCACCAACCCGCCCATAGAATGGCCCTGAAAGGAACGCGCCAACGCATGTCGAATCCAGTGTCAATTTGTGTCATCGGCTCCGGATACGTTGGGCTGGTGGCAGCTGTTTGTTTTGCCGACATGGGTCACCAGGTCGTCTGCGTCGATAATGACGAAGCTCGCGTGAAGCAGCTCTGCGAGGGCGGCGTGCCCATCTTTGAGAAGCATCTGCCCGAGCTATTGGCGAAACACCGCGGCGGCAGGGTAGTGTTCACCACGCATCTGGGAGAGGCCGTTGAGCAAAGCGAGGCGGTATTCATCGCTGTCGGCACCCCGCAAGGGGATGGCGGCGCAGCGGACCTGTCGTATGTCGAGGCCGTCGTAGCCGAAATTGCGCGCGCCATCAAGAGCTACAAGGTGATTGTAGAAAAAAGCACAGTGCCGGTCTACACCAACGACTGGATACGGCGCGTGCTGCACCGGCGCGGCGTGGAGGCAGAACTATTCGACGTCGTCTCGAATCCGGAATTCCTTCGCGAAGGCACGGCGGTGGTCGACTTTCTGCACCCCGATCGCATCGTTGTGGGTGCAACCAACGACCGTCCGGCGGAGATTCTGCGGCGAATCTATGAGCCATTAACTGCCGGCAGTTATTACGCACAGCCGGGAGCTGTGCCTGGAACGTGCAGCACGGACCGGCCGGCGCGGCTGCTTATCACTTCAACGCAAAGCGCGGAGATCATCAAGCACGCCTCGAATGCGTTTCTGGCCATGAAGATCTCGTTCATCAACGCCGTGGCGAACCTGGCCGAGGCGGTGGATGCGGACATCGAGGACATTGCTGCCGGGATCGGGCTCGACAGCCGCATCGGCCCGGGATTTCTTCGCGCGGGACTCGGATACGGAGGTTCGTGCTTTCCCAAGGACGTCGCCGCATTTCATTGGGTGGCGCAGGAGCGCGGGGTGAACCTTCAGTTGCTCGAAGAAGTCCGCAAAATCAACGACACCCAGAGAGAAGTCTTCTTCAACAAGATTCGTTCAGTGCTTTGGACTCTCCGCGGCAAGCGGCTGGCGGCGCTGGGCCTGGCCTTCAAGGGCGACACGGACGACATCCGCGATTCACCCGCCATCGAGATCGTCAAACAACTGCTGCATGCGGGCGCCATTGTAACGGCATACGATCCGGCGGCGATGGAGCGCGCGAAGGAAGTGCTGCCGCCTGCCGCGAACATGCAATACGCCGGCGATCTTTACCAGGCAGCGAAGGATGCCGATGCGTTGCTGATCCTCACCGACTGGAAGGAGTTCGCTGCCATCGATTTGGCGCGGTTGAATCGGGCCCTTCATTTTCCCATCATCATCGACGGTCGCAATCTGTATAAGCCGCGGGAGATGCAGAGCCACGGTTTTACCTATGTGAGCGTCGGCAGGCAGGCCAGCTACCATGCGCAGGAAGGCAAGCCCCGCAAATTGCCGGTCTGAACGGGTTTTTACGCGGCATCCAGCGTGGTGCTGCCGCACCGCCGCGCGCTTCAGTAAGCGCTTCATTTCCACTTTCAGTTCTGGAGTCTTGAGCTTTGCCAAAGTCCGCACTTGTAACCGGCGCCGCCGGGTTCCTTGGTTCGCATCTCACAGATCGCCTGCTCGGCGAGGGCTATTCTGTCCTCGGCGTCGATAACCTGTCCACAGGCGACTCCGCGAACCTTGCCCATCTCGCCAATGATTCCCGCTTCCGCTTTGAAGAACGCGACATCTGCACGGCTTTCGATCCGGGGCGCGTCGATCACGTCTTCAATCTCGCTTCGCCGGCCAGTCCGCCGGAGTATCTTCGGCTGGGCATTGAAACGCTGCGCGTGGGTTCCGTCGGAGTTGAGAATACGCTGCAGATTGCCGCAAAGTATGGCGCGGTGTATCTCCAAGCCTCCACGTCGGAGTGCTACGGTGACCCGCTGGAGCATCCTCAGCCGGAAACCTACTGGGGCAATGTGAATCCGGTGGGCCCGCGCTCGGTCTACGATGAGTCGAAGCGCTTCGCCGAAGCCATGGTGATGGCTTACCATCGCTCGCGTGCCGTCGATACGCGCATCGCGCGCATCTTCAACACCTATGGCCCGCGCCTCCATCCCGGCGACGGGCGCGTCATCTCCAATTTCATCATGCAGGCTCTGCGCGGCGAGCCGCTCACCATCTACGGCGACGGCAGCCAGACGCGGAGCTTTTGCTACGTCGACGATCTCATCGAAGGATTCGTGCTCCTGTCGCGCAGTGAGGAGCATCTTCCTGTCAATCTCGGCAACCCCGAAGAGTTCACCATCCTCGATTGCGCCAAAGCCGTGCTCGAAGTGACCGGCTCCGAGAGCGAGTTGAGCTACATCGATCTGCCAGTAGACGATCCCACGCGCCGGCGGCCCGATATCGCCAAGGCGCGCTCTCTGCTCAGTTGGGAGCCGCGCGTCGGCCTCATGGAAGGATTGAAAAAATCCCTCCCCTTCTTCAGAAGCAAACTATAGCGTTTTCGATTCCAGACCGCATTTCCCATAGCCGCTTCGACGCCGGGAAAAATGGCGCATTTGCGGCCTTGGTCTGTCTAGCGGGGGTGGGGAGACCCCCGCTACAGCCGGTCAGGAGACCGGCGCTACACCTTGCCTGCGAGTGGTGAGAAATGCGGGTTAGTGCCGCCGTCAGCGAGGCGGCTCGTAGGGTTCGGCGCGCAGAAGATTCGTCAGGATGTCGCGCTCATCCGGGCTGAACTGGTTCTGATAGCGCGCAGAGTTCAGCACCGTCGCGC
>CAZANC010000167.1:0-7890 GCA_964486495.1 uncultured Occallatibacter sp.
CCGCGCTTCCTTCGGCGAAGCGATCGGTCATGATCAGGTAAAGCACGTCGGCGGAAGAGAAGCCGTTGTGGCCGTCGGCCTGGTGCGAGCGCTTAGCCAGCACATAGGAAATTCGCGACTTGCCCTGGTCATTGCTTGCCGTAATCCATATAGTTTGGGGCGCGACAGATTTGGTTCCAAGCCACAGAAAAGCCCAATGGCCGTTTTCCGAAGCCTGAGTACGGTTCAGAGTCACGCCGTTGCCGGTCAATGCGAACCGGGCATGGTTCAGTCCCTCGCCATGAACGAGGAGCATTGGGTCGGGCAGGCCGGCCCACCAATTGGGCGGATCGATCTTGTCGATATGTGGGCCGCTGGCGCTACATGGAGCGCTGTTCAGCTTTGCGTCGCACCGGCCCGATGGACCCTGCGCCAGCGCTGCGAAAACAGATCCACCGCAGATCATCAACAGCGTTGCGAGACAAAGCAGCCTCCCGTGGCCCTTCATGACGTAGCCTTTCGCAGGTTCAGATATCGGGTTGTAATGGTTCCCGAAAAGCCGCGCCACGGCAGGAACCCAAGCCGTGGCGCGTCAGAGCTGCAGATCAGAACGAGACGCGAAGCGCCAGCTCAAGCTCGCGCTGAGTAGGCGACATGCGAGTGCTCGTCAACTGGCCGAAGTCCCCGTTGGTGTAATTGGTATCCGGAAACTGGAACTGGGGCGTATTCGTCACGTTGTAAAGCTGCGCGCGAAACTCCGACTTTACCCGCTCCGCGATGCTAAAGCTCTTGACGAGGGACGCGTCCCAGGTATGAGTTCCCGGCCCGACAAAGAAGTTACGCGGCAGGTTGCCGACCAGCCCAGCCGGAGCCGTGAATGCGCCCGCGGGGCAGGTGATCCATGTGTGCCAGTTGACGTTCGTCTTGCATCCACCGTGGTAGTCCGGACGGCCGTTGGGGCTGTTCGGCGCACCCTGGATGTCCATGGGTGAGCCGGAAGCCAGCTGAATGATGTTGTTCCATTGCCAGCCGCCAACTATGTAGTCGAGCGCGAGCGGCATGTTTTGACCGAACATCCTGCCACGGCCGAAGGGCAGATCGTATATCGCGGCGGCGCCAAAAAGCTGGCGCTGATCGTTGTTCGAGCTGCCGCGCTGGTACTTCAGCAACGGTGTTCCGCCGGTCCCGACGAGAATTCCGTTGGGCGCATTCGACAGTACGTCAGAGGTATTGTCGAAAGCGTGCCCCCAAGCGTACGTAACGTTCGCCTGGAGCCCCGTAGCCATTCTGCGAGTCAGCTTGGCCTGCAGGCCGTTGTAGCTTCCGCTGCCGATCATTTCATACGCGTTGATCGTGCCCACACCGTTGGGGTTGACGGATCCTCCAACCGGGAACCAGTTGGTTGAGCCTCCAAGCACCGTTTCGTTTGCATTGAACTGCGCCGCGAGGTTTCCCGTCAATGTCCCAACGTAGCCCACGTCCACAGAGGTGTGGCTGTCCAGTTGTTGTTCGATCTGAACGTTCCACTGGTCGATATGGGAGTTCGGGGTGTTCTTCGGATAGTAGACAACGCTATCCGTCGAGTTGATGGCAGTGGGGCTAACGCCGATCTTCGCCGGCAGACTCCCGGTCGCGGCGATGGGATTGTTGCTTCCGTTCGTAGCCTCGCCGCTGAGCGTGATGCGATAGCCGGTCCCGCATGTCGTAGCCGTCGGGCATGCGTAGTAGCTTTCGATGCCGTTCCAGTCCGGGTTCTCAGAGAGTTCCTCGGCGACACCGCCGCGATTCACAAAGTAGAACAAGCCGTACCCGCCGCGGAGCACCGTTTTGCCATTCCCAAACAGATCGTAGGCTAATCCGATGCGTGGGCCAATGTCGCCATGTGGCGTGTTGACCAAAGCAGCGGGCCATCCTGAGGTTCCAGCCTCGACCAGTTCGCCCGTCGCCGGATTGAAATTGGACATGTGGTTATGAGCTTCGGTTGGCGGGCTCAGAGTGTCATAGCGCACGCCGAGGTTCAGAGTGAGTTTCCGGTTGACCTTCCAGTCATCCTGGGCATAGTAGCCGTTCTCCCAGCTGCGCGTCTCGTAGTACCCCGAAAAGGCGCCAACCTGGTAGCCACCCATGAAGCCGCCCAGCAACTCTGACTCTTCATACCCGGTAAATGTTCCGTGGGCCGAAGTCGGAGCCGGCATTCCGCCATAGTTGCCGTCGTCGATCCAGAAGTACCCCTTGGCATCGTTGCCCTGATCCCAGTTCACATCGCGATGAATAATGCTGGCGCCGAACTTGAAGGAGTGTTTTCCCTTGTTCCAGCTCAGAGCATCTGAGAATTGGTTGGTCGGCTCGACGATCAGATACGGACCACCATCGCCCACGTAACTCAGGTTCCCGTACCATCCCCCGATGATCGGCATACCACCGAGCAACGGAGAAGTGTTGGCATTGGCGATGCCCAGATTCGTGGCCAGCGGAACGCCCGCGTCCGGTTGCTCGTATCCGGAGAGATCCCGGATCCAGCCGTAGCGGAATTCGTTGATGACGGTGGGACTGAAGATGTGCGTGTAGCCCGTGGCAACCTGACGTGGATGTGACGGGTTGAAGCCATTCCCGGAGGGCAGAGCGTGAGTGGCATCAATCAGAGAGAGGGTGTTGTGCAGGAAGTCATCGCCCGTGGTGAAACGGGCGAAGACGGTATCCTTAGCGGTTGCGTTCCAGTCCAGGCGCGCGTCGTAATCGTTCAATGTCTCAACGTTGGACTGCGAATACGCGAAGTTCGAGGAGTTTGTGGCGAGATTGGCGCCGGAAATATTCGGATTGGGAAACGCATTCAGGTATTTCGCGCCGACGGTGATCTGGTCGGCACTTGGAATGATGTTGAGTGCCGCGTTTCCAGTTTGCGAGGCGCCGACGCCGCCCACCCAGCCAAAGGGCAAGCAGGTTTGCGGGTTATAAACGTAGCCGTAACCGGCGGCAAACTGCGGCAGCAGGGCGCTCCCGGAGTAAAGGTTCGGGCAAATGGCCGCGATGGGCACGCTGGTTGCCGTTCCCGTCCCGGCCGAGCTGAGCAGTTCAGTGAAATTGCCCGTGCGCATCAAAGCCGTAGGCACATGCGTGGTATTGGTCCCTGCCGGAATGTTTTCGCGCCAGCCCTGGTAATCCCCGAAGGCGAACAGCTTGTTCTTCCAGAGCGGTCCGCCCGCGGAGCCGCCGAACTGGTTGCGGCTCAGCTCCGGAAGCGTTTGCGGAGCCGACGTGTAGTTGAAGACGTCCGCGGCGCCAATCTTGGAACGGTTGAACCAATACACAGCACCGTGAACATCGTTGGTGCCGGATTTGGTAGCGACCTGTACTACGCCGCCGCCGGAGCGGCCAAACTCGGCCGGAGGAGTGCTGGTCGTCGTCTTGAACTCAGCGATATCCTCGATCGCCGGGAAAACCACGAGCGTGTTGACCAGCGACTCGTTGTTGTCAATGCCATCGATTATGAAGTTGTTGGACTGAGGCGGCAAACCGTCGACAGCCAGTGCCGCAGCGCCGGAATCGGCATTCCGCCAGGTCTCCGCATTATTGGCCGGAGCGCTCGCATTGTCGGAGTACTGGCCGCGGCCCACGCCCGGAGTGAGCAGAGCCAGCGTAGTGAAGTTGCGGCCGTTGAGCGGCAGATCGACGACTTGGTTTCCTTCGATGACTTCGCCGGCCGATGAAGTGGAAGTGTCGATCAGCGGTGCTGCGCCCGAGACCTGCACCGTCTCGCTTGCAGACCCAATTTTCAGGGTGAAGTTGAGCGTTTTCACTTCGGATATTTCCAGGGAAAGCGTCGTGGCCTCACCCTGGTAGCCCTGCCTGGTTGCTTCCGCCTTGTAGTTGCCAATGGGCAGAGCATTCACCGAAAAGCTTCCGTCGGCCTGGCTTTGGACAGAGACCGCACGGTTGGTCGCGAGATCGGTGACGGTGATGGTGGCGCCGGGGACAACAGCACCCGAAGCATCGGTCACCGTGCCCGTCACGCTGCCGGTGTCCGACTGTGCGAACAGGCTGGACCCGCCCAGAGACATCAGGAGCAAAGCAAGCGCCATGAGCGTAAGGTGCATGGGGCGATGCCGGTTGGGAAGTAAGCTGCTTCTATTCAACATCACAATGTCCTCCAAAAGACTGCGTTGACGAGCGTTGACTGTTTCGAGAGAGATTCGGCCGGGCTGAAACCCCTTTTCTTAGCCACCGATGAGGAAACGCCCGTATGCAGGCTTGGTCAATCCACAAGCCGCCAATTCGCCGTCAATTGAGCATCATCAAATAAGGCATTTATTCTAAATAGCTTGTCATGTCACATCTCCCGGTTACTTGATCGGTTTGAAGCAGTCCACTTGCCGTTTGTGCCCTTTTGGTGCTTTCCTCGTAGACTGATCCAGTAAGCATGGGTTGCTGGAACGCGTATGAACACGGGAGCACAGAGAAACGGCGCCACGCTGATGCAGTTCGGCATCTTTGAAGCCGATCTGGAAGCAGGGGAGTTGCGGCGCTCGGGGACGCGAGTCCGCCTGCAGAGCCAACCCTTCAAGCTGCTGGCGGCGTTGCTGGAACACCCAGGCGAGGTGGTTTCCCGCGAGACGTTGCAATTGGAGCTTTGGGGCGCGGACACAACCGTCGATTTCGACCACAGCCTCGGGATCGCCGTGAACAAGCTGCGCGAAGCCCTGAACGACTCCGCCGAGAACCCGCGCTTTGTTGAGACGCTGGCCAAGCGTGGCTACCGCTTCATCGCGCCGGTCAAAGTGGTTGATCCGCACGCCCGTGCGGCAGTTGCGAATTCCGCCGCACCGCAGGCTCGAGCAGATCCCGCCCTCAGGTGGTGGATCGAAGGATGTCTGGCTCTCGTCTGCCTGCTGCTGGGTTTGTTTCTCCTTGTGCGCCAGCCTGTTCGCCGGCCTTACCGCGTCGTTCAAGTCACTTTTTCGGGCCATGTGCTCACCAATGATTTAGATGTCGAGAGTTTCTCCAGCTCCGCCAGCGATGGCACGCGCATCTACTTTTCGCACATGGACAACGGCAATCCCGTGCTCGCTGTCGCATTGGCCGCGAACGGCGAAATCAGCAACTTTCCGTTGCCCTCTGAGATTGGCGCGCCCCTCATCGGTTCACTCTCGCCGGATGGTTCAAAGCTCGTTGTGCGCAGCCATCTGCAAGCCGAGCCAGAGCAACCTTTGTGGATTGTGCCGACCTTGGGTGGAGATGCCGACCGCGTTCCCAATGTTCTGGCTCACGACGCCACCTGGATGCCGGATGGGCGCCGCTTGCTCGTCGCCAGTGGCAATGACCTGACCATTGTTGGAGCCGACGGCAGTGACCCGCACCGGCTGTTGACCGTCCAGGGTCTGGCCTTCTGGCTGCGCTGGTCGCCCAACGGCAAGCGGCTTCGCTTCACGGTGCGCGACTCCAAGCGCCAGACCGCCGAGCTCTGGGAAGTGATGGCCGACGGTTCCAACCCTCACCCGCTCTTTCCCGGCTGGAGCCAGCCCGCCTCGGAGTGTTGTGGAAACTGGACCCCCGACGGCCAATACTTCGTCTTTCAGTCCTCGCACAGCGACAGTGCCCGTAGCGAGATTTGGGTCGAGCGCGAGCAGCCCTGGTACCTGGCCGATCGCGAGCCTCGGCAGATCACCAACGGTCCGCTCATTTACCAGGCTCCCAGCACCGCGCCAGGCGGCGATCATGTTTATTTCATCGGCGCTACCTCGCAATTCGAGCTGCTCCGCGCCATGGCCCAGTCCTCCACTTTCACCACCCTCGACCAGAACCTGAGCGCGGCCTCGCTGGCGCAATACTCTCCCGACGGAAAATGGATTGCATGGCTCAACGCCTCAGACAACTCGCTGTGGCGGAGTCGCGTGGATGGCAGCGAGCGTCTCGAACTCACCACCCCGCTGCGGAGCATCTTCACCATGAAATGGTCGCCCGACGACAGCCGCCTGGCCGTCATGGGCCTTGAGCCGGGCAAGCCATGGAAGATCTATCTCATCGACGCCGAGGGCGGAAAGCTTACGCCGGTGCTGAACGAAGATCGGAACGAGGCTGATCCGGCGTGGTCGCCCGACGGCCAATCGATCGTCTTTGGACGGCTGCCCGATCGCATGGACAACGGCCAGCCGAAAGCAATCTATCTCCTCAATCTTCAAACCCACAAAGTCACCGAGGTCCCTGGCTCGGCCGGCCTGTTCAGCCCACGCCTTTCACCCGACGGACGCTTCATCGCTGCCATGCCGCTTGATCAGCGTGCCATGCTTCTATTCGACCGGACTACGCAGCATTGGACCAACCTTACTGTCCAGGGTGTCGGCGACCCAACCTGGACGCACGATAGCCGATCGATCTATTTCCAGGACTTTCTCGCGACAGGCAAGCCGATCTACCGCGTCGCGGTGCCAGCCGGCAAGCCGCAACTGGTGGCGACCATCAGCAACCTGCGCCCCATCGCCGCCACCGACTACCGCCTGATCGGTCTTGCACCCGGCGATCTACTCGTCGTTACAGCCCGCACGCCTGCAGTCAACCTCTATCAAGTTGACCTGAACGAACGCTGACAGAATTCGGGGTTGTGAGCGGGCTCCGCTCTGAGCTTGACCTGGCAACTGCGGCCAGCGTATGTTTGCGGCGTGAAACTCCCACGGATCAGCGGAATCTTGCTGCATTGCACTTCTTTGCCTGGCCGCTTTGGCATCGGCGATTTCGGGCCATGTGCTTACGAATTCGCTGACTTCCTGCACGCTGCCGGACAGAAGTTGTGGCAGGTGCTGCCACTCAATCCCACTGGATACGGCGATTCTCCCTACCAATGCTTCTCCGCTTTTGCCGGCAACCCGTTGTTGCTGAGCCTTGAGCGCTTGCGGGATCAGGGACTGCTCCAGGAATCGGACCTGGCTCAGGCGCCGCGCTTTCCAGAGAACTCAATCGACTTTGGGGCGACGATTCAGTTCAAGAGACCGGCGTTGCGCCGGTCAGCAGAGGCTTTTTTTGCTGATGCTTCTCGCGCGGATCGCGCGGCCTTCGACCGCTTTTGTGAAAGTGCCAGTCCCTGGCTCGACGACTTCGCGCTCTTCATGGCCCTGAAGGACGTACACAACGGAACCGCCTGGACCACATGGGACGAAGAGATTCGCAGCCGCGAACCGCGCGCCGTCAGCGAGTGGACGCTTCGGCTTGCGCCTCAGTTGAACGCCATCAAGTATTGGCAATTCGAGTTTTTCCGCCAGTGGGAAGACCTCAAGACGTATTGCCGGCAACGCGACATCCGCCTGATGGGCGACATCCCCATCTACGTCGCGCACGACAGCGCGGACGTCTGGGCTCGCCCGGAACTCTTCTATCTCGACGATCGGGGCAATCCGACCGTGGTTTCCGGCGTGCCCCCCGACTACTTCAGCGCCACCGGGCAGCTTTGGGGCAACCCCATTTATCGCTGGGATGTGCTGGAGGCCGACGGATTCAGGTGGTGGATCGAGCGTTTCCGCGCCTCGCTCGCCCTCTTCGATCTGGTGCGGCTCGATCATTTCCGCGGCTTTGAATCCTACTGGGAGGTTCCGGCCGGCGAGGCGACAGCCATCCACGGTCGCTGGGTAAAGGCGCCGGGAAACAGGCTTCTGTCGACGCTGCGAAGCGAATTTGGCGAACTGCCGATTGTGGCCGAGAACCTGGGCGTGATCACGCCGCCGGTGGAGCGACTGCGGGAAGAGTTCGGCCTTCCGGGGATGAGCATTTTGCAGTTTGCGTTTGGCACCGATCAGCAGGCGCCGTCTTTTCGGCCCCATCATTACCGCCACGATCTGGTCGCCTACACCGGAGGTCACGACAACGATACCGCCGTCGGCTGGTGGTCGAGTTCGGGCGCGGCTGACAGCACTCGTTCTTCGGAAG
>CAZANC010000168.1:0-7885 GCA_964486495.1 uncultured Occallatibacter sp.
GGAAGTAGACGTTGCGCGTGTGATGCAGAATTCCGGGGACGTCGCTGGCGACAAAGCTCTCGCCTTCGCCCACGCCGATGATGACCGGCGGCCCGAGGCGCGCGGCGACGATCTTGTCGGGCTCGGCTGACGACAGCACGCCGAGCGCAAACGCGCCGGTGAGCCGCTTGACCGCGGTGCGTACGGCAGCTTCGAGCGGAACCGGCCTGCCTGCGGCTTCAGCGTCCTTCTGAACCTGTTCGATCAGGTGCGCGATAATCTCGGTGTCGGTCTCGGTGACAAACTTGTGGCCCTGCGCGGTGAGCTCGCGCTTCAGGTCGAGATAATTTTCGACGATTCCGTTGTGGACGACGACGATGCGTCCCGAGCAGTCGCGGTGGGGGTGCGCGTTCTCTTCCGTCGGGCGGCCGTGCGTGGCCCAGCGCGTGTGGCCGATGCCGAACGTGCCGTCGAGCGGGTTCTCGCGCAAGACGTCCTCAAGCTTCGACAGCTTGCCCGCCGCGCGCCGCAGATCGAGCTTCTCGCTCCCGGGATGGCCGACGGCGATCCCCGCCGAGTCGTAACCCCGGTATTCGAGGCGCCTTAGCCCCTCGATGATGACTGGAACGACTTTTTTGCTGCCGACGTACCCAACGATCCCGCACATACTTTGATTTTAAGCGACATTGCGGAAAAACGGCTGTGACACGAACGGGGGAGCGGGAGGGACGTTTTTGAGGGTCTTTTGGCTTAGGTGAACGCCTTACCCGGCGCCAGCCAGCTTCAAGTAGTCCGGCTCATCGGCAATCGTCCTATGGCGAAAAGCGCGTACGATCTTTCGCTCGCTCAGCAAGAACACACCCGGCATCTGATCCGCATCTTCCTTGATCAGGCCGATTCCATACTTGAACATCGCACCCTTCAACCAGCCCTTCCAGACCGTCGGATTGAAGAAGTGCAGATAAGGGTTGGTGCGCGACAAGCGAAAGGCGGGAAGCTGATACAGCGTCGCCTGCGGATTGCTGATCCTCTCCACGTCTGAGAGGTGGTAGTAGTCGAAGTACGGCTTTGCGCGTTCCGGAGAGCCGAGATGCACAAAAACAGGGCGCACGCCCCGGGCCTCAATCTGCGACCGCACCTGCGAAACGCGGTCCAGAGCCTGCGCGCAAAAGGCGCATGCAAAGTGGCGAAGAAAGATGAGCAAAATCGGCGATTCATCCACCAGATCGAGGAGCGAGCGGCCAGACTCCGTATGAAACTCGCCCAAGGACTCTGCGAGATTCGATCGCTCAATTGATTGGAGCTTCTCTGAAGCCATTCAATCCACTCCACTCCCGTGGGAAACGTCGATTATAGCCTTAAACCTATGGATGCCGGGTAGACGGCGACCAAGAACTGCCGCCTTCGCTGCGCGACCCGCTTCGCTCAGGATGAAAGCCAGGATGGGGTACCCGGACATCCGCCGTCTCTTGTAGACTCGACGGAAGCGCCGCTCCTGCCGGGACTCCCTGATCGCCGTGGCGCCGGGAGTGCATGTGACGCTCGCGCACGCTAACCCTTCCGCAACTGCCCGTCGCAAGATCGCGCGGCGGCTTCTGCCGTTTCTCTTTCTGATTTACATGACAGCGTTCATCGACCGGGTGAACGTTGGGTTCGCGGGTCTCGACATGACTCGGGAGCTGCACTTCTCGAACGAAGTCTTCGGATTCGGAGCGGGAATCTTTTTCTTCGGTCTCTGCCTGCTGGAGATTCCGGGGGCGATGTTCGCGCACAGCCGGAGCGCGCGGACGTGGATTGCGGCCATCATGATCGGGTGGGGATTTCTGGCATCGCTGACTGGCCTGGTGCAGACGGCAACCCAGTTCAATATCATCCGATTTCTGCTGGGGGCAGCAGAGGGGGGCTTCTTCCCAGCGGTGATTGTCTACATGACGCACTGGTTCCGGCAAGCGGACCGCGCCAAAGCGATCGCCCTGTTCATGACGGCTATTCCGGTTTCGAGCGCAACCGGAGGGATCATTGCCGGCGGTCTGCTCAGCGTGCACTGGCTGGGGCTTTCCGGCTGGCGCTGGCTGCTGATTCTCGAAGGCATTCCCGCGGTGCTGTGCGGAATCGTAACCTTGTTCTATTTGACGGATCGACCGAAGGACGCGCGGTGGCTGAGCGAGGACGAACGGTCGTGGATCGTGGCTGAGCTGGAGCGCGAGAAGAGAGAACACGCGAGCGGGCAGGCGGAGACGAGCATTCCGCGGGCTCTTGCCAGCGGGACAGTGTTGCTTTTGGTGGCTGGATATTTCTTTATCAATTTGACCGGCTACGGCATGAATATCTGGCTACCGAAGATGGTGCAGAAGCTGCCGGGCTTGACGATGTGGCAGGTGGGACTGATTGCGTCGCTTCCGCATGTTTGCGCCATTCCGGCGATGATTGTGGCGGGTTGGTACGCGGACAGAACGGGACTGCACAAGCGGCATGCCATGATTGCCGCGGGGATGGCGGCGGTGGGACTGGCGATGAGTCAGTTGCCGGGGATCAGCGCAACGGCGGTTGTGATTGGGTTTTGCATCGGGATGATGGGCATTATGAGCTACTACCCGTGTTACTGGGCTCTGCCCACAAAACTGCTGAACGGGAGAGTGGCTGCGGCGGCATGCGGGCTGATCACGATGGCGAATATCGGGGGGTTTGTGGGACCGTACGCGATTGGTTTCTTTACCGACCTGACAGGGACCCAGATGGCCGGCGTGCTGGTGCTGGTGGCGAGTGCGGTGATGGCAGGAATCAGCCTTGCATTCCTGCGCGCGCGCTAAACTGCGCGGCCTGCGGCAGCGCCCGACGCCCAGGCCCACTGGAAGTTGAATCCGCCCAGGTGGCCGGTGACATCGACCACCTCTCCGATGAAGTAGAGGCCGCGGACGTGGCGGCACTCCATGGTTTGCGCCGAAAGCGCGCTCGTGCTGACGCCGCCCGCCGTTACTTCCGCCTTGTCATAACCTTCAGTGCCGCTGGGCCTGAACGAAAAGGAATGCAGGCGGCGCTCCAACTCATCGAGCGCGTGATTCGTCCAGCTCGCGGGCGCAGGCCCATCGAGCAGCCGGTCGACAAGGCGATCGGCTAATCGGGCCGGCAGATGGGCGCGCAGGGCCGCTTTCGCTGCGGCCGGATCGCGGCGCGCTTTCGGCGTGCGCAGGGGCGAAAGCAGATGCTGCTCGGGCGCCCAGTCGATTTTTATCGCTTCGGGGAGGATCGGGTTGGGCTTGTTCCAATAGGACGAAATTTGCAGGATGGCCGGACCGCTGAGACCGCGATGCGTGAAGAGCATTCTTTCCTGGAAGCTGCTCTTGCCGTGCGCCACAATTACCGGCGCGGAGACGCCGGCAAGGCGAGCGAAATGCTCATGATCCGCACCCGAGAGCGTGAGCGGAACGAGCGCCGGACGGCAGGGCTCGATGGGAATCGAAAACCGGCGGGCAATGTCGTAGCCGAACCCGGTGGCGCCCATCTTTGGAATCGAAAGGCCGCCGGTGGCGACAATGAGCGCGGAAGCCTTGAAGATGTCGTTGGCAGCGACGACAGTAAAGGCTCCGGAAGAATCGTCGCGGCGGACCTCGGAGACAGCAGTGGAGAGAAGGACGCACACGCCTGCATCGGCACATTCGCGCATGAGCAGATCGACAATTTGCTGCGCAGAGCCGTCACAGAAGAGCTGGCCCAGCATCTTTTCGTGATAGGCGATGTGGTGCCGCTCAATGAGGCGGATGAAATCGGCGGGCGTGTAGCGCGCGAGAGCCGATTTGGCGAAGTGGGGATTGGCGGAGAGGAAATTGCCGGGCTGCGCGTGCAGGTTGGTGAAGTTGCAGCGGCCTCCGCCGGAGATGAGGATCTTCTTGCCCGGCCGCTCGGCGCGCTCGAGGACCGCGACACGGCGTCCGCGGCGGCCGGCTTCGATGGCGGCCATGAGGCCCGCAGCGCCACCGCCGAGGATGAGGACATCGAAACTGTGGGGATTCATGGAGCCGACTTCATTGATTAGAGCATCTGTGTGGTGTGTGACGCGGGGTTGTCGCCGGAAAAACGCGGCAAGTTGAATCTGTGCGAAGATGGCTGTATCGCTCGCTCCCCTTGCGAGGAGGTCCCCATGCGATTCAGGAAGAACGGTGCTGCGGGCGGCGTGTCGCGGGTGGCGCTGTCGCTTGCGTTGCACGGCGCCGGTCTGGCGCTGGTGCTCTGGATGGGAGTGCTGACGAGAGCGACGGTGGTGGAGCGAGCAGACGGCGTGACTGTGGCAGGGGTTGAGGTGGCGGGCGGTGCGCATGCCGTGAAGATTCCGCTGCCAGCGAGGCTGACCGCAGCGGACACGAACAAGCCGGAGCGATACGCGGACGCGGCAGTGCCGCCGGCCCTGACGATGAGACAGTTGCGCCCGCAGAACGATGCGGGGGGTGGTGCGCCGCCCACGCCGCATACGGGCGAAGGGCGAGGCAACGCGGCAAATGGAAACGGGAGCGATAACGATGATGCGCGGCCAGCTTTTCCGGTCTTCGCGCCGAAGCCTGCAGTGACCGATGGCGCGCTTTTGCCGGCCGCCGAGAAGAAGATTGTGGTGGACGTGAAGGTGGACGGAGAGGGCGCCGTGGTGAGCGAGACCCTGGTGAAGGGATTGGGGAATCGGCTGGACCAGATTGTTCTGGACACGGTGAAGACCTGGCGCTTTCAGCCGGCGACGGTGAACGGCAAGCCAGTCGAGACCGAGGCGGAAATCGTGTTCCCGTTTGACCTGCAGTATCCCCTGGATCAAGGCAGCGGTTAGTGGTTAGTGATTAGTGGTTAGTGATTAGTAATCGTCTAGGACGAGGTTTTGCCAGAGACGTGCCATAAGTGCTGCATCTGCTCGAGGGAGCGACCCTTGGTTTCTGGAACGACAGTCCCCATGAACACGGCGGCGAGAATTCCCATGACGCCATAGATCCAATAAGCGAAGCCGTGGTTGAAGTGGTCAACGAGCCAGGGATTTTTGTCGAGGATGGGGAATGTCCAACTGACGAGATAGTTGGCGATCCATTGCGCGGCGACGGCGACGGCCATGGCCTTGCCGCGAATCTGATTGGGGAAGATTTCGCTTAAGAGCACCCAGGTGACCGGCCCCCAGGAGACGGCGAAGCCGGCGGTGTAGACCAACATCGATACGAGCGCGACCATGCCCTTGCCGCCGAGCCAAAAGTCGGTGCCGAGGGAGATCATGCTGACGGCCATGACCAGCGCGCCGATGATCTGGAGCGGCTTGCGACCGAAATGATCGACGGAGAGAATGGCGACGACGGTGAAGGCGAGGTTGACCGAGCCGACGATGATGGTCTGTAGGAGAGACGCGTTGGTGGTCATGCCCATGCCTTTGAAGATGTCGGTGGCGTAGTAGAGCACGACATTGATGCCGACGAATTGCTGGAAGACCGATAGCGTGATGCCGATGACGATGAGAAGTACGCCGAAGGAAAACAGTTTGCCGGAGTGATGCTCGCTGAGCGAGGCGCGGATTTCGGAGATTTCCTTTTCGCCCTCTTCGGGCGTGACGAGTTTGGCGAGCACGGCGCGTGCGGCGGGTTCATTTCCCTTGAGCATGAGGTAGCGCGGAGTTTCAGGCACGAGAAAGAGGAGAAGAAGAAAAAGGACGGCGGGAATGGTGCCGGAGAGGAACATATAGCGCCAGCCGATGGTGTTGAGCCAGGTATCGCCGCTGCCGGCTTTGGAGATTCCGAAGTTGACGAAGTAAATGACCAGCATGCCGAAGATGATGGCGAACTGGTTCCAGGCGACGAGGTTACCGCGAACTTTTGCGGGCGCGATTTCCGCGATGTACATGGGCGACAACATGGAGGCGAGGCCGACGCCGATGCCGCCGAGGATGCGGTAGAAAACGAAGTTCGCCATGAAGCCCGGACCGCCGTGGCCGATGGGGGCGAATGGGAATTCCGGCGCGGCGGCGCCGAGGGCCGAGATGAGGAAGAGCACGGCGGCGATGATGAGCCCGCGCTTGCGGCCGACGTTGGTCGAGACCCAGCCGCCAACGAGACCGCCGATGATGCAGCCGATGAGCGCGCTGGAAACGACAAAGCCGAGCAGGGAGTTGGCGGCGTTGGCCTGAGCGGGATTGGCGAGATCGGCGAATCGGGGATTGATGAAATACGCTTTCAGACTGTCGACCGCGCCGTTGATGACGGCCGTGTCGTAGCCGAAGAGTAATCCGCCGAGCGTGGCGATGAGGGTGAGCAAAGCAACATACGGGTTCAAACGCGACATAGGATCCTTGGAGAATACGAGTGGAGTGAGGGCGAGATTTTCAGGGCGCAAATGGGCCGGACTAAGTCCTGGGAGAAAACGCAAATACTGACCACAGGAATGATAACCGATTGGATGGGAGGACGGGGTGCGGCGGGGAACGGAGTAGCAATAGCGGAGGTGGAATCAGCCGTGGGCCGAGCGGCATGTGACCTACCGCTCGGCGAGCCACGGCATCTGGGGAAGGAACACGGCTAGCGAATGTGCCAGAGATTCCAAGTGGCGTAAATGCAGAGAGCGGCTGCGCCTTCGATGATAAGCGCGAAGAAGATGCCTACGACAACATGCCTGAGATTCACGATGGCTTCCGCAGCCCATTCAGCCTGGGGCGCGTCGGGGACGGCGACCGGCTCGGATGGGGCGTCATAGCTGGGCAAAGAGAGGGGGGAATTGGGGAGGGCGGGCGTGAGCGCTGAAGGCGAGGCGGTTGGGGGCTTCCAGTCAACGAGCGGTGCGGTTGCCACTTGTTACCCTCCAGCGGCTCGGATCAGCGAAGCGCCGGGAAACCAATCATCCGATCGGCTCGAAAGAAGAGTTTCCCGTCCCACAGTGCAGCATTTGTTCTGCCATGGAGCAACCGGTCGCGGGAATTCCGTAGTGCGCTGAAGTGAAGGGGGTTAGGTTGTTAGAAAGGTCCGGTAAGTGGAAAACAGGGCGCGAATTAGCGTGTAATTCCTGACCGGAAATGTAAAGATTTCACGAATTTATGTTTAATTGGCGTCCGGCAGGGCAGGAAAAACGGGTGTGGGGGCGGGCGCGGAGGGCTCGCGGACGCCCAGCTACTCCTCAATGCGATAGGTGTATTCCTCAATGACGGGGTTGGTAAGAACTTCGCGAGCGATGCGCTCGACTTCTGCGCGAGCGGCGTCGGAGTGGAGGCCGTCGGCGAGCGAAAGCGCGAAGTATTTGCCCTGCCGCACTGCGGTAACATCGGCAAAACCGATCTTGCGAAGAGCGTTGTGGATGGTCTGGCCCTGCGGATCGAGGACCGATGTCTTCAGCGTGACATAGACATGCGCCTTCATGATCCCTGATTATAAAGACAGGGACCAAGGGAACAAGGGACCGAGGGAACAAGGATTGGAAAAGCCGCGAACCACGGCGGCGAAGAGCAGTATTTGCGTTGGACAGAAGGAGCGATTGGGCTGGCGCGATTCCCCAAGGCCGCGCAGCTCCCAAAGCACGAATTTCCCCCAACTCCCCAAACTAAAAAAATCCCCAAGGAGAGATGAGACGCAATGGTGAATTATCTGGAACTGCCCGTGGGTGACCGGGCGCCGGAGGTCTTTCGGGTGGTGATCGAGATTCCCCTGGATGGAACGCAGAAGTTCGAATACGACAAGCAACTGCATGTGTTCAAGCTGGACCGGAACCTGCATTCGCCGGTTCACTATCCAGGCGACTACGGGTTTATTCCGTCGACGTTGAGCGACGACGGTGATCCGCTGGACGTTCTGGTGCTGGTGCCGGGTCCGAGTTTTCCGGGATGCGTGCAGGAGGTGCGGCCGATCGGGCTGCTGGAGATGCTGGATCAGGGCGTTCTGGACGAGAAGGTGCTGGCGGTGGGGAA
>CAZANC010000169.1:0-7852 GCA_964486495.1 uncultured Occallatibacter sp.
CCTCGTTGTCAAGTCCAGCGTCCCCGCCGGCTCGACGCAACCCACTGAAAACACTGCTTAAATAGACTTTCCCAAGTTTGCCGGTTATATACGCCTCCCGGCGCATACTCGTTCCATGATCGCCAAACAAGAGCCCCTCTTGACGGCGGGTTCGGACAGGGTTAGATTGGAAATGAGGCGAATATATGGCGAAAGTAGAATCGCTCTTCCCCGTCTTCCCCATCCTGCAGCCCTCCCCATTGAACCGACTGGCTCGAATCGCTGCCGAGGCGCCGCTCGACTCAACCGGCTGCCTCACCGAGTACCGCCCGCTCACCAGCCGGACCATTCTCAACAAAGTCACCTCGAACCGCGGCCTTCCCTTCACCCACGCGATCAACCCCTATCGCGGCTGCGAGTTCGGCTGCCGCTATTGCTATGCCCGCTACACGCACGAATTCATGGAAATGACGCCGGACGATTTTGAGCGCAAAATCTACTTCAAGCAGAACGCCGCCTGGCTGCTGGAGCAGGAGCTGAGGCGGCTCAAGCCCGGCACCGAAATTGCTATCGGGACGGCCACCGATCCCTATCAACCTTTGGAAAAAAAGCTCAAGATCACGCGGTCGCTGCTCGAGGTCTTTGCGCGGCACGACGGATTCCGGCTTGGAATCGTGACCAAGTCGGCGCTGGTTGTTCGAGATCTGAACCTGCTGAAGGAGATCGCGCTGAATAACCGGCTGACGGTGCACATCACCGTGACCACGATGAATGCCAAGCTCGCGCGGCAACTGGAGCCGCGAGCGCCCAGGCCCGACCTGCGCATGAGGACAGTTTCCGAACTGCGCCAGGCCGGGCTGCGGGCGGGCGTGATGTGCTCGCCGCTCATGCCCGGAATTACCGACAGCGCAAGCTCGATTCGCGCAGTGGCGCGCGCCGCTTCGGCTGCCGGCGCGAGTTTTCTGGCGGCCGGAGCGCTGTTTCTGAAGCCGTGCTCCCTGCCGACGTTTCTCGGGTTTGTGCGCGAGCACTTTCCCGGGCAATTGGCTGCGTATGAGCGTCGCTACGAAGGGAGCGCGTTTGTCTCCGGCGCATACCGCGAAAGAATGGCGGCGCTGGTGGACCAGATATGCCGGGAGTTCAAACTGGGGAAGCGGTACTCCTACTACGAAGAAGCAGCCAAAGAGGCAGCAGGGTTGGCAGGAGCAGGGTTGGCAGGAGCAGGGTTGGCAAGAGCAGGGTTGGGAGGAGCGATGGTGGAAAGATCGGTGGTGGAGATGCAGCCGTGGCTGCCGTTCGCGCGGGAGGATCGGTGCGCTTGAGCCCGAGGTTTCGACAGGAACCGCTACGTCGCGAATGGGACTCGACAACCGTCTCGTACGGCTGCGAGACGGCAGCGAAGCGGCTGGTCCATACCACTATTGGCGATTGGCTGCTGCCTATTGGCTGTCCCTCTGTTCCTCGCTCCCTTTGCTCCCTTGCTCCCTGCTTTCTCGCTCCCTCGCTCCCTGCTTTTCTGGTCCTTCAGTCCCGCAGTCCCTTAGTCCCGAAGTCCCTGTTTTACCCCACCCCCCCTCCTTGGCAGACCCACCCCCCCCATCAATTCAGACCCACCCCCCTACCTGTTTTGTGAAACTGTGAAACTGTGAAACTGTGGAGCCTTTAGAATCAATGGCTTGCGTCCACAGTTTCACAGTTTCACAGATTCACAGTTTCACAGTTTTCGTTTTCTCGATTGTTTACGATTCTCGCGGAGCTTTTTCAGATTCGCTCGAAAACTAACGCGTCATGATGACTTCGGAAACCGAGTCTTTGGCGAGGAACTGGCGGTGGCCACTCCAGCCGGCGAACAGGCGCTCGATGCTGCGGTTGGTGAAGCAGCGCTGGATGGGGAATTGCTGGGCCAACTGCATCTCCACGTCGTCGCCGTCGGTGAGATGGAAGCGGCAGCGGACTGCATCTTCGCCCTGCATTTTGGTATGGAAGAAGGCCAGCACCTGGCCGCCGGGATTCATGGATTCGAAGAGGTGCGCGACGACCGGGGCAACCAGTGGCTCGGGCAGGTAATCGAGCGCAGCCCACAAGAGCACCATGTCAAAGGTCCGGCCGGAGAAGTTGAGGGTGTGCTCGAGGTAGCCTTCGGCGTTCCAGATCGGGTTGTCGTCTTCGTCGACGCCGGTGATCCAGTTTTCTCCGTAGGCGTCGACCTCAAGGTCGGCGAGGAAGACGCTGTGGCCGAGGGTAGTGAGGAAGTTGATGTTGGTGGGCGAGGTGTAGCCGGTGTCGATGACGCGCAGGCAGGGCTCGGCCTGCAGGCGCTTGCGCAGCGCGCTCCACGCGCCGGAGTGGCGCGGATAGCGGGGGCCGGTGACGCCCGTAAGCGACTGGTCGATCGCGTTCTGCTGTTTTCTATCGAACCACTCGCGCAGCACCCTGACTCCCTCTTGAGCGTTTTCGATTCAGTCGTTCATATCGCCGGCAGTGACCCTCGACATTCCATAAAGTGTCAAGAGCCGAATCGAAGACGCGGTAACGCCCGGGCAGATGAATGCGCGCTGCTCGGGCGTTGGTTGATTGGCTTCGATGCGGCTTCAGGAGCCGCTGCCGGGCGATCCGTTGCCAGTTTGCGGGGCGGCGTCAGCCGGCCTGGAGACGCCCTGCGTCAGATCCACCTTGCCGTGGAAGACGGCATTGTCTTCGATGGCCAGGCGAAGGGCGCGGATATCGCCCTGGAGGTTGCACCCCGAGCGCAATTCCACGCGGCCGCTAGCCACGATATTGCCCTGCACCCGGCCCAGAACCAGCACATCCTTGGCTGAAAGGTTGGCAGCAATATTGGCGTTGGCGCCGATGGTGAGCCGGTTTTCGGCCAGGTTGACAGTGCCTTCGACCCGTCCATCCAGGATGAGGTCCTCACTGCCTTTGACTTCGCCACAAATGACGATGGTTTTGCCGATGTGCGCGGGAGAATTTTCTTGAGCCATGGTCACGATCCTTGTCGAATTCTGAAGTGTCCCTGCCCGAACTATATCAACCCTGCCGGTCAGCTTCAATTCGCGGGCGTAAAAAGACGCAAATCGGAAGGCTGCGACGCGGCCAGCGCCGGCGAAGGCGGGGCCAGAGGGCGCTCCAGCTAAAATCAACGTGTGCACCGGCTCTTTTCCGTCCTCCTCCTGCTCGCCGGAACGGCTTGCTGCCAAGGGCAGCCCGGTTCCGGGGCCGCGAACACTGCGCCTGCCGCGCAGGGGCGAGCCATGCTGGATCGCGCACTCGCAAACGAATACAACGCAACACAGGATGCGAGCCACCCCATGCGCTACGAACTGGTGAAGACCAGTCCGCGCCTGACCACTGCCAAGAAGATTTGCGAGACCAAGGACGGGGACGTGGCACGGCTTATCGCGCTGAACGGTAAGCCGCTAAGCCCGGCCGACGAGCAGAAGGAAGAGGCTCGGCTGGATGGATTGCTTTCCGACCCCGGCAAACAGAAGCGCCGAAAGCAGGCGGAAAGCGACGACACGGGACGCGTGCTGAAGGTGCTGCGAGCGCTGCCTGCCGCGTTTGTGTACCAGGACGCGGGCGCTGGCACCGGCCCGACAGGGAAGGTGGAGAAGTTCACCTTCAAACCGAATCCAGGGTTTTCGCCGCCGGACCTGGAAACGCAGGTTTTGACACAAATGGCGGGAGAGATCTGGGTCGATCCCGTGCATCTGCGCGTGGTGAGGCTGGAGGGCCACCTGCAGCAGGACGTGGATTTCGGCTGGGGGATTCTGGGGCGGCTGAATAAGGGCGGGTGGATCGTGATCGAACAAGCGGACGTGGGCGGAGGCCAGTGGCGGACTGCCCATTTTCAGATGGTGATGAGCGGCCGGGTGGTGTGGAAGATGCGCGTGTTCGACACCACAGAGGATGAGACGGGGTACGAAGCAGTGCCGGTTGGGCTGGGGTACCAGAAGGCGATTGAGCTGCTGCGCGCGGACAAGTGAGACGACTGGTCCGATCAGGCCCTTTGGTCTGGTACGCGGATGGCGGGAAAGAAAAAAGCGGCGACACCCTTTGGGATGCGCCGCTTTTGTTTTTTTCCGCTTCGCTGTCTTGCGACTCCCTGTCTTCGGATTCAGGATCGCTACATCTTGAGGATGATCATCGCGAAGGTGAACAGCGTGAGCGACTCGATGAACGCCAGGCCGATGATCATGAAAGTCATCAGGGCCGGACGGGTCCCCGGATTGCGCGCCAGAGCTTCAGTGGTAGAGCCGACTGCTCTTCCCTGGCCCAGGCCGCAGAGGCCGGCGGCCAGGCCCATGCCGAGGCCGACGCCGATGGGAACCAGGTTAATGGGGGCTGAGCCGCCATCCGCAAAGGCCGGAATGGCAAAGCACAGAGCCGCCAGGGCCATAAACAGGTATTGAAGTTTCCGCATAATTCTCCTGCTCCCTAAGATTGACCGCCAGTGGGTGGTTGAGGCTCACCGAGCTGGCCCCCTCACGCTAGCGGCCGTCCGTTTATCCAGAGCGGAAGCGGCTCCGGCGGAATTTTTTCCTCGTCCTGGACGAGAGATGTGGAATATCAATGCTCGTGCGAAACAGCCATGCCGAGATAGATCATCGACAGCAGCATGAAAACGTAAGCCTGAATGACCGCAACGAGGGCGTGCAGGCCGAGGAACGCGGTTGGCGCAATCACCGGGATCATGGAAAAGCAAATCAAAGTCAGCAGGTCGCTGGCCAGCATGTTGGCGTAGAGACGGATGGTGAGAGACATCATGCGCGCGAGATGCGAGATGATCTCAACCGGAAAGAGCAGCCACGCCATCCACCACACGGGACCGGCAAATTGCTTCAAATAGCCGACCGGCCCCTGCGCGCGAATGCCATTGTAGTTGTAATAGAGAAAAGTGAGGACGGCGACTCCCAAAGGCACTTGAGGCTGGCTGGTGGGGGTGGTAATGCCGGGAAAGCCGCCCAGCAGACCGATGAGATTGTTGAGCAGAATGAACAGAAGCACGCAGGTGACGAAAGGCTGGAAGCGCTCGTAACCATGGCCGATGACCTGTTCCGCCTGGCCGCCCACAAACTCGTGGATCATTTCAGCGAGCTGCTGTACGGGGTTGGGATTCTCGACGGAAAGCGTGAGGCGCACGACAAGGAAGAAAACAATGAGGCCGAAGACGACGAGGAACTCGAGCGAGAAGGTATTGCCGATGGGCGCAGTGCCGGACGGATGCAAGCCCAGGCGTTGCATGACGGCAGCGACCATGGGTCCGAAGAGATTGTTCAACAGGCGCGTGATTGCGAGGCTGTCCGGCATCGGAGATGCATCTTTCCGTTTCCGTCGGAATGGGCCCAGGCCGGATCGCTTCGGCGGTCAGTCTCTGAGGAGGCGCACCACTTCCCAAACCAGTGACAAGACCGCCAGGGCCAGGCCAAAAAGAAGGGGCACCACAGAACCCTGGAAACACTTCAGGCTACCATAAATGACCACCGCAAATACGATGAGACGAAGCATAAACAGGACCACGGCGAGACCGGCGCCGCGCGGAGTCTGTTGTTTGTCCATTTTGGCACTGATCAGGCGGGCGAGGCGACGCCATTCATAGATGCTGGCAGCCGAAACCGCAGTGCCCGCGGCCATCATGCCTGCGTTGCGCCAGCCGGAGGCTTTCCAGAGGATGAGCGAAGCCAGGGCCCCCACTATCAAGGTGATGCGGAGAGCCCGAATCAGCAGGGCCTGCAGACCCTCATCGGTGAGATTGGCAAAGGAGTGGTTTCCTTCGTTCATGAGGGGAGTCATGATGGGGTGCCGGAACTTCCATTATCGGTCCCCTCACCATTCTTGCCTTCCCCTTTTGAACCCGCGGCCGATAGAACGGCCATCTCGATTGCGCCAACGAGGCCGGCGATGATGCCGAGGACGATGCCGGCCGTGGCAATCCAGGTCTGGTGAAGCCAGCGGTCGAGACCGACGCCAATGATCCAACCAATGAACGCCGCGCAAGGCATGACGAGAACAATCTGGATCATTTTCTCGGCCTGAATCCAGGCGCCCATGAGGCCGGAGGTTCCGACAAGTCCCGCGCCGGATTCGTCGGAGCCGGGCTTGCCGGTTTCGTTTTTGCCGGGCACGGGGCTAGTGGGCATACCTCGTGTTTATACACGAGGGACGCTCTTCGGCGCGACGGGGGACCAGGCCAGACGCGGAACAGATTACTGGCTTCTTGGTGTCGACATGGCAAGAGAGGAAGACTTCATCCGGGACCAGCCTTTGTCGTCGCTGAGCTGTTTCAAATCGAGAGCCCATTCCGTTCTTACAGTGGGAGGGTCCGAAACTCCTTCAGGAGCAGACGTGATCTTCGCTTCGAAGAAATAGACCTGTCCCGGCTCGGCGGTGAGGGTGGCGACGCCTACATTCCTTCCGGGGGCCGCGGAGAGCGACTTCCAATCGGCGCAAACGTGATGCACTCCGGGGTCAACATCGAGGACGAAGTAGGAATCGCCCTTCGTCGCTCCTACCCATGAGCCATCGACGCCGATGCGGGGGGAAAAGACGCTGCATCCGAGGCATCCCGGCGCGTCGATGCGGCCGATGAAGACGATTCGCGCTTTTCCGGCCTGAGGCGGTGCAGGTGCGGGGGCATCCTTCTCCGTTTTCACGTCGAAGTGTGCGTGATCATCACCGCAGCCATCGGGGAGGGTAGCGGCGCTGAGGTGGGTGCCCAGGAAAAACAGGATGCAGAAGAGGAATACTGCCATCGCTTGTTTCATGTCGGAATCTCCTGAGTTGGTTTGATTCGGGTTGTGCCCGTTTGGTTGGGCTGGTTTGGTTGGGCTGGCACATAGATCGATGTCGGCGGCCAGGCGGGAAAGTGCGGATGGGGGTGCATTCTCAAGCCGGTATACTGGCGGTTGGACCCGAAAACGATTGATGAAACGATGGATGAGGTGATTCGGGAAGAAGGAAGCACACGTGTTCGACTCGGAGTTTGAACAGAGTCTTTTTGAGCTGCGCAAAGAAAAGCTCAAAGAGATTGAGAAGCTGGGGCAGGCGGCGTATCCCAACCGATTTCCGGCGCGGCAGGGCGAGTTTGCGACGCCGCTGGCCGCGGTGCGCGCGAAGTGGGACCAGGCGACGGGCGAGGAACTTGAGGCCAAGCGCGAAAACGTCGCCGTGGCGGGGCGGATCATGGCGATTCGCCAGCAGGGGAAGGCGGGTTTTGCGACGCTGCAGCAGGAGGGCGCGCGGCTGCAGATTTACGTGCGGCTGGATGCGGTGGGCGAGCAGGGATTCGCGCTGTATAAGTTGCTGGACCTGGGCGACCACATCGGCGTGACTGGATATTTGTTCCGGACGCGGACCGGCGAGCTGACCGTGCATGTGGAGACGCTGACGTTTTTGGCCAAGGCGATGCTCACGCTGCCGGAGAAGTATCACGGGCTGGCTGACGTGGAGCTGCGCTACCGGCAGCGGTACGTGGACCTGTTCGCGAACCTCGATGCCCGCGAAGTGTTTGTGAAGCGGGCGAAGGTGCTGAAGGCACTGCGAACGTTTTTTGACAGCCGCGGCTATCTTGAAGTGGAGACGCCGATGATGCAGCCGATCGCCGGCGGGGCGGCTGCGCGGCCGTTCAAGACGCACCACAATGCGCTGGACATGGATTTGTATCTACGGATCGCGCCGGAGCTGTATTTGAAGCGGTTGGTTGTGGGCGGATTGGATCGCGTTTACGAGATCAACCGCAACTTCCGCAACGAGGGCGTGAGCACGCAACACAATCCAGAATTCACGATGCTGGAGTTCTACCAGGCGTATGCGAATTTTCACGACCTGATGGATTTGACGGAAGAGATTTTTCTGGTCGTGGCGACGGAAGTTA
>CAZANC010000170.1:0-7833 GCA_964486495.1 uncultured Occallatibacter sp.
GGCGAGAGGCGTGCTATCCCAGGTCCCCAAATGCGAGGGACCTGGGGCACCCATAATTCAGCAAGTCGGCAAGTTAGCAAGTCGGCGAGTCAGCGAATCAGCAAGTGAGCGGGTGAGATTTGTCCGGCAGGGACCTGCCAGGCCGCTGGAAGCGTTTTGGGATGCGCTTCGTAACTCTTTGGGCGGATCGGTGTCTAATTCGACGGGGGACTAGAACACACGTGCGTCGATTGATTGTCACGCTGCTCGCGGGATTGCTTTCTTTGGTTGTGGCGGTCTCGCCGGTTGGCGCCGCGGCGCAGTCGGGCAACTTCGAGATCGCGCTGAACGGTCAGGCGGTGGGCACGGCCAGCTTCCAATTCGCGGCGACGAAGGACGGATTCGATTCGACGTCGCTGGTAAAGGTGGCCATGCAGGGCCTGGACTACGCGCTCTCGAAAGACGAGGGACTGACCGCGGCCCATCAACTGAACCACGTGATGTTGAGCGCCACGGTGAATGGCGAGGCGGTAAGCGTGGTGGCGGCGCCCGATGCGGCCCAGTTCCTGCTGAATATTTCGGCGAACGGGAAGAGCTCAACGACGCGGCTGGACACACATGCCGGCGCGGTGTTTCTAGCCGATTTCGACGCGGGCGCGCTGGAGACTCTGCTGGCGCTTGCCGTGACACAGAATAACCGCGATCTGTGGGCGATTTTGCCGAAGGGCGCCGGGTCGATTGAGCCGGTGCAACTGGCCACCTATCCGGACCAGGAGGGCACGCTAGACGGCAAGCCAGTCACGGTGCACCATCTGGTGGCGACAATTGCCGGCGCCAACACGGAACTGTTTTCCGGGCCGGAGAATCAACTGCTGCAGGCAGAATTGCTGCAGGTGGGGTTTGCGTTGATCCGAAAGGGTTTTGTGCTGAGCCCCACGGCCAAACCGATTGTGCCGATTGGCGACGACGAAGCCATACCACCAGCGCCGGCAAATTAAGACGGGCCGCGTTGGGCGGGTAAACCTGAAAAGAGCGCCGGGTGCGTCTAATTATCAGACAAATCCGAATCAGCAAAGACACTCGGAGGAGACTGCGGATGGACGTAGACTGGAGAAGCTCTCGATTGTCCGCACTCCCCCTTATGTGCCGCACTGCATTCGCGGCGGTCGCGCTGGCTATGTTTGCAATGGCCGGCGTCGAAAGCGCCCAGGCAACGCAACCGGCCAGGACGCAGCGGAGATCTGCGGCTGCGGGGACGGCGCGCGCGGAGCATCATCAGGCGCCCATTCGTGGCGCGGCTGTTCATACTGGAAACCATTCCAGCGGGTCAGTGAGAATGAGTGCGGGGAGAATGAGCGCGGGGAGAATGAGCGCGGGGAGGACGAGCGGCGGGCGCAAACTCACTCCCGATGAAGCAGGGCGCTTGGCGGGGCTCGCGATCCGGCAACAACTTGAGCGAAGGCAGATGGGGCGTAGCGCCGCATCGGTTCGGGTGGGGCGCTCACTCAGCGCGCGGCGGCTGAGGCTGGAGCGGGCCGCATTTCGATCGCGAGAGAGCGGCGCTGCACGGGAGTCCGAGCCGGGTGAGGCGGGGACGGCCTACCGGGTTCCAGAGATAAGACAGCAGGCGACGGATGAGGACCAGGTCGCAGAATCGCGGCGGATGGATGAAGCGCGCGAGCAGCTTCCTGGTGACGCCGAAGAAAGCGCGGACGTGGAGGCGACGCCGGCCGATCGAGCGGCGCCGGCTCAATCCGCAGCGGGGAGAGAACACGGCACGGCGGCGAAGGACGGCGAAGAGGCCAAGGCGAATGCTGCGAGCCAAAACGCGGCCGCGAGCGGGGCGGGTGAAGCCGCGGATGCCGCAACCGGAAGGACAAATGCCGAGGATGCCTCGCTTCTGATGCCGAGGGGCGGAATGCCGGCGTCGCTGAGAGGTTCGCTCGCATCACTCCAGCGGCAAAACGATCGGCTGGATGCGGAAGGGCTGGAGCGGATTGAGAACGAAGCCGATCTGGCTGCGCGCATCGCCGACAAGCTGCTTGTGCCTTTGCCGGCATCGAGTGCGCTGACGGTGAACGCAGAGCTCGAGGAGAATCATCGCTATTGCCGGCCGTGGACGGCGAAGTTCCTGGCCGATCTGGCGCGGGCGCATGAGGCGGCGTTTCATCGGTCGATCGAAGTGAGTTCGGCGGTGCGGACGGTGGAGTACCAGAAGCGGCTGATGAAGACCAACGGCAATGCGGCTCAGGCCGAGGGCGAGCTGGTGAGTCCGCATCTGACGGGCGCGACGATCGATATCGCCAAGAAGGGCCTGAACCGGGCGGAGATGGCCTGGATGCGGAAGCAGTTGGCCGGACTTGAGGCGGCGGGGAAGATCGATGTGGAAGAGGAATTCAAGCAGGCGTGTTTCCACATCACGGTGTACAAGAACTATGCCGCGGCGGGTAAGCCGGGCCCGGCGACGCCCGCGAAGCCGGCCACGCACAGCACGATACCGCGGCGGACGGCCGATCCGGCTGGAGAGCCTGCAGCGCAGGGAGCGTAGCGGCATCGGCGCCTGGTCGCGCTAACTATCACCTAAAAATTCATTCGATTGCGGATGGCCGCGCAGGGTACAATCGCGGGCGAATGCAGATTGCTCCACAAAGGCGAGATGGAAGTTCCGCGATCGATCGCGTGTGCGAGAGGGCTAAGGCCACTCGCAAGGTGATTGGAATGCGCCAGGGAGCATTTGTGCAGGAATTCCAAGATTGCATCCGAAAGGCGAGATTATGAGCGATATGGGAGTTCAGCCTGTGGGCGAAGCGGCGCCAGAGGGCGCGGGATTGACGCAATGGCAGCGCGTGGCAGACACATTTGCAGCGCCGTCGAAGACCTTTGAAGACATCAAGCGCGGGAACAAGAGTTGGTGGCTGCCGCTGATCATCGGCGCGTTGTTTACCTACATTCTGTTCGGCGCGATTTACCAGAAGGTCGGAATGCAGCAGGTCGTGGACAATCAGGTCCGGATGGATCCAAAGGCGCAAGAACGGATGGCGAACGCTACTCCCGAACAGCGCGCGATGGGCGCCAAGATCGGGATCTATGCCACAGAGGGAGCATTTATCGGCGGGCCTGTAATTGCCATGGGAGTTGTAGCTCTTATGTCGCTCGTGCTGATGGCAACCATCAATTTCGGGTTTGGCGGCAAGGCGAAGTTCGGCGATATCTTTGCCGTTAGTTACTACGCATGGCTGCCGGAGATTTTCAGGGCGATTCTGGGGACGATTGTGATCTATTCGGGGATGGCGCCGGAGTCGTTCAATATCAAAAACTTTGCGCCGACGAATCTGGGCGCATTCCTTGATCCGATAGAGACGAACAAGGCGTTGTACACGTTGGCTACCTGGCTGGATGCTGTGACCATCTGGAGACTGGTATTGCTCGGCATGGGCATTGCCATCGTTGCCGGGACGAAGCGCAGTTCGGGGTACATTGCGGTGTTTGGATGGTGGGTGCTGATGCTGCTGATCGCCGTGGGCTGGGCGGCGGTGATGGGATGAGGCGTGCAAGAAGGCACGCCGATTTTGCTTAGGGTCTACAACTCGGCCGAAATGGAGATTGTTGCCGGGGCTGAGATGACGCGCACGCGCCCGTGTCCCGGATTAACGATGTGCCGGGACGAAACGATGCCGAATTTTTCCAGAGCCGTAACGTCGCGTCGCACTGCGCTTACGTCGCGACCCAGGATGGTTGCGAGTTCCTTGATGGAAACGGTGCGTCTTTTCCTCTTAACAATCTGCAGCAGATCGAGCCGCGAGGGAGTGAGCAGCCGGACCATATCGGCCGCGCTCTCGAAGGTGATGCCCCTCGAAGGCGGGATTCTACGGCCTTCATCCATGGCTTTGGCCCGCGCCCTGGCACGTTCCGCCCAACCGCCAAAACCATCGGTGTGGATCGTCGTCTTCATAGTTTCTCCAGTTTTCTGAGGTTGTCGACCTCCGCAATAAAACGTGCGAAGATTTCCTGGAACGAAGCGGATGCGATCACGTCGACTTTCCCGGCAAAGTGGCGATGCACCTTCCCGTGAGCGGTATCGTAGCCAAGAACTCGTCCATTGTCCCGAGAGAATAAGTGGAAGTTGATAAAGGCCAGGTTGTAACGGACGACGTTACCCTCACTGTCTTCCCACCGTTCCTCTCGAATCAGGCCGTCGCCAGCAGCGCAACGAACCACCGCTGCCTCATCGGCCGCTTTGACCGGCTTGCCGGCTTTCTCTCTCGCCGCGGCCATGGATCGAGTATAGCACAGGTGGGATATTCTATGTCTTATCTGCGGAACGAGTATCCATGGATCGACTGGACGATAGGGCAACCGAAGTTGGTGGAGAGGCATCGCCGACTGGCGCGAAGCCGCGCTGCTACAATCGGAGAGGCGACGATCTATTCGTTCATTGACGCGCAGCAGACGCGCCAAGCATTGCCTGGGCTACGAAGAACGAACGGGTCGATGCACGAGCCGCACACTCAATGACCCTCCGCCTTTTCAATACCCTAACGGGACAACTGGATCCGCTGGAGCCTGCCGATGGCAAGGCGCTGCGGATGTACGCCTGCGGGCCGACGGTCTACGACTACGGGCACATCGGGAACTTCCGCACGTTTTTGCAGATTGATGTTCTGCGCCGCTTCCTGCTGCTCAGCGGGATGCGGGTGCGCCACGTGATGAACATAACCGACGTGGACGACAAGATCATCCGCAACTCTCTCGAGGCGGGAATTCCGATCGGCGAGTACACGGCGCGCTACGTTGATGCGTTCTTCGAGGATCTGGACACTCTGAGGATCCAGCGGCCGGAGCAGATTGCGCGCGCGACGGAACACATTCCGCAGATGGTGGCGCTGGTGGAGAAGCTGGCTGCGGAGGGAGCGGCGTACAAAACCGAAGACGGGTCGTGGTACTTCCGGCTGGCGGCGTTTCCGGAGTACGGCAAGTTGAGCAAAAAAGATTTGAGCGGCATGGAAGACGGCGCGCGCGTGGACGTGGACGAGTACGAAAAGGATTCGGCGCGCGATTTTGCGCTGTGGAAGGCGGCCAAGCCGGGCGAGACTTCGTGGGAGACGGCGATTGGAAGCGGGCGGCCGGGCTGGCATATCGAGTGCTCGGCGATGGCCATGGAGTACCTGGGCGAGAGCCTGGACTTGCACGCGGGCGGCGAAGACCTGATGTTTCCGCACCACGAAAATGAAATTGCGCAAAGCGAGACGGCGACGCACAAACAATTCGCGCGGCACTGGATGCATGTGCGGTTTCTGTTGGTGGACGGACGCAAGATGTCGAAGAGCGAGGGGAATTTCTACACCCCGCGCGATCTGCTGCTGAAGGGCTTCAAGGCGTCGGCCATCCGGCTGGCGTTGATTGCGGTGCCGTATCGCCGGCAGTTCAACTTCACCTTCGACAGTCTTGTCGACGCCACAAACGCGATCGACCGTTTGCGGACATTTCGGGCGCGGCTGTCTGCGGGACTTTTCGCTGTCGGAGAGAATTCCGCGATGCAGGAAGCCGCGAAGAAGACTGCGGCCGAATTCAGAGATGCGCTGGCCGATGATTTGAACACCGCCGAGGCGCTGGCGCCGGTCTTTGAGCTGGTTCGCGCCGCGAATACGGCTATCGATCAGGGGCAGTTTTTTGCGGGTGACCGCGACGCGATTCTGCCGGTGCTCGAGGACTTCGATGCGGTGTTCGATGTGCTGGAAGACCGCGACGCTGAGGCGACTCGCCGCGCACTCGAGTGGGCGAAGGAGACCGGCAGGACGGCGGATGTGGCGCCGGAACTCGTGGCCGCGCAGTCGCTGACAGATGAGGCGATTGAGGCGCTGGTGGCCGAGCGCACAGCGGCCAAGAAAGCGCGCAACTTTGGCCGGGCCGACCAGATTCGCAACGAGCTGGCGGAGAAGGGCGTGGTCATCGAAGACTCGAAGGATGGGGTAAGGTGGAAGCGGAAGTGAGAGAAGCAGTCTTTAGCTATTAGCCCATAGCTTTTAGCTCGATCTGTGGAGGGGTGAGTATCCCTCGCGACCCCGAGACACCGAACCGGCATTTACCGGGACTTAAAAGACGCCGATCGACAACCAAGTCATTCACCGCTAGATTTCGTGCTTCCCACCCTTGCGGGAAAGGCAAGAGCGCCGCAAGGATGGGGCACCCACATTGGTAGGTGAACAAGCTGTCAAAAACCTAGTGCAGCGCACCGCTGCGCGGGATCGTATGATGAGTGCAGGTTTTGAAGCTACAGGTTTCCCCCAAAGCCCCCAATCTTAAAATGAAAAGGCACACACATATGGACGCGAGCGAAGTGCAGGATTTCAAGGAGAATCTGGAGCAAGGCGCGAAGGAAGAGCCGCTGCGGCCTGTCGCCTTTACGATGAGCGTGCTGGCCGTGCTGCTTGCCGTGACCACGGTGCTGGGCGGGCGCACGCACGAGGACGCGGTGCTCAACCAGAACAAGGCGACCGACCAGTGGAATGAGTATCAGGCGCAGAAAATTCGTTCCAACGATACGCAATTGGCGGCCGATTTGATGAGTGTTGTTGCGCTCGAAAACAAAGATGCAACCGCCAAGTTGGTCAAGGCCTACGCCGACCACCAGAAGAAGTGGGCAGACGAGGTGAAGCAGGATCAGGCAACTGCCGTGGCGCTGCAGACCAGCGTGGACAAGGGAGAAGCGAAGGCAGATCGCTTCGACTTGGGCGAGGTGTTGCTGGAGATTGGCCTGGTGATCGTATCGATCACGCTGCTGACGCGGAGCCGCGTCTACTGGCACATCGGGCTTGCTGTTTCCGCGCTGGGAGTGTTGGCGTCAGCCTCGGCATTCTTTCTCAAGTAGCGACGGATTTCGATGAGGAGCCATTTGGCGCCGGCCGGCCAGCGATGGACTGATCGGCAAACAAGAGGCAACCGGATGCGAACTCTCGTTGCAGTTGGACTCGTTGCATTTGGTTGGTCGATGCTCTTTGCGCAGGGGCAGGGGCCCACGGCGACACCCGCGAATACGCCTGCGACACCCGCAATCCCTGCTTCGAAATCTGTTCCAGGGACCACGCAGGCTGCCGCGCCCACAAGTCCGTTAGCTGCCACATTGCCGCCTCAAGTGCAAAGGGACGATGTTGGCTTCAGCTACAGCCTGCCGGCGGATTGGGAGTTTGTGGCCACGCCCACAGCCCACAAGTCCGTGGCGCCTTACCCGACACTCGCCGCTCCCAGGAAAGGAGACGCGTGCGTGGACGTGGCGTTGACCGCCAAGCACGGCGCTCCCGCGTCGGTGGTCGTGGTGCTGGCGCTGCCTTTTGCGTGCTATGGGCAAACTCTGAGGGCGAGCGATTTGGCGAGCTTTGGCGCGGGCGCTGCGGGGGGAATGAAGCAGGCCTTCGAGATTACCGGGCCGGTGGAGGCGAATTACTCGCTGGGCAGCCACACCATGTGGATTGAGCGCGCCAAAGGAACCCCCAAAAACCGTCCCGAAAACCCGTTCACCTTTGAGATTGCCTGCACAGTGCTCACGAAGGGCGCTGCGTGCTGGATGACGATGGCCGCGGATGCAGCGGCATTAGAGGCATTCGAGCAGGGCACGGTGTCGCTCGAAGGTGAAGGTCCGGCTGCGCTTGTTCCGGCATCTGCTTTCCTTCCTAACAAACCTCAGTAGAGCGCGGGCGGGACGAACTCACTAGTTTTCAGACTGCGTGATTTGGTAATGGATCCCCGGCGAGTGCAGAATCACGCGGTCTCAGTACTAGTCCGTGTTGATGCGTTCAGGTTGAGTGGCGGGCGTGGCTGTGCGCCTGGCTTCGAACTGCGAGGTCGTGAGAAGGAACA
>CAZANC010000171.1:0-7828 GCA_964486495.1 uncultured Occallatibacter sp.
CCGTGTACGGCAGCTCATAAACATCCGAGTATGAGCTTTCGTCTTGATTGTTGGCGGGAGCGATTTCATTGGAGTCTGTGAAGAACAGATTTCCCGATACGTCGACCGCGAGGCCGCCGAGATAGAGCTGCCCAGTGGTTGTGGGAGAGGCCCCGGTCGGCTCCTGGAAGAGCATGACGGGAGCCGGTGCGCCAGTGCCGCCGGCCAGGCAGGCTGCAGTGCACTCCCAGATGGAATGCGGGTTGCCCTGGTCGGTAGTGGCCAGGAAGAAGTCGCCCTGCGCGTCGAACTTCATGGAAGCAACTCCAAAGCCGCCGGCGATCGTCGTCATCGGACCCACGACGCACTCGGTCGTGTCGTTGCCCTTGCAGTTCGCCGGAGGCGTACCCTGTGTGGCGTCGGTCAACGTAGCATAGACCCCGTTGCCGAGATAGGGAATCTTGGCGATGATGTTGCTGCCGGCGCCATATAGCCCACCGGCGTAGAGATTGTCCTGGTTGTCGACGGCGATTCCGCCGGTATTGCCGTACTGGCCGTAGGAACCGAGCGTCGTCACAGCGCCGGTTTGCCCGTTGACCTCAATCACTGTGCCGCCGTAGGTGGTGCTGATAAAGATGTTGCCTGCGGAGCTAATGCCGAAGCTGTCTCCGCCCGCCGTTCCACCGTTCAGATCTCCGCCGGTCGGATAGGCTCCGAGCCAGGTCAACTGACTGGTGAGGATGCCTGCGCCCGGCCCTCCGGGAACTGAAAGAACCTTGACGGTGATGACGACCTGAACCTGCGGCGCCGCAGCATATTGATTGCCACCGACGGTGCCGCCTGCCTGGTTGGCGTCAATCCTGACGCTGCCAGCCGAGACCGCCGTGACCTTGTTGCCCACGAGGGTGACGCACGCAGGACATGCCGAGGCGGGGTCGATGCTGAATGTGACTGGGTTACCCGATGCTCCGCCAGTTGCAGAAAGCGTAATCTGCTGGCCGGCATCGAGCGTGGTGGGCGGATTGAAGCCGCTGATGGTCTGCGGCAGAATCGCGGTCTGCGATGCCGTGCCGCTCAGGTTGACGCTGAAGGTGACAGCCGGAGTCGCAATGTCGATGGATCCGACACCCGTTTGCAATCCGTTGGCTGTCCCGCTCGGCGGAGCGAAGGTGGCCGTGAATTGGCAGGAGGCTCCCGGAGGTCCGGCAGTTCCGCTTGTGCACCCGTTGCTGGATGCCGCGGCCAGGGTGAACATGGTGTTCGTAGGCTGGGTAACGTCCGGGGTTCCCAGGGTTGCAGGGGTGTTACCGGAGCTCATGAGGTAGACCGTTCCGGTGCCGGTCAAAGTGTTCTCAACGGTGCCGAGATTGATCGATGCAGCGGTGCGCTGAATCGCATAGGCAGCCTTGTTGCCGGAGCTGGCAACGTACAGGTCGCCCAGCCAGTCCGTCGAGAGCGAAGAGGCCGGCGGAGAGACCGTTTCAATGGTGATGGCGCTGGCCGGGGTCAGCGTTCCGGAAAGATTTGGAATGCGGACGATGTTGCCGGTGCCGTTGTCGGCGACCAAGACGCTGCCGGAAGCATCGACCGCGACGCCGTCAATCTGAGTGACATTGGGAGGCGTGATCGCCGTTAACCCGCCCACTGCCCAGAAAGCAACGACCTGGTTCAGGGTCGAGTCAGCGACGTACAAGTTGCCGGAAGCGTCCACGGCGACTCCCACGGGAGCATCGAGGCCATTTGCCTTAATCGCGGCGGTCAAGCCGGCCTGGCCGTTGATGGGGTTGTAGGTGACGACTCGCGCGTTGCCCGAGTCGGCGATGTAGAGAGTGCCGTCCGGACCCACAGCCAATCCCATGGGGCTGGCGAGCGCCGATCCACCGATCTCGGTGGTGGCGGAAATAACGGTACTTTGAGTTCCGGCGGTAAATGCGCCCGTCGTGCCGGTATTGAGAATTTCGTCGACCGCGGGAACGCCGTTATCGGCGATGAAGAGATCTCCGTTGGCGTCGAAGGCCAAAGCGACGGGATTGACAAACCCCGTTCCGATCGCCGCGGGCGTACTCGAGCCCTTCGCGATCTCGAAGACTTTGCCGGCGCCGGAGTCAGCAATAAACAAGTCGCCGGCCTGATCGGCCACGACGGAATCCGGGGAGGTGAGTCCGGTGGTGTAGGCAGTGGTCACGCCCGGATCGACATTGCCTTCCGCACCCTTGCCCACGCCCGTCAGCGCGGTGGTGCTGCTGGCTTTGTTGGCCGCGTCCGCAATGGTCAACGTGGCGTTGCGCTCGCCCACCGCCGTTGGCGTGAAGCCAAGTTTCGGCGTATAGAGCGCGCCCGTGGAGGCCAGCGCGGGGCTGCTGAATGTTCCGCTGCTCGTAGTCACTGCGCTGGCGCAAGTGAGCCCGGAGGTCGCGGCGGTGAATTCGCTGGACGCAGCTCCGCTTTCGCTGACGGTATAGGTTAACGTGGGCGGCGTGGTGCAGTTGGCGGCGTTGTCGATCACCGTAACCGTGGGTGTGGTTGCCGAAGCAGTTCCCACCGTCGAGGCGCCTAAACCGGCATTGCCCAGCGTTATCATGACGGCGTTGTTGCCACCGCTGACCACGTAGATGTTGCCCTTCGCGTCCAGCGTCACACCTTTAGCGCCCTCGTTCGACACCTTGTAAATGCCAGCCGGGGTTGGTCCCGACTTTACGTTGGGAAGGGCGTACACGCCGTCGTTGGCAACGCCGAAAAAGACGGTGCCGGTGTTATTCACGGCCACGCCGCTGATCCCGTTGTACGATGCGCTCGAGGTGTAGGTAATCTGCGCCGTCGGAGAAGCGGCATACGCTCCGCCCGAGAAGGGCAGTTCTTCAAGATTGGTGACGGTTCCGGTACCGCCGCCGATCGTGCCGTCGGCGAAGAACAAGTTCCCCCATTGATCGATGGCCACCGCGCCGATCTCGTGCGGGTCAGCGTAAATCAGCTTGGAAGAACTGCAAGCCGGCTGGCTGCTGGCGAGGCACTCGAAAATCGAATTCGGATCGGTGCCAGGAACGGTGTCGCTGACAAAGAAGAAGTTGCCCTGCCCGTCGAAGAACAAGGACGTGAAACCTGTATTTCCACCCCATATCGACTGGGTGCCGGAAGCAAAGACGCACGCCGCAGCATCCTTGGTCCCGCCGAGGCAGTTGGTAGTCGGAGCCGTGGTAAATCCCGCATACACGCCGGTCGAGGCGTTGTAGGGCAGCTTGTAAATGACGCCGGGCTGATAGTCCGACGAGATATACACATTGCCATACTGGTCGATTCCGGCCGACTCGGTGTTGCTGAGACCGCCGCCGACGAGGGTGGTTTCCACCCCGCTCTGCGTGATTTCAAACACGCCGGTGTTGCCGTAGCCGTTGCCGACAATCACGCTGCCGTTCGCGCCCACCACGAACGTGCCGCCCAGGGGCGATGCGTTGAACCAGCCGCCGCCCGTCAATGGGCTGAGGGTCGTGGCCGGGCCTGTGACGACAATTTGCGCGCGCGCGCTCGCCGCACACAGGGAGATGGCCAGGACGCAGAACAGGGTCACCCATGTTCCCACCGCGAAGAGCCGTACTGAACTCGTCAATCTGCTCCAAAAGTTCGTTTGCATTCCACTTCCTCCGATCTGCTTCTCTCCAAGTTCGGGATTCGGTTCCGATCCCGTATGTTCCGTTTTGCCCTTCGCGATCATCACGCCCACGCCGAGCGGGCAACAAGAACCGATGCTACCCTTGCCCGCGGCTGCCCAAGTTCAACGTCGATCATCCACCCTGCTTCAAAACTGCCGCGCGGCTGGATCTTGCGTCTCGGAATCCACGCGGTCCAAAAAACCGGTCAGGTTTGTCGATCCGAACCCCAATCCCACTTTTGCCCAAGCCGCCTTTGAAGGCGGCTGAAAATCCATCTTGATATCGATCCGCCTACCTTCCGACCGCGCCCGCTTTTTGAAGAGCGGGGCAGCAGGCGTCAGGAGAAAGAATCGAGCGAAAAACCAGCCCAGTGCGCCGGCAATTTTCCGCACTCCCCTGGGGCACAGCAACCTGTTGGAATTCCGTGCGGATTTTCATGCAAATTTGGTAACGGTACACCGTACTCGACAAAATTTGCCGTTGTCAAGCAAAAAACGTTTGAGTAAAGAGAGTTAGAAGGGCGCGTCGAGAGCACCGCCAAGGCTCGGAGCCGGGGCCGGAATCATCGGGAATGCGCCTATGCCGGTTGCAGAATGCGTTGCGGCGCGCGTTTGAGGACCATTAGGGCGCAAGCCCCGACGGGGACTCACCGGGCGCCGGATTCCGTAAATCGATGATATCGTTATCTGAGTCGGGTTCGAGCAGCAAATCGAGCGCCGAATGACACAGAAATCACCGTGGTTTCCTTATATACTGTGTCGCTTGACCTGCTGCATCCATCAGCCGGCCCGCTAATGCGAGGCTTGATTCTGCCCGAAAGGCCGCAAGATCGGTTGATTGGCGCCTTCATCATCAAAACGATTTGGGCCGGCAGGAGTTCTGTCTTCGCGGATAATCGGGATGCCGATTAAGGGAAAAGGCGAGGTTTGGCAATGAGATTAAAGGGACGGCATGGGGCAACTTGTCTGGTCATTTTGGCGGGCCTTTCGATGACAGCGTGCGGCGGCGGTGTCAGCACAGTAAGTCCGCCTCCTCCGCAGAAGTCTACGCCGACCGTGACAGTCACGCCGGCCGCGCCAGGCATCACCACCGTGCAGTCATTGCAGGTAACAGTGGCCGTGTCCGGAACCAGCAGCACTCCCACTGGATCGGTGACGCTGAGCAGTGGCAACTTCACATCTTCAGCCGCGGCTCTCACGGCGGGCAGCGCGTCGATCACCATTCCAGCCGGCTCGCTGGCTGCAAGCACAGACACGTTGACGGCGAGCTACACACCAGATGCTGCGAGCTCGTCCACATACAATGGCGCCTCTGGCGCAGGCCAGGTGACGGTAAACAAGGTCACGCCGACAGTGACCGTGCTTCCGGCCTCGCCGAGTATCACAACCACGCAGGGCGATACGGTGACGGTGACCGTGAGCGGCGGCGCCAACACCCCGGCAGCTACTGGGTCGGTGACTCTCGCGAGCGGAAGCTACACCTCCGCCGCCACCGCGATGACCAATGGCAGCGCGCAGATCGTTATCCCGGCCGGCGCGCTGGCGGTGGGAAATCCCGAATTGACCGCGAATTACACCCCGGATGCAACGAGCTCCTCAATCTATGCCGGCGCAGCGGGAACGGGATCGGTCACGGTGAGCTCTTTAGCGTCGTACACGCTGGCCGTGGATTCGGCTGCGCCTTCGAGCGGCATTACGATCACGGTTTCACCGGCCGACAACAACAGCAAAGGCAGCGGAACAACGCCGTTCACGCGCACATACAACGCGGGGACTCAAGTTACCCTGAGCGCAGCGCTCTCCGACGGCAGCTATTCCTTTGTTTCCTGGAGCGGTTGCACCTCGAATCCGGTGGCAAGCAATTGTGTGGTGACGGTGAATGCGAACCAGACGGTGACTGCGACCTACAACGAGTCGACGGTTAATTCGATCACGGTTTTACCGAATGCGGCGACCATTGGAAGCCAGCAACAGTTCACGGCGACCGTGAACGGCACCGGGAGTTACAGCAGCGGGGTGACCTGGTCGCTGACCTGTACCTCCTGCGGCAGCTTGAGCCCCGGTACGCTGAGCGCGAGCGGCCTCTACACCACACCGTATCCGGCTCCGGCATCCGTAACAGTTACGGCCACCAGTACCATGACCGGGTTCACGAATGTGAGCGGCAGCACGACCGTCGCGTTGAATCCTCCGGCGACGGCATCGGGCCCCACGCTCATTGTGGACGTGAACACGCCCAACACGCCGAGCGAAAGCCCGCACAACATCAGTCCCTATGTCTACGGGATGAATGGGTACTTTCTCGACTCAGCTTCCGCCAGGATTGCCAGCCCAGGGATCGTGCGCTGGGGCGGGGACGACATCTCGCGCTACAACTACCAGACGACCTGGACCAACGCGGCCAGCGACTGGTACTTCGAAAACTCCCAGGGCGCTGGGAGTATGTTCCCGTACAACGGCGCCAACAGCGGTACGTTCGACGGGTTCCTGGACGCCAACAACAGCGTTGGCTCGGCGAGTCTGGGGACGGTTCCCGTGAACGGCTGGGTCTCGAACAGCCAGAATGCCTGCAGCTTTCCGCAGTCGTCGTTCCCCGATCAGATTGGCCAGAACGGCTACGCGGCGTTCACCAGCTACAACGGCGAGCAGTGCGGATACGGCGCCTATGCGGAAGGTAGCGGAGGCTGTACGAGCGCGGGTGGCTGCTCGATCTACGGCAGTAGCACAATCGCTGCCATCACCAGCCAGCCGGAGCCGCCGCCCGACATCACCTCCAGCTCCACTCCCGCTCCCGGCAGCGTGACCGCAGCGTGGGCCGATGGCACGTGGCCGGGCGGCTGGGTCAGTTCCCTGGTTAACAACGCCAAGTACGGCGGTGCCAGCGGCGGCAAGGGCGTGGCAGTCTGGGATCTGGACAATGAGCCCACCTGGTGGAGCGCTGTTCACCGCGACGTGCACCCCAACCCGTTCACGTACGACGAGGTGACGAACCACGCGATCGGCACGGCGCTGGCCATCAAGACCGCCGATCCTTCGGCGCTCGTCAGCGGACCGGTGATCGATTACTGGTGGGCCTATTTCTATTCCATGCAGGACATCTGGAACGGGTGGGACACGGGACCCTGCAACGAGCCATGGAGTGGTCCCACCGACCGTGCAGCACACGGCGGCGTGCCTCTGATCGAGTACTTCCTGCAGGAGTTTGCGAAGTACTCAGGCCCGTCGTACTACAACACGCGCCTGCTCGATTACGTCGACATTCACGGATACTTTGCGCCGGATTACCCGGCAGGCAGCGGCAGTTCGGTGGCGTTCACGACGGCGGGGGACACGCAGGAGCAGCAAGCGCGCATGAACGGGACGCGCGTCTTCTGGGATCCGACCTACACCGATCCCAACTTTCCGCAGCCGAACTACATCACGGACTCGAATTACACGACAAGCTGCTCGCCTCCGGCGCAGGCTCCGCAACTGATTCCCATGCTGCAGAAGTGGGTCGCCAACGACTACCCAGGCACAAAGACGGGGATTGACGAGTACAACTTTGGCGGCCTGGAGTCGATCAACGGAGCGCTGGTGCAGGCTGACATTCTGGGAATCTTCGGGCGCCAGGGCCTGGGCATGAGCGCGCTGTGGCCATCGGAACAATACAGCGCGCAGGGGCCCGGCAATTATGCATTTGCGATGTACCGCAACTACGATCTGGCCAACGATGGCGCGATGTTCGGCGACGTCTACCTCTATGCCTCGAGTTCTGCGTCCGGCGCTGATGCGGAGGGAAAGCTCGCCGTCTACGGTGGCCAGCGCAGCGCAGACAAGGCGATCACCATCATCGTAATCAACAAGACATACGGCCCCTTGACTTCAACGATCAGCCTCGAAAACTTCACGGCGGCAAGCGGCACGACGACGCTCGTATACCGGTACAGCAACGCCAACCTGGGCGCGATTGTCCAACAGGCCGGCGTGAGCGTGACGCCTCCCTCGGGAAGCGGAACGACCAGCACCATCGGCAATTACACGTTCCCGGCGCAATCGATCACCCTGTTTGTGGTTCCGAATTGAGCGCGAAACAGCGGCGCCGCAGGGCAATTGTCTCAACGCGAAGCTAAGACGGGCGCAAGGGCAGGAAATTCGTCACCGGATTGCGAGAATTGCCTTGACCGCCGAACCAATGGATTGGAACTTCAAAACCCGGTTTTT
>CAZANC010000172.1:0-7802 GCA_964486495.1 uncultured Occallatibacter sp.
CGATAACCGGCTCGATGCGGACCGGGTTGGTGAAGGTGATGTCGCCGCGCTCGAGGTCGTAGCGGGTTCCGGCGATAAGAGCGCTGCCCTCGGTGATGGAGACAGCGCCGAGGAGCGAAGGCGAGGCCAGGGTGCCGCGGAGGCGGAGATTCACGTCGCCGGCCAGCTTGGCGAATGCGTTCTGGAAGTTCAACTGCGGCGAGGAGGCGATGTGCACGTCGAGGCGGATGTGATTCGACGGCGCGTCGGGTGGCGCGATGGTTTGGACAGAGGAGTTGGCCTGGGCGACGAGGGCTGCCAGGTCGAGGTCGGGGCTGACGGTGAAACGCGTGATGAGGACATCGCCGCCGAGGAGGAGGTTATTCTGCGAACCCTGGAGTTGCAGGGTGAGGTCGGCCAGGGAGCTGACGCCCTCAGGGTAGCGAATGTGAACGCCTTTGCCCGTAACCGTGAGGTCGGCAAAGATTCCGTGCTGATAGGCGAGGTAACCGCCGAGCGAGAGCTGGCCACCGCCGGTCATGGCGGTGAGGGACCGAACCTCAAGGCGGTTCTGATTGAACTCAAGCGTGCCGCGCAACTGGCTAAGGCCGTTGGGAAGATCTTCAAGGGCGAGCGCGCCGTTCTCAAAATCGACACGGCCTTCGAGGCCGGGATGCTGCAAGGGGCCGTGGGCTACAACCTGGAAGGTGGTGACGCCGCTGGCAGTAAGGTCGGGATCGAGCGATTCAGCGAGCTTGAGGTTGATGGAGCCGCTGGCAGCAAGATCGAGCTGCTGCGCGCCCTCGAGCGAAAGCGTTCCCTGCGCGCGCAGATCGGTGTTTTCGCCGGTGACGTGGAGGGGATCGAGATGGATTGTGCCGCCGGCGAGGGTGGCGTGCGCGTCGCCTTCACTTTTGAGAGGCACACCGGCGATGGTGACCGCCAACTGGCGAAGGTTGGCATCGCCGCGAAGCTGCTTGAGATCGGAGAGCGGACCATCGATCGTAACCGTTCCGGCAAGCGCGGAGTCGGCGCTGAAAGCTTCAACGTGCGCCATGCGGAATAGTGCGCCAATGTTGAAGCGGGAGAACTCGAGGCGGGCCTGGGTTGCGTAGCCGGATTTCATTGCCGTCTGGCCCTCGAGGTTGAGATCGGCGCCCTGCAACTGCGTGGTTGCGTTGTAAACCAGGCTGTGACTGGAGGTGTGCGCGGAGATTTCGAGGACGCCGAAGTGTTGCCCACCCAAAGTGAGAGCGCTGGCGGTCGCGGTGGCGTTGAGGCGCGGATCGTCGAGCGAGCCGGAGCCGGATACGGAGAGCGAGAGCTTGCCGGCAATTTCAAGATTGCGGCGGCTGATCCAGCCGATTTGAGAAATGTCGATTCCAAGCTCGTGGGCGTCGAGAGCGAAGATCCTGGCGTTGAAGTCGTAGCTGCCGGAGGCGAAAAGATCTCCGCCTGCCTCGGCAACATGGGCCGAAGACACCTTGAGGACGTTATGGGCCAGCGATCCTTCAACCCGGAGGCTTGCAACGGATTCCCCGTAGACGACGCCGCGATCCATCTGCAACGAGCCGGAGGCTGCCAGATCGCGGATCGGTCCGCTTGCCTCGATCTGCGCATTGAATGCGCCAGTGACGGGCAGCGGCTGGCCAACGAACGGCTGGAAATCGGCGACGTCGAGATTGGTACCGTCAGCGTGCGCGTGGAGAACGGAGTTCTCGTCGTAGGTTGGTTGCAGGCTGCCGCGGAAGTGACCAGGGGCCGTCGTTGGGAGCCCCGAGCCCGGTGAGGCGTCAAGTGTTCCACTTAGCGCAAGCCTGGAATTGCCGTGAAGCAACAAAGCGTGCTCGATGGCGATCTGAGCGGGCGAGTAGCTGCCTTCGACGTTGGCTGAATCCAAATGCACCCACTGCGACCGACCGGAAATGCCAGCCGCCGATGGCATTTCGACGGCCATCTGCGTGGCCTTGAGCGCGCCCGCGATATGCGGCTTGATCAGGGAGCCGGTCCACATCCCCTGAAAATCGGCCTGGCCGGCGAGCGACACCGGCAGAGCCGAGGTTCCGGACTTTCCGTTGCGAATGAGGCCGATTGAGCGCAGCACGGCATCGAACTCCGATAAATTGTGGGAACGGATGTCGAGGGTGAGAGCCGAAGCGCTGCTGACCGGGTAAGCGCCGAGCGCGCCATGCGCAATCACGTCGCTCGAGGGCAGGTGCAACTCGAGAGTGCGAAGGTCCACGCCGCCATTGCGCTGCGTATAGGTGGCATCGATGGCGCCGCTGGCCGGTGCTTCGCCGGCGGGAGTTTGCTCGGAGGGACTGAGTGCCAGAGTTGAGGAGACGGCGATCGTGCGTATGTCGCCGTTCGACCAGGTTGCTGTTGCCGGGCCATTCACGCGGGCGTCGAAACCAAGGCGACGGTATTCGGGGGGGCTGACTATATCGAGAATCGTGTCGAGGGCTACGCCTTTGAAATTGGCTGTGGCTTTGCCGTTCATCGGGAGAGGGCCGATCGGGGCACGGACGAGGACGTTGCGTGCGGCCCGCGATTCTTCGGAATCAGGAGAGGGGATGGGAGCAGTGACTTGCGCGAGGACGGCTCTTGCTTCCGGCAGCCAGGGCTGAAGCTGGACGAATCCGTCAATTTCGCCGCCCTGCTGGCCGCTCTGCCCGCCCTGGCGAACGCGGGCGACGATCTGGGTGACCAGCAACTTTCCGGAATCGGCATCAATGCGCGCATCGAGGTTGACGCCTGTGGCGTTCATGCCCGCGCCGGTGTAGGAGCCACAGTCCACGTGGACGCTGCCAGCGATGTGAAAGGCGGGCGCAATGCCGTTGGCGGTGAGATCGAGATGAGCGATGCCCTTGGGCGCGTCAGGATAGCCCGTGATGGGATCGAGAAGCCGCATATCGAGATCGCCCGCAAGTTTTCCCTGCCAGCGGGGGTGCGTGAAATCGTCGAGGACACCGGAAACCTGGAGCGTGCGATCTTCGGCGTCGCGGCTGCGGACCGTGAGCTGAAGGGTGTGCAAGGAGACGCGATTGCGCTCGAGGTCGAGGGCAAGCTGGAATCTTCCGTGCACGGGCGGAGTTTGCTTTCGCGGCAGTTCGCGGGCGAGCACGAGGTCAGTGGCGGCGGCATAGATGCGGTAGCTCTCGCGGCGATAACCTCCGTGCAGGGCGAATGACCCAGGGACGTAGATCATTTGAACGGCTACATCGGCGGCTTTGAAGTCGAGTGGGAGATAGCGATTTTGAACGTCGAAGGATGCGGCGCGATCGTCCAGATCCAGGGTTCCATGCTCAACCGTGATTTGGCTGGCGCGAAGATCGAAGAACGTGTCGAGTGCGGCTTTGCCGGGTTTCTCCGGCCTGCGCGGACTCGGCTGGTTGGTCGAACCGTCGCGATACACAATGAAGTGCATTTGAGGCCGGACAATTTCGAGATCGCGCAGAGAAATATGCGGAGTGAGAAAGCCGAAGATGCTGACCTGTACACGGAGGCGATCGATCTCGGCGTATGGTGCTTCGCCGGTGTCTTCGGTGCCATGAATGACGACATCGTCTGCTTCAGCTTCGAGATGGAGGAGGCGCCAGTGAAAAGACCCGATCTCTGCGCGACCGCCGGTGGCGTTTTCAATTTGCGCGATGAGGCGCTTGCGAACGAGATTCTCGAACGCGGCAGAGCTGGCGATGAAGTAGGCGGCGACCGCCGTGAGAATGAGCAGAACCGCTGTGGCCGCGAGGCTCAGCGGGAGGTGACGGAGAAAGAAACGGCGCAGACGGGAGCGTGGGCCGCGCGCGGGAGGCTGCGGCGGGACGGGCTGGTCGGGTGGGATGGATTCGGGCTCGCGATCGGTCATGGCGAAGCACCTGGACTCACAACGGGACTCACAGCTGGGCTTACGCCCGCGCTCGCGCCTTGAGTTGCGGCGGGTTCCAAAGACGGGTCGAGGACTTCGACGTCACCCTGGCCGCGCAGATTGGTGAGCCACGCGTCGAAGAGCACATTCACTTGCTTCTCGAGCAGAATCTCCTGAATGCGCGGGGCGACCTGATTCAACGGCGGAATGGCTTCACCGGGCGTGTACTGCGGAAGCAGAATGTCGTGGTAGTAACTGTCGATCTGCTGCGGCGAGATTTGAATTCCCTGGCGGAAGCGTTGCTCGATGAAGCTCAAAATTTCAAGCCGATAGCGGAGATAGGATTCGACCCGCTCCGGGGTAAGACCATGCGCGGCAAGAAACGCCTTCCATCCGGCGTCGGTGGCGCAGTTCTGATGCACGCAGGCGGGTAGTTGTTTGCGAATCTCGTCGAGGCGAGCGTCGACTTCATCCGGCGACGGCTCGATAGACTGCATGTCTTCCTGGCGAATCTGCAGCTCTATGAGGGTGCGGCTGATCAACTGCTCGAGCGCACGCTGGGGAGAGAGCGCGCCCTGACCAACGAGCTCTGGATCGAGAACCGAGAGACGGATTTCGTCGTCGATGTCGCTGGCCAGGATGGCGTGCTTGTTGACCACGGCGACGACGCGGTCGATAACGACGGGAGAAGCGGACTGGTCCGACTGGGCGGGGCATGTGGCGGCTCCGAATGCCATGAGACACAAGGCCAGAAGCCACATGCCGGGGCGGCGAAGCGCGTTCGTGACTGAAGCGTAGCGGCTCATCAGAAGGCCTGCCCCAAGCTGAAGAAGAAGTTGATGTGCGGGGACTGGCCGAGGTAAGGGTCCGAAGCGAAACCGGGGATCGGGCTGCCGGGAGCTGTGGGGATGGAGTAGTTAATGTTCACCGGGTAGATGGGCGGATTCAGGTTATAGCTTACGTCGAAGCGGATGGGGCCGACAGGTGTGTGATAGCGCAAGCCCAAGCCGAGAGCGTGAGAAAAGTCGTTGAAGCTGCACGGACCCTGATGGCCAGTCGAGGTATAAGGGTCGGACGCGGTGGGAGCGTAGCCCGTTGGATAGCCGCTCGGGTTTGTCACGACTGCATTCCGGCAGGCGGCGCTGTCGGGCTGGCGAACGCGCAGAAAGCTGGCCCAGGCATCGCCGGCATTGGTAAAGACATTACCCATATCGTGAAAGATGACGAAGCTGATTGTGTTGCCGAGCAAGGGCAGCGTGGGTGGAGGCAGGCGCAACTCGGTGCTGTTGGTAAGCGTCCCAGCCCCGCCGATCTGGAAGCCGGTCTCAGGATCGCGCGGGCCGGCGGCGTTCTGGGAGAACCCACGCAAGGAAACTGCGCCGCCGGCGTAGAAGCGTTCGGGAAGCGGAATGATCCCGTTGGAGCCACTGCCGAAGGCGCGAAGCTGGCCGTAGCGCGTGTTGCGGGCGACCACGAAGCGGCCTTTGTCGAAGCTGTAATAGCTGGAATTGGAGGTGTCAATGCGGTTGAATTCGGCCTCGGCGCCAAAAAAGCGGTCGGAGAGAAATTCCTGAAAGCTGGTGTAGGTGCCGCGGCGGGCATCCATGGGCACGTCGCGCGTGTCGCGAATCCATGTGAATGCCGGTCCCCCGACGCGCGTTGCGGTTGAGAGCAGGGAGATTTCTCCGGGATAAACCTGAAGGCTGCTGGCGGACACTTTGACGCGGCGGAAGTCAAGCTCGTAAACGAATGTGTTGGCGCGGGAAAGCCACGATCCGGGGCGACTGAAGTTCTGGGTCCCGCGGAATGCGCCTTCGAGCCGGGAAGCGACATAGGTTGAAACATCCAGGCTGTTGGCATAGCCACCGGAAAAGGTGAAGCCGAAGTTGGGATTGCCTTCAAGGTGCGGGATCTGGTATTGGATGCCGATACTTTGTTCAAGCAGGCCATAGGTACCGCGCAGGGAGATCGATTGATCGCGGCCAAAAAGGCCGATGCGCGTGAGATCGGCGAGCACGCGGGGACTGACACCGGTCTTGCCATTGGGATTGCAGCTGACACCCCCGGCGGTGGCGCCGGCGCAGTTGTTTTGCGGCTGGCCGGTTTGGGCCTCGAAGCCGCCGCCCAAGGTGAGCGTCCAGCGCCGCGCCTCGACGGCCTGCAGCAGGATTGTTTTTTCGGGCGCGGCCCCGTCGGGGTTTTCGATAGCCGCATTCACTTCATTGAAGAGGGCGAAGTTATAGAGATTGCGCTGCGTATCGGAGAGCGCCGTTCGGTTGAGCGGATCACCGGCGTGGAGAGTGATGGCTCGGGCCACGGTCTGCGGGCGCGTGAATTCGAGACCCGTCAAGTCGACGTTGCGAACAAAGATCTGTTCGCCTTCATCAACGTGGAAGACGACGTCGACCTTGCCGGAATCGGAGGGTTCCGGCTGCTGGGAGACAGTCACTGCCGCCTGATCGAAGCCGCGAGTGTAGTACTCGGTGACGATCGCGTCGTGGTCTCCGGCCAGGTTGAGCGGTGAAAGCATCTGGCCCGGCGTGGTGTTAAGGAGTGCGGCAAGCTTGGCGGTTGCGATATTGCTGTTGCCATCGAATGTGAGCGCGCCCACGCGCAGTTGTGGGCCTTCAGCAATGTGGTAGGTGACCACGAGCGGGGCGGTTCGCGACCCGGCTGCAGTGGCGGGGGGCGGGTTGTCGGCCGCGACCGTCTCAGGAGTGCTGGTTTCAGGCGTGACTTTCACGTGGGAGAAGCCATTGTTCCGATACACGGCTTCGAGCGCGCTGACGTCAGATGAGACCAGCGCCTGGCTGTAGACGCCATGGCGGTCGAGAACGCCGGCGGGATGAACGCTGAGCAGATTCATGAGCGTCGCGGTATCGAAGTAACGATTGCCGGCGATGGAGACTTTCTGGACGCTGCGGCGCGCGCCGAGTTGGACTGTGTAGAGAATGCTGACCTGATCGCTCGTGGGCGACTGGGTTTTGTGGTCGACCTTGGCATCGAAATAGCCGAGGCCCTGAAAGTAGTCGCGCAGGCGGCGGTTGCCTTCGTTGAGCAGGTCCTCGTCGACGCTGCCTTCCTGAAAGATGGGGACGAGCCGCTTGACGTGCTCCGAATCGACGGCTGCGCCCTGAACTTCGACCTTGACCACAGGCCCGCGGATGGCGGTGAAGCGATAGTCGACTGACTTGGTGGCGATATTGTATTGCGCGGATTCGAGCTTGACGTCGGCCTCCAGGCGGCCCTCTTTTTGATAGTCGCGGAGCACGCCATCGAGCGCGTGATTGACGGTATCGCGATCGACATGTGCGCCGCTGCGCAGACCGGCATGGCGGCGAAAGCTCTCAAGGCTCATGCCGGAGTCGCCGCTGACGGTGATCGTCCCGACACGAGCTCTCGGTCCCGAGACCACGCGAAAGGCGACATCGCCAAGCTGCTGTTCGGGGTGGGGTGTCACGGTTTGCGCAACGGACGATTCGTGATAGCCGTTTTGTTCGAGGGTGGAGCGCATCTGGGCCACGGCGCGAAGCATCTTGGCCTGGGTCAGGCGTGTTCCGGCTTCGAGCTGTGAGGCGCGCTGGAGGAGAGTGTTCATGGTCGATCCGGAGGCTCCGTCTACGCTGACAGTGCCGATAAACGTGCGCGGGGTTCCGACAAAGACCAATGAAACCCCGTCAGCCTGACGCGAGCCCTCGACCTCAACATTGTCATAAAGCCCTGAGGCGTAGAGCTGACGGAGGCTCCGCTTGAGGTTTTCGGCGGTGAGCGGGGCACCTTCGGCCTGAGCGAGATGGCCGGCAAGTGGGTTAAGGCGGTCGGCCATGACGCCCTCAAAGGAGATGTGCAGTACCGGCGAGCCTTCCCATTGGAGAATAGCGTCATTCACTGGGGTTGGCACTGGGGTTGGCACTGGGGTTGGCGCTGGGGTTGGCGCCGGGGTTGGCGCTGGGGTTGG
>CAZANC010000173.1:0-7778 GCA_964486495.1 uncultured Occallatibacter sp.
TTGTGGTGGAACGCTGGCCGAAGGAGTGGAGCAGGAAGTTCTAGAAACAGGGAACAAGGGAACGAGGGAACGAGGGAACGAGGGACCAAGGGAACAAGGGAGCAAGGGAGCAAGGGAACGAGGGAGCGAGGGAACGAAAAATCTAAAGACCAGGGACGTAGGGACCGGGGACTTAGCAAGGAGAACGTATGAAAGAACTGTTGGTGGGGAATGCGCCCTGTTCGTGGGGCACGCTGGAGCATCAGGATCAAAGCCAATCGATTCCGTTTAACCAGATGCTGGACGAACTGGTGGAGACGGGATACACGGGAACAGAGCTGGGCGATTGGGGCTATATGCCGACAGACCCAGAGCGGCTGAGCGAGGAGCTGGCCAAACGCAACAACGTGGTGATGCTGGGCGCGTATGTGCCGGTGGCGATGAAGAATCCGGCGACGCATAAAGAAGGCGCGACGAGGGCAGTGAAGACGGCAAAACTGCTGGCGGCTGTAGCGACAACGCAGGCGCCTTACCTGGTGCTGGCCGACGACGCCGGCACCGATGAGGTGCGCACGCAACGCGCGGGGCGGATCCGGCCGATGGATGGCCTGAGCAAGGATGAGTGGAGAGTCTTTGCGCACGGGGCGGACGACATCGCGCACGCGGTCTTCGATGAGACGGGATTACGGACGGTGTTTCATCACCATTGCGCGGGTTATGTGGAGACGCCGGACGAGATTTCGACGCTGCTCGATATGACCAACCCGGACCGGCTGGGACTGGTGTTCGATGCCGGCCATTATGTGCACGGCACGGGCGGTGAAGATGGCAACCTGGTGCCCGCGCTCAATCGATTCAAGGAGCGCATTTGGTACATCCATTTAAAGGACCTGGAGCCGAATGTTGCGCGCCGGAGCCGCGAGGAGGGGTGGGATTACTTTACGGCGATGCGGAATGGACTGTACCCGGAGCTGGGCAAAGGGTGCATCGACTTCCCTGCCCTGTTGCGCTGGCTGGCGGCGCGCGACTACAAAGGATATGCTCTGGTGGAGCAAGACATCCTGCCCGGAATGGGAACACCCAATGAGAGCGCGGCGCGGAGCCGGGAGTATTTGCGGTCGATCGAGAAGCATTTTGTGGGAGCGGAAGCCGTGGGCGTCGGCTTGTAGCCGGTAGCCTGGTGGCTGAATTCGTGCGGGGCGGAGAAGATCAGTCGGTTTATTTCTGATTTGACAATCCCCCAAGTGGATGTGCGGGTGTGGACACCCGCACGACAGCCGGTCTGGAGACCGGCGCTACAACTGAACGCGGTGGTTTGAGGACAGAATGAGCGGGAAGAAACTGCATTTCGGAATGATTGGGGCGGGACGCATTGGGAAGGTTCATGCGGAGACGTTGGCGTTTCGCTTGCCGGAGGCGGAGATCGTTTCGATCGCCGACGTGAATCGCGAGGCGGCGCAGACATTGGCGGAGCGGTGTGGCATTCCCAAAGTGGTTGCGACGGCTGAGGAAGTGATTGGGGACCCCAAAGTTGAGGCGGTGCTGATTTGCACGCCCACTGGCACTCATGCGGATTTGATTGTGCAGGCGGCGATAGCGGGTAAGCAGATTTTTTGCGAAAAGCCGATCGCATTCAGCCTGGACAAGATCGACATGGCGCTGGCGGCTGTGAAGAAGGCGGGGGTGAAGCTGCAGATCGGGTTCAACCGGCGGTTCGACTCGAATTTCAGGCGCGTGCGGCAGGCCGTGGCGAGCGGCGAGATCGGCCAGCCAGCCTTATTGCATTTGATCAGCCGCGATCCCGCGCCGCCGTCGATTTCGTATATTCGCACGTCGGGCGGAATTTTTCTCGACATGATGATTCACGACTTCGACATGGCGCGATTTCTGATTGGCGACGAGGTGGAGGAGATTTACACGACGGGAGGCGTGCTGGCCGAACCGGAGATTGGCGAGGCGGGCGACCTGGATATGGCGGTGGTGGTGTTGCGCTTCAAGAAAGGCGCGATCGGCACGATCGATAACAGCCGCAAGGCGGTGTTTGGCTACGACCAGCGCGTGGAGATTCTGGGCACCAAGGGCAAGATCGAGAGCGAGAATCGATTCCCGAACGAGGTTGTGGTCAGCACCGGCGAGTCTATTTACAGCGACCGGCCGCTGGAGTTCTTCATGGACCGCTATCCGGAGAGTTTTGCGCGGGAGGTGGCGGAGTTTGTGCAGGCGGTGATCGAAGACAAGCCGACGCCGGTGACGGGAGCGGACGGGCGCGTGCCGGTGGTGATGGCGCTGGCGGCGAAGAAATCGTTTGACGAACACCGGCCGGTGAAGCTCGCCGAGGTATCGGCGTGAAAAGATCGAATCTGATTTGCATTCTGACTGACGTGCACCTTTGGGTGCCTGTTGTCGTGCTCATACTAGGGACCACGCTGCTGATGACGTTGAGGTGAACGGATGAGCAAGACGACGACCGCTGCGGGAGCGCGGTCCACTATTTCTCTACACAAGCTGGGCGTGTTCTGCGGGCTTTCGGCGGCGGTGTGGCTGGGAAGCGCGGAAGCGCCGACGAAGCTGGTGAACGAGGGCTTTTCTCCGTTCCTGATTTCGATGGGGATGGTGATGGGCGCGTTTGTGGCACGTTGGACGATTCCCACGATGCTCAAAGGGACGGGATTCGTGTTCGACGATCTCAAGCAAAAGCCGCACCTGATGGTGTGGGCGCTGGTGGGCGGAATGCTGTGGGCCGTTGCGAATACGCTGACGATTTTTGCGGTGCGCAACGTGGGGCTGGCGATTGCGTTTCCTCTGTGGAATACGAATAGCCTGGTGGGACTTTTCTGGGGCTGCCTGCTGTTCAAGGAACTGCGCGGCTCGAGGGCGAAGGACTGGGCCAAGGTGATCGGCGGCGCGGCGGCGATTGTGAGTGGCGCGGCGGTGCTGGCCGTGGCGACGGCGCAGCAGAATGCAGGCACACCGGGCAAGGCGGCCATCGGCATTATCGCCGCGCTGGGCGCGGGCGTGCTGCTGGGCACGATGTACATTCCCTACCGCAAGGCGTACATCAGCGGGATGAATCCGCTGTCGTTCGTGACGATTTTCACGTTTGGCGAACTGGGGACGGTGTTCCTGCTGGGATGGATTTTTTACGGCGGCACTGGGCCGCTGTTTGCCGAGCTCAATCGCGCGCGGCCGATGCTGTTCTGGCCGTTCGTGGGCGGATTCTGCTGGGTGATCGGCGATCTGTTTCAAAATTATGCGGCGAAGTATATCGGGATCGGCCGCGGCATTCCGCTCTCGAACACCAATCAGGTTTGGGGATTGGCGTGGGGCGCGCTGGTGTTCGGCGAATTTGTGGGACTGACGACTGGCGGAAAATTTCTGATCATGACCGGATCGATCATCATGATCGCCGGCGCGGTGTCGATCAGCATGGCTGCGCCGCCGCCCGGGGAGATGACGAATTGGAACGCGGCGATGCATCGCGAGTGCGACCGCTATGGATTGGATCGGGAGAACGTGGCGGCGGTTGTGGGTGGAAACGATCCGCTGGCCGACAACAAGCATCCGCGGCGGTGGTGGGAGATTCTGATCGTATGCGTGGCGAGCGGCATCTTCGTGTGGCTCGCGGTGGGTACGCGCGCACAGCACATCTACGTGAACCTGCCATGGATGATTGTGCTGATTGTGGGCACGATTATTCCGCTGGGGCTGTGCGGAACGCTGCTGTGGAGAAGGACGAGGTTCTCGTAAGCTAACCTCTGCCGGCGGTGCACATTGCGCCATCCTCGTAATCGACTGAATACATTATAGTTACGCGTGCCTCCCGTTTTGAGACGCCGGCTTCGACTGGCCGTTTTCCCATCGTTCAAAAAGCCTCGTTCGCACACCACGACGGCTGCGTTCAACGCGCCAAAAACTGTGGAGATTTGCGACTTTACTGAAGGTCATGAAGAGTGAACCTTGTCACATCTGGTGACGCCTGCCGGGGCATAGAATGACGGCGGTGCGAGGAAGGTGCTCCGCACCTTTGAGCTTTTGGAGAAGCGGATTCTCCCTGCAGATTTCCCAGGTGCGTACATGGCAACAGAAATAGAAGTTGAGAAAAAGACGACGATCGGCGACAAGGTTGCGGAGCTGGCGGCGAGGCGCGCGGAACTTGAGCTGGGCGGTGGCAAGGAACGGATCGACCGGCAACACGCTTCGGGCAAGCTTTCAGCGCGCGAGCGCGTAGAGCGGCTGGTAGACCGCGGCAGCTTTGAGGAGATCGGGCTGTTTAGCCGGCACCGCGCGACGTACTTCGGCATGGCCGAGAAGGAATTGCCGGCCGACGGCGTGGTGACAGGTTGCGCGACTATTGACGGTCGACTGGTGCATCTGGCGAGCCAGGATTTCACGGTGGCGGGCGGAGCCGCGGGCGAGACGCACTGCAACAAAGTGGCCGAGATGATGGCCATGAGCCAGAAGACGGGCAGCCCGTTCGTCTTTATCAACGACTCGGGCGGCGCGCGGGTGCAGGAGGGGATCGACAGCCTGGCGGGATACGCGCGGGTGTTCTATCGCAACGTGATGCTTTCGGGGACGGTGCCGCAGATTTCGCTGATCTGCGGGCCATGCGCGGGCGGCGCGGCATACAGCCCGGCGCTGACGGATTTTGTGATCCAGACCGAGCAGGCGCGGATGTTCATCACCGGGCCGCAGGTGATCAAGCAGGTGACGGGCGAAGAGGTGAGCGCCGAGGAGCTGGGCGGAGCGCAATCGCAGATGCACTACTCGGGGGTGGTGCACCTGATTGCGCGCGACGACGATGAAGCGATCGGACTTTGCCGGCGGCTACTGAGCTTCTTGCCGTCGAACAATGTGGAGGACCCGCCGCGCCTGCCATTCAGCGGGCGCATGCGCGCTGACGCGGAGATGAGCGGGACGGTTCCCGTCGATCCGAAGGTGGCCTACGACGTTCGCGACGTGATTGTGCGCGTGGTGGACAACCAGGATTTTCTCGAGATTCAACCGGAGTTTGCCGCGAATATTGTTATTGGTTTTGGACGATTGCAAGGGCGACCGGTCGGGATAGTGGCCAATCAACCGTGCGTACTGGCCGGCGCGCTGGACATCGATGCGTCGGACAAGTCGGCACGGTTCGTGCGGTTCTGCAACGCATTCAACATTCCGCTGCTGACCTTTGTGGACGTGCCGGGCTTCTTGCCGGGCGTGGAGCAGGAGCGCGGGGGAATCATCCGGCATGGGGCCAAGCTGCTGTTCGCCTATTCGGCGGCAACAGTTCCGAAGATCACCGTGGTTCTGCGTAAAGCGTATGGCGGAGCGTACATTGCGATGTGCTCGAAGGGGCTGGGGGCGGACCGCGTGGTGGCCTGGCCGACTGCGGAGATTGCGGTGATGGGGGCCGAGGGCGCAGCGGAGATCGTGTTCCGCAAAGAGATTGATGCGGCCGAGGACAAGGCGGCCCGGCGCAAGGAACTGGTAGACGAGTACCGGGAGACGTTTTCGAATCCTTATGTGGCGGCGGGCCGGCGGCTGGTGGATGACATTATTGAGCCCGCGGAGACGCGGCGATACCTGGCGCGGGCCCTGGAGTCGCTGCACGGAAAGCGCGAATTGCGGCCGCAGAAGAAACATGGATTGATTCCGCTGTAAAAGGAGTGCTGCTTGAAGCTTCACTGGACGGAATGGTCGGTTGTGACGGCGGTCGTGGGTGTGGCATGCATGGCGGTTTACGCCGCAATGGCGCGCGCGATGCGGCGAGCCGTAGCCGAGAAGCAACGGGAGACCGAACGGCAGTTGAGTGCGATGGCGACAACTGTGAATGCCCTGCAGGCACGCGTGGCGGAACTTGGTGGGCTGAACGCGATGCCCGCACCGCAAGGTGAGAGCGCGGCAAATTCGATTCCAGCGGAGAACGAAGGCGGACAGAAACAAGAATCACCCGAGCCGGAGATTGTCGCTGTGCTGACCGCGGCGGCGAGCACGTTTCTCGGTAAGAAAGCGCACGTTCGCTCGGCGCAGTTGGCGCCGGCAGAGCCGAGCAGCGCGGGCGCCTGGGCGCAGCAGGGACGCGCGTTTGTGCAGACCTCGCATAACCCGCGTTCGAGAGGGTGAGCGCGACATTGGGTTTTGAAGGAAAGGAAGCGGCGCGTTGAAGCTTCAGATCACAATCGACGGTAAGGCATACGAGGTTGACGTCGAGGTTTTGGAAGATGAGGAGAGCGCCCCGACTCCGAGCTACGCTTCGCATCATGCGGCGCACGTAGTTAATTCACATGCGCAGGACTACTCAGCCGCGTGGGATGGTGAAGGACGAATTTGCCACAGCCCGGTGATGGGTTTGGTGATCAAGGTGAACGTGAGGCCGGGACAAGCCGTGGAAGCCGGCGAGCTGGTTCTGGTTCTGGAAGCGATGAAGATGGAGACGAACGTGACCGCGCCGCACGCTGCAATCGTGAAGAGCGTTCACGTAGCAGCGGGCGATCCGGTGAAATTGAACCAGGTGTTGCTTGAGCTCGAATGAGAGCGCGTGAGACGGATTCGCGGCGACAGAGCAAGGGGTCGTGATGGGCGATGTGCAGGAGGAGTTGAAGCGGATTCCCGGGATCAGATTCGTGGATCACGTGGCGATCGCGGTGAAGCAGGGCGAGCTTGAGACCCAAGTGAGAGCGTACGAGATGCTTGGCTTCAGGGAAATCCACCGCGAGGAAGTGCGGGGCGGAGATCAGGTGCGCGAGGCGCTTCTGCAGATCGGCGAGGGACCAAATCTGATTCAACTGCTTGAGCCGCTATCTCCAGATTCACCTGTACAGAAGCTCATCGATAAAAACGGCGGACGTGGCGGGTTGGCACACGTGGCCTTTCGCGTGGAGAGCGCAAAGCGCGCCTTTGACGCGATGCAGGCTGAGGGTTTTACACTGATCGACAAGGCTCCGCGCAAGGGCTCGCGGGGCACGACGGTGTTCTTTGTGCATCCCAAGTCGCGGGTCGAGGGAGCATTTGGGTTTCTCATCGAAATGGTGGAAGACCCCGGGGGCAGATGAGAGAAGGCGGCGATGTGGATCATTTGCTTGAGGAGTTTCCTGCAGTCAGCACAGCGGAGTGGGAGTCGGCGATTGCGCGGGACCTGAAGGGCGCCGACTACGAGAAACGGCTGATCTGGCACAGCGAAGAGGGACTCGCGGTGAAGCCGTATTATCGCGCCGAGGATTTGAAGGATCTGGCGTGCCTGGATGCGGCGCCGGGAGCATTTCCTTACCGGCGCGGCGCGCGCACGACCGGCGATTGGCAGATTCGCGAAGAGATTGACGCAGCGGATGTGGAAAGCGCGAATCGCGCGGCATGTACTGCAGTTGCTGCCGGCGCCGAGGGAATTGCGTTCAGCGGGCTAGTGGTTGAGCGCGGCGATGAATTGGACGCGGTCCTCGCGAATCTCGACGAGATTCCGGTTCATTTTGAACGCGCTGACGAGCGATCGTTACGGTTGCTGATCGAATGGCCCGGCGAGGGGAAAAGTGCAGGGCGACTCTCAACCGGATGCGACGCGACGGCGAGCGTCGACTTTGCGGCGAAGGTGATCGGCGACGCGCCGGACGGGTTTGTACCGTTCACGATTCATGGCGAGGCATTCGAAGAAGCCGGAGCGACGGCAGTGGAAGAAGTTGGACTCACTGCGGCGGCCGGGGTTGACTTTCTAGCTGCAGTGGAGGAGCGCGGCGTGAAAGCGGAGCGTGCGGCAGCGGCGCTTGAGTTCAGCTTTGGCATGGGCTCGCAATTCTTCTTCCAGATTGCAAAGCTGCGCG
>CAZANC010000174.1:0-7775 GCA_964486495.1 uncultured Occallatibacter sp.
AGCTGCCCATGATGCCCATCCGCGATATGGTCATCTTCCCCTATATGATGACGCCCTTCGTGGTGGGCCGCGAGTCCAGTGTGCGTGCGCTCGAAGAGGCACTCAGCGGCGATCGAAAGATCTTTCTCGCCACCCAGCACGACGCCTCCATCGACGAGCCCAAGGCCAAGGACATCTACCAGGTCGGCTCCATCTGCAACATCGTGCAGAGCGTCAAAATGCCCGATGGCAACATCAAGGTCCTCGTCGAGGGTGTCGAGCGCGCCAAGTCCATCGACGTCACTGACCGCGACGGCTTCTTCGTCGCCACCGTACGCACCGGCAGACACGACTTCGAAATGACACCTGCCGCCGAGCAGCTCATGCAGCGCGTCACCAGCCTCTTCGAGAATTACGTCAAGCTCCAGCAGTCGCTCAATTACGAGACCATCATTGCCAGCGTGCGCATGGACGAGCCCGCCAAGCTCTCTGACACTATCGCCGCCAACCTCCAGGTCGGCATCGAGGAAAAGCAGGAGCTGCTTGCCATCTTCGATCCGGCAGCGCGCCTCGCTCGCATCGCCGACGTCCTCGACGTCGAAATCGAAAAGCTCGACCTCGACCGCAACATCCAGTCCCGCGTTAAGCGCCAGATGGAGCGCGCGCAAAAAGAGTACTACCTCAACGAGAAAATCAAAGCCATCCAAAAGGAACTGGGCCGCGGCGAAAAAAGCGAATTCGACGAATTGCGCAAGAAGATCGAATCCGCCGGCATGCCCAAGGACGTCCTCGAGAAGTGCGTGCAGGAGCTCAAGAAGCTTGAAGCCATGCCGCCCATGTCGGCTGAGTCGACCGTCAGCCGCAATTACATCGACTGGCTCCTCGCCGTGCCTTGGAAAAAGCGCTCCAAGGAAACCCGCTCCATCGACTTCGCCGAAAAAGTTCTCAACACCGACCACTACGGCCTCGAAAAAATCAAGGATCGCATCCTCGAGTTCCTCGCCGTCCGCCAGTTGGTCAAGAATCCCAAAGGCTCAATCCTGTGCTTCGTCGGCCCTCCCGGCGTCGGTAAAACCTCGCTCGGCATGTCCATCGCCAAGGCCACCGGCCGCAAATTTGTCCGCCTCTCGCTCGGCGGCGTGCGCGACGAAGCCGAGATTCGCGGCCATCGCCGCACCTACATCGGCGCCATGCCCGGCCAGATCATCCAGCACATGAAGCGCGCCGGCACCAAGAATCCCGTCTTCCTCCTCGACGAAGTCGACAAGATCTCATCCGATTTCCGCGGTGATCCGGCCTCCGCGCTGCTTGAAGTTCTCGACCCCGAGCAGAATGTCACCTTCCAGGACCACTACCTTGACGTCGACTACGACCTCTCGCAGGTTCTCTTTGTGGCCACCGCCAACGTGCTGCACACCATTCCGGCCGCGTTGCAGGACCGCATGGAGGTTCTCCGCCTGCAGGGCTACACAGAGCAGGAAAAGCTTGAAATCGCGCGCCAGTACCTGGTCAAAAAGCAGCGCGAGCAGACCGGCCTGAGCGAGAAAAACATCGTGTTCAGCGACGACGCCATCCTCGAAATCATCCGTTACTACACGCGCGAAGCCGGCGTCCGTAACCTCGAGCGCGAGCTCGGCAATGTCTGCCGCAAGGTCGCCCGCAAGGTGGTCAAGGCCGACACCAAACACAAAGAGGAAATCACCGCCGCGAATATCGCGGATTTCCTCGGCGTGGCCAGGTTCCGCGACTCCGAGGTCCACGAAAAAAGTGAAGTCGGCCTCGTCACGGGTCTCGCGTGGACTGAAGTCGGCGGCAGCATCCTCACCACTGAAGTGCAGGTCCTCGACGGCAAGGGCAAGCTCACGATCACTGGCCAGCTCGGCGACGTCATGCAGGAGTCGGCGCAGGCCGCGCTCGCCTACATCCGCAGCAAGGCGCATGCTCTCGGCCTCTCGCGTGAGTTCTACCGCAACATCGACATCCACCTGCACGTCCCTGAAGGCGCAATTCCGAAGGACGGCCCTTCAGCCGGCATCACCATGGCCACCGCCCTCGCCAGCGCGCTCGCCAAAATTCCCGTGCGCCGCGACATCGCTATGACCGGCGAAATCACGCTCCGCGGAAAGGTGCTAGCCATCGGCGGCCTCAAGGAAAAACTCCTCGCCGCTCTCCGCGCCGGAATCTTCGAGACCATTCTGCCACGCGCCAACGAGAAGGATCTCTCAGAGCTGCCCGACAACATCAAGAACGCGATGAAGCTCCGATTCGTCGACAATATGGATGAAGTCCTCGCGATCGCTCTCGAGCGTCCGCTCCCCACGCCGCTGCCCTCGGAAACCGAGGCCCTTGCCGCCGTTCCCCCGTCCGAAATCTCCAACAACCTTCCCGCCCCGCAGTAGACGACCGCCGAGCGGATCGCCGGCTCTTATGCAAAACGGAACCGTGCCCAACGCAGAATTGCACCATCAAATTGTCGGTTTGTCATGCTCAGCGCAGCGCGTCGCGCTGCGCGCGACCCGCGAAGTCGAAAGACCTGCGGTTGTCTTTCTGATCGCGTGAACGCCGCATCGACCGCTAAAAACATCCGACAGAGAGCTTCCCAACTACTCTTTACTCCCCACTCCCTGTCTTTCCAACTCCTCCAGCGCATCGCACGCCGTCTTCACGCCATCCTCCCGTGCCACTTCCTCAGCCGCAGCCCGCGCCCGCGCTTCAAACTCCGGCTCTGCCAGCATCGCCCGCACCCTCCGCGCCACGCGCCACGGTTTGTAACTCGACCGTTGAATCACCCGCGCAACGCCAATCCTCCGCATGCGCCGAGCATTGTCCGGCTGGTCGTGCGAGTAGGGCATGATCAGCATCGGCCGCCCTGCGCGCAGGCACTGTGCTGTCGTCCCCACGCCGCCCTGGTGCACCGCCAGCGACACGCGCCCAAACAGCTTCGAGTACGGCGCGTACTCCGCCACGCAAATCGAATCCGGCAGCTCCTCTTTAGGCCGGTTCCTCGCATCAGCCCCGATCAGCAGCACCGCGCGCACGCCCAGTTTCTTCGCAGCCCGCGCCGACTGCTCATAAAAGTCTCCCGCCGCAAGCACCGCCGCCGATCCCAGCGTGAACACAACCGGCGCCTCGCCCGCAGCCAGAAACTTCTCAAGCTGCTCCGGCAGCGCCGCATTCCCCGCGTCCGCATCGTAAAAACAAAATCCCGTGATCAACGTGTGCTCCGGCCAATCCCTTTGCTCCACGCCCAGCACGCGCGAAAACAGCGCCAGCACCATGTACGGTGAATGTTTCGCGTCGAAGATCGGGTTCTTGCCCTTGGGCAGCCCCAGTTCCCGACGCAATTCGTAAACAGGCTCCGGCCATTTGCGCGTCACAAACCGCGCCAGCCGCCGCATCGCGCGGCCCATCCCCTTGATCTTGTCTGCTCGAGCCAGCCTGGGAAACGGCGGCAGCACCGGCGGATCGAACGCCGAGAAAAACGAGAACGGCGCAAGCACGTAGCTCGCCCATGGGATCCCCGTCACCTCCGCCACAATCGGCCCCGCGTAGTTCAGCTCGCCCAGCAGCATCAGGTCCGCGCGCGCCGGCTTGGTCGCCGCATCCAGCAGATCGTCATACGTCTGCCGCAGCACCGGATACAGAAACTCCCGCAGCCCCGTCTCCGTGCCCTTCTTTACGTCGTAGATCATCTCCACGAGCAGCGTGTTTGTAGGGTCGATGTCCGGCCGCAGCGCGTGAAACTCCAGGCCCAGCGGCTGAATCTTTGGTCGGTAAACGTTGGGCAGCGCCATCACCGGCACGTGTCCGCGCCGCTTCAGCTCCAGTGCAATCGCAATCAGTGGATTGATGTCCCCAAACGTCCCAATGTTCGACAGAACGATGCGCAATCCCGGGCTCCCCAACGCGTGATGGTTTGCAACTTTGAGACTAATGCATCGGAGACACAATTGAGTGGCTGTTCAGGGTGGCCCGGAGTTGCTTGGAAAGGTTCGGCGTTCTCAAGGAAACAGGGCGCGATCGGGCTTGAATGCTAGCTCGTGGGCTTTACCACCGGATTCGCGCACGTCGCCGGAGTGTCCTTCAACGTTGGCTGCAGATCCGGCCAATACGGACTCGTCTTCAGCAACGAACAGAAATCCCCGAGCGACGGCAGCGGGCTCTGTTGCGCTTTGGGCCCCAGCGCATCCACAAACTTCCACGCCAGATCCGATTGCCCGCCATAAATCAAGTTCAGCACCGTTTGCCACATCGTCGTTCCAATGGAATCGGCATCGCCCGCCGCCACCGCCTTCTGCGCCGCGCTAAGATCGCTGTTCCACTCCGCGGTCGTCGGCGCCGGCGTCTGCATCTGGTTCATCGCCAAATGAAATCCCCCGCCCTTCGCATCGTCCGTCCACTGCAGCGTTACTAAAGCTGAAGGCGAGCATGCAAAGCACGTCGGCCAATAGCCAAAGGTCCAGTCCGCCGTCGCGTAGTAGTAGTGCCCGTCCGCGAGACGCTCAAAATGCGCCATGTCATCGTTGGAATCGTTCAGCGTAGCCAGCAGCTTGAATGTCGGTTGCAGCTCAAAGACAAAATGAATCGAGCAGCAATGCGCCCCGCCGGTAAAAAGGGAAACGATCATGTCCGGCTGCCCGCGCCCCGTAACATCAGTCCCGTTTGCGATCGCCGCAATGTTGTCCTGCGCATCGTCCGGCTGCCCCAGCGTGTAGGTTTCAAAGCTGTCCACGCTTTGGCTGTAAACAACTTTGCCTCCGCTCGTCACCTGCAGGCACGCGCCGTCGCTGCTCTTATGCGCGGCAAATTGGTACTGCCCAACCGTCGCCACGTCCGTCTGATTCTTGAACGCGCACGCCTCCGCAGGGTTCTCCGCCGGCCCCTGTGCGAACACTCCAGTCGCCGCGGCGATCCACACCGCCGCCAAAATACCGCCCCTCACCAACGTCTGTTTGCTTATCTCTCGCCTCATCGCTTCACCCTGGTTCTGTCCAAGATAGCACTTGCGCTCGTGGTCATCGCCACCGATTCGTTCATCAGCCTCTCCCCGGTTCATCGCCCTTTGATCGTGCCTTCAACCCCTGCGTGCTATCCTTGCCCCGTCAGAATTCCGCCCGGAGCCACTCATGTCCCGTACGCAACTTCCCCTCATCGCATCCCTGGTCGCCGCAGCCGCCGCCCTCTTCGCCTTCGCGGTCCCGCCAACCCTCGCCGCGCAACAGCCAACCGCTCCCGTCGCTGCGTCTTCATCCCCGACGCCGCAGCAGCCCTACCATGTCATCGACCACTGGAAAATCGGCGGCGATGGCGGCTGGGACTACCCGGTCTCCGATCCCGGCGCACATCGCCTCTACATCGCCCACGGCACTGAGGTCGATGTCGTCGACACAAACACCGGCAAATCCATCGGCACGATCCCCAACCTACACGGCGTCCACTCCATCGCTCTCGACACCGCCGGCAAATTCGGCTACATCACCGACGGCGGAGCCAACGCAGTCGTCGCCTTCGACCGTTCCGCCCTCGCCGTCACCGCAACCATCCCCGCCGGAACCGGCCCTGACGACATCCTCTTCGAGCCGGTCACTCAAACCGTCTGGGCCTTCAATGGCCGCTCCCACGACGTCTCCGTCATCTCTCCAGTCTCGAACACCGTCATCGCCACCATCCCTCTTCCCGGCAAGCCCGAGTTTCCCGTCACCGATGGCCAGGGAACGGTCTTCGACAACATCGAAGACAAAAGCGAAATCGTTCGCATCGACGCTCACTCCAAAACCATCACCGCCACCTGGCCCTCCGGTTGCGACTCACCCTCCGGCCTCGCCATCGACGTCGCCCGCCATCACCTCTTCCCCGCCTGCGACGGCAAACAGGCGTCCGTCATCGACTCCACCACTGGCAAGCTCCTCGCCAACCCCGCTATCGGCGATGGCCCTGATGCCGCCGGCTTCAGCGATGCCCACTCGCTCGTCTTCATCCCCAGCCGCGACGGCATTCTCTCCGTCATTGACGCCGCCGCCCCCGGCTATCCCACCATCGAGAGCCTCACCACCCAGGCCGGCGCGCGCACCATGACCTACGACCCCTCCACCGACCGCGTCTACCTCATCACCGCCGACCTCGGCCCGCGCCCCGACCCCACTCCGCAGAACCCGCGCCCGCGCCCGCCCGTCATCCCCGGCTCTTTCACCGTCATCGTCGTCGGCCGCTGATTCCGGCCCTCAGTTCGCCGCCCCGTGCGCTTCCATCTGCCGGACACTGATTTCTGTGAACAATGAACTACGAACTGTGAACTGCTTTAATGAAGATCGTTCTCATCATCGCCGCGATCCTCATCGTTGCCGCCTCGTTCTTTGCTGACTACAAATGGCGTCAATGGCTCGCCCGCAACCGGCGCGACCGCGGCCAATGATCCCACGATCTTTACCCCTGTTCCCTGTTCCCTCGCCCCCGCCCGTTCGCCGCCTTCCCTAACTCCGCTAACCCCGCTGGCCCACCCCGCCCTCCCCATCCCTCCCGTTACAATGGCTTTAGGGAGCCGTCCAAACGCTATGCTTCGTTTCCTCAGCCTCAGCCTTTCAGCGCGCCGGGATTTCCCCGGCCCGGTCTCGACTCTTGCCCTGGTTGCCACCCTTGCCTTGGTCGCCGCCGCCTCGCTCGCCGTCCCAGCCCACGCCCAATTCGGCGCGCCACCCACTACCCAGGTCCACGACGCCTCCGCCCTCAAGCCGCCGCCCGGCGCTCGCGTCGCCATCATCGAGTTTGAAGACCTCGAGTGCCCCGACTGCGCCAACGCCAACCCCCTCCTCAAAGAAGCCGCCGCCAAATACAACATCCCCTGGGTCCGCCACGATTTCCCGCTCCCCCAGCACAACTGGAGCTTCCAGGCCGCCGTCAACGCCCGCTTCTTCGACACCAAAAGCAAGACCCTCGGCAACGACTACCGCGATGCGGTTTTCGCCAACCAGGTCTCCATCGAGACCCTCGACGAGCTTCAGCAATTCACGCAGCGCTTCGCCTCCTCCCACGGCGTCGCACTGCCCTTCGCCATCGATCCCATGGGACGCCTGTCGCAGCAAGTCAAAGACGACCGGGACCTCGGCCAGCGCGTCGGTGTCGAGCACACTCCCACCATCTGGATCGTTACCAACGCCGCCCACGCCCCGCCGTTCGTTGAAGTCGTAGATCGCGGCCGCCTCTTCCAGCTCATCGACACGGCCCTCGCCGAATCCCGCGGCCGCTAGCCGCGAGCCCCTCACCCTACAAACAAAAACGGCGTTCGCACTCGCGAACGCCATCCACTATCTCTTCGGGTTCTTCTCGGTCCCTTGTTCCCTTGGTCCCTGATCGTGAACAGCCCTAGCTGTTCGCGATCTTCACCAGCTCCTGCCCGCCCGGCGCAACCATCCGCGTCTGCGGCGCGCGCCAGTGGTCGATATAGCTAATCCTGTGTACGCAACCCACCGTGCAATTCGGCGCGCAGCTCTTCGCCGTCGTAAACTCCCGCTTCAAATCCGCCTTCGTATACTCCGCCACCGGAATCGCCGGATATCCCCGCTGCTGCGAGCAGTAATGAACCAGCCCGTCCTCGCACACATACAAATAGCGCGACCCCGCCCGGCACCGCCAGTCATTCGCGCGCCCCTCGGCAATCGCCTCCTGGAACTTGTCGAACTGCGCGTAGTTCGTCTTCTTCCGCGCCTTCATCTCGTGGTACACCCGCGCCTCGTCTGGCTTCAGTGGCTTCAGTTGCCCGTCCCCGTCGTGGATAATCCCGATCGTCGACTCGAACCCCA
>CAZANC010000175.1:0-7702 GCA_964486495.1 uncultured Occallatibacter sp.
TCGTTCCCGTTCCGCCGCAACAACAAAACCCTCCAGCTCCGGTCGTTCAGCCGCCAGGCACGCTTCCAACGCCGCCAGTCGCTGAGCCGGAGAAGTCTCCTGACAAGTCTCCGTCAGGGACGCCGCCTGCGTCACCGACTCCGACAAAGCCTTCCGCTGGCAAGCCGGCTGCGGGAAAACCAGCTCTGGCGCAGCCGACTCCGGCCCCAGCGAAGCCTGTAGTGGCATCGGCGCCTCCTGCCCCAGCCAATCCCGCTCCCGCTACTCCCGCGCCGGCGAAACCCCAAACGCCCGCGCCTGCTGCCACGACGGCGTTCGATCCCCGGAAGGCCGACCCAAACAAGAACGGTAAGCTAAAGATCGACGTCAGCAAATTCCCCAAGGGCCTTCCTTTCACCATCTTATTGAACAAGCAGCCCTATATTCACTTCATCACCGGTGACGGCAGCAGCCTGGACAATTTGTATGCTCCGCCCGGCATGCAGGAGTTCCGTGTCTCCTTGAAGAGCGCGGGCCAGGAGTGGGACGCAAAGCCCTTGAGCAGCGATTTCAAGGCAAAGAAGACCAAGACCCTCAAGGTTCAACTGTTGGAGAACGGAAAGGCGGACTCGAAAATTACCCTGCCGATCAATAACGATGCGACGCTGTCGATCTCCTTCTCCAGCACTCTCGGCGATCTCTTCTGATCTTTTGTGTTTGTAACAGGATTGTCACAATCGTCCAGTACGATCTGGGTCGTAGATTCCGGAATCTTCTACAAAAGAAAAGGGCAATGGAAATGCAACTCTCCACGCAGGATTTGGACGGCGGCGTCACCAGGGTAGAACTGGATGGGCGCATGGACATCGCCGGTGCGGCGGCCGTCGATCTGAAAATGAATCTGATCGCAGGCAGCGCAAAGAAGCTCCTGATCGACTTGCAAAAGGTCGCGTTCCTAGGCTCGATGGGTTTGCGATCGATTGTGCTTCCCGCCCGGGCAGTGATGAGCCGCGGCGGCAAGGTGGTCCTGTTCGCGCCCAACGAGATGGTGGAAGGGGTTCTGAAGGCGAGTGGCATCGACTCGCTTTTGCCGATTCACCACGATCTTGCCGCGGCGATGGCTGCGTTGCAATGAGCGTAAACTCTTGTCCAGCGGCAACCATGCCCGCAGAAGACACAGCGAAGCCGGCGCCACGACTGACCTTGAAAGGTCAGCTCGACGATATGGCTTTGCTCTGGCCCTGGGTCGAGGACGTTGTAGCTCAATATGAGATCCCCGCCAACGTGGCGTTCGACATTCACCTTTGCCTCGAAGAAGCGATTTCGAACGTCATCCGCCATGGATACGGTGGCGAGCCGGGCCACGCATTGACTGTCGATTTTGCCTCGCGGGATGCGCATCATGTCGTATTCACCATTGAGGACCAGGCTCCGCCGTTCGATCCCCTCACCGCATCATTGATCGAGGATCAACCCGCGGCCTCGCCGGAGGATTATCTTCGCCCCGGAGGCCGCGGCATCCTTCTTATGCGCAAATTCGCCGGCACTCTTGCCTATGAGCGCCTCGCCGGCGGCAATCGCCTGACCATCGGCTTCGTCCTGCCTGGGTGACCCTCCGTCCCGGATTGTCCGCGCCTGGCCGCTAACACTTTGGTTTCCATGCTCCCGAGGCTCCGGGCCGTTGTCCGAGTGCTACTTGCGGTATCATTGCGTCTATAGGATATGAGCGGCTGGCTTCCCCTTAGGGCTGCTCCGGTGGTGTGCGTGTCCCGATTTTTCCAGCGCTTTGTCTTTGCAATTTCTGTGGTGATCTTTGCCGGGCTCGGCCTCAGTTATGTACTGGGCGAATTCGGATGGATCGGCGTTCACGCCGGTGACGAACAGGACGCGGCTTACAAGCAGATGCGCGTGTACGCCGAGGTTCTGCGCAAGATTCAGAACTACTACGTAACTCCGCCCGACATTCCCGCCGTGACCACCGGCGCGCTGCACGGCCTTCTCGACTCGCTCGATCCGGATTCCAGCTATCTGACGCCGGCCGAGTACAAAACCTATAAGGACCGTCCCGCGACGGACAATGCGCAAGAGGGTCTTACCATCTCCAAGCGCTTTGGCTACGCCACGGTGGTCAACGTGCTGCCCGGCTCGCCTGCCGACCAGGAGCACATGCACGACGGCGACGTCATCGATCTGATTGACGGCCAGTCGACCCACGATCTGCCGCTGGCCATCGTCCGCTTTTTGCTTACCGGCAAGCCCGGCACCACAGTGACGCTTTCGGTGGTCAGGCCCTTCAAGCCCGACCCGGACAAGGTAACGCTCACACGTGCGGTGCTCACAGCGCCGCCGCTCGGCGAGCAGTTCTACGAGAACGCAACCATCCTTTATCTGAAGCCCGGCGTCCTGACCGCTGCACGGGTGGACGACATTGCCAGCAGGATCAAAGGCGCGGGAAAAAGCCGCAAGATCCTTCTCGACCTCCGCGACACCACCGGCGACGATCCAAAACAGGGTGTGCGCCTGGCCAACTTCTTCATCAAGCAGGGGACCCTGGCGTCACTCGAAGGCCAGAAATTTCCGTTGCAGACCTTCAGCGCCGATCCCTCGCTCTTCCTGACCGACGCTCCAGTGGCCGTTTTGGTGAACCGCGGCACCTACGGCGCGCCTGAGCTTACCGCTGCCGCCATTGAAGACCTTAAGCGCGGCGACGTGGTGGGCGAGCGCACCTTCGGCGAAGGCACGGTGCAAAAGACCATCGACCTGCCGGATGGCGCCGGTCTCATGTTGACCGTTGCCAAGTACGAGGATCCCAACGGCAAGAAGATTGAGGATGACGCGGTCACACCCAACGTCGTCGTCGCCTCGCCTCAGGACGATGGCGAGCCGCTGCCGCCGTCGAACGGCGACGCGCCGCTGAATCAGGCATTGTCGCTGTTGAAAGCGAAGAACGGCTGATTGCTAACCCGTTCGTACTCAGTTCCTTCCGCTTTTAGGCGCGCTTTCCCGCTCTTGGACGGCGTAATGCGCGAAAAACCTGCGTAACTTGCGCCTTATTAATCCGGTGCTAGCCTTAGACTGAGGCATTCCTCCTACCTCGCAAGCCGGAGGTCTGCCCGTGAGGCCAGCCCTGCCTTGGCTGCTACGTCCAATTTGCCCCCCGGGGAGCGACCCAGGGAGCGCATCGATCAGCGCCAGTACGCCCGAACGCGCCGCCACGTCAGGGTGCCGCTTCCCGCGCGCAATCGCCGCAAGCTGGCCGGACGTTCCGCCATCGTTGCATTGGTGTTGCTCGCCGCAATCACCGGTTCGCTGGCTGGGCTCACGCTGGTCTACTCCGTTAATCTTCCGCAGATTCAGGACCTGGAGCATTACCAGCCCTCTGCCATCACCGACCTTTACGACCGCAAGGGCCGCATCATCGGCTCCTTCGCACTGGAGCGCCGCGAAGTGGTCGGCTACGACGCTTTCGCGCCCATCCTGCGCCAGGCCGTGATTTCCATTGAAGACAAGAACTTCGAGTCGCACTGGGGCATCAACGTTTTTCGCGTCGCCGGCGCCGCCTGGCACGACATCCGCAGCCACGGCCGCGCGCAGGGCGCATCCACGCTCACCATGCAATTGGCGCGTAATCTTTTCTTATCCTCCGACCGCACTGCCATGCGCAAAGTGCAGGAAGCGTACCTCGCCATCCAGATTGAGCGCGCCTTCACCAAGGAGCAGATCTTTACGCTTTACGGCAACCAGATTTACCTGGGCAGCGGAAACTATGGCTTCGAGGCCGCCTCGGAGTACTTTTTTTCGAAACACGCCAAGGACCTGACCCTCACCGAAGCGGCGCTGCTGGCCGGCCTGCCCAAAGGCCCAGTCGCGTTTTCGCCGCTGCTCAATCCTGACCGCGCGCTGCGCCGCCGCAACCTGGTGCTCAGCGAGATGGAGTCGGACGGCGCAATCACCCACGCGCAGGCTGATGCAGCGCGCAACGCCCCGCTCGGCCTGAACATGGCGCGGCCCGTCGGCCTGCTGGCGCCGTGGTTCGAGGACGCGGTCCGTGAAGAGATGGATAAGCGCTTCGGCACGGAAGAGGTGCATGAGGACGGCCTGCGCGTCGATACCACGCTCGATCTGGACTTGCAAAACGTGGCCAATCGCGCCGTGGTCGATGGCGTCGCCACATATGAGCGCCGTCACGGATGGCGCGGCAAGCTGGAAAATGTTCTTGCCGGCGATGCGACGCTCGACAACTACCGTCACCCCGACTGGGCGGTCGAGGCCGGTCCCGGCGAATACGTTCACGCGCTCGTCACGCGCTCACTTCCGCTTGAAGTTCATGCGCGCATCGGCCCACCCAATCAGCCGGGTTCGGAAATCGTCCTGCTGCCCGCCGACTGGCAGTGGACCGGTGTGCGCTCCGGCGATACGCTGGCCAAACCCGGCGACATCATTTACGTCCGCATCACCGAGGCAACGGAGAGTGGCGAGCGCCGTGCATCGCTCGAGCAGGATTCCGGTACGCAGGGCGCGCTGCTGGCCATCGACAACACCAGCGGCGACGTGCTGGCCATGGTGGGCGGACGCGACTACGCGCTCTCGGTCTTCAACCGGGCTACGCAGGCCGAGCGGCAGACCGGCTCGAGCTTCAAACCCTACGTCTATACCGCGGCTATCGAGGACGGCGTCAAGCCGACCGACATCATCGTCGACGGCCCGGTGCGCTTCGGCGACTACGTGCCCCACAACTACGAGAACGACTACAAGGGCGCGATGACGGTCGCCAATGCCTTTGCCGAATCGCGCAATATTCCCGCGCTCAAGCTGGCTGCGCGTGTGGGCATGCGCAAGGTCATCGACGTCGCCCACCGCTTCGGCGTCACTTCAAACATTCCGCCGTACCTGCCGGTGGCGCTGGGCGCGGTCGAGATCACGCTTCAGGAACAGGTGGCCTCCTACGCCGTCTTCCCCAACGACGGCGTTCGCGTGGCTCCGCACCTCATTCGCAAGGTCTCCAACGCCGACGGAATCACTCTCTGGCAGGAAACGCCCTCGGTCGACGAAGTGCTCGATCAGCAAACCGCTCGCACCATGATGACGCTGCTGCGCGGCGTGACCGCGCACGGCACCGGCGCCGCAGCCTCACAGTTAAATCATCCGCTCGGCGGAAAGACGGGAACCACCAGCGACTTCACCGACGCCTGGTTCCTCGGCTTTTCGCCCTCCGTGACCTGCGGCGTCTGGGTGGGCAATGACAGCCGCGAGTCCCTGGGCGACAAGGAAACGGGAGCGGTAACCGCGCTGCCCATCTGGATCAACTTCATGCGCGCCGCTATCGCCGGCAAGGACGACGAGCATTTCCCGGGAGACGAAAATGGTCCGCTAAACAGAGCTGACATCACGCCGCCCGCAAGGCCTCCCGTGCAAGCGCCCGTTGCGAAAGCGGCCTGGCCAGCCCGGCAACGCACCCTTGTCGTCAGGCCCGCGTTAGCTTCCCCACAAAAGCCAACGACGGAGCCGGCAAATAAAGCCGAAGTCAAGCATGCATTGAGATTAAACCCCTGACGCATCGCCGCATGCGTGTCGAAGGATCTGCAGTTGCTCTTTCTCAACGAACCTCGGACTGACCACTTTAGGATTTGTTCGGAAAAACTGGACCGAATCTACTTCACGCGCGCAAAGTACCGCTTCGCCCGCGCCACATCCTTGAAGATCTGCGTCTTCAGCGCCTCCGGCGACGGCCACTCGCGCTCGCCGCGCAGGCGGAGCAGAAACTCCAACTCGATGGGAGTGCTTTCGCCGAGATCGATCGGCTCAAAGTCGAGAATGTGCGACTCGACGGCAAACGACGCCTCGCCAAACGTCGGCCGGTTGCCCACATTCGTGACCGCCTGAAACGAGCGTCCATTCACCTTGAGCCGCGTGACGTAAACGCCGAAGCCCGGCAGCAGCCCGTTGTACGGCGCAAGATTCACCGTGGGCACCAGCAGTCGCGTGCCGATGCCGCGACCCGAAGCCGGCGTGGAGAGCACAGCAAAGGGCCGCCCAAGCATCCATAGTGCCCGCCGCACGTCGCCCGCGGAAACAAGTGCGCGAACAGCCGAGCTCGAAACCTCCAGCCCGTGCACACGCACTGCATTGCGGACGTGCACGGCAAAACCAAACTGCTTGCCCATCGCGGCCAATTCGTTCACGCCGGCCGTCGCGCCTTGCCCAAAGCGAAAGTTCCGTCCTTCGTGCATGCTGCTCACGCGGAGCGCAGCAATCAGGATTTGTTCTGCGAATTCGCGGGCCGACAGGCTGGCCAGCTCTCGGTCGAATCTGAGTACAAGCACCGCGTCGATTCCGGTTTCAGCCAGCAGCCGCAGCCGTTCCGGCAGAGGCGTGATCAACTTGGGCGCCTGTGCGGGACGCAGAAGCTGCTCCGGGTGCGGATCAAAAGTGATCGCCATCGCCCGCGCGCCCGTCTCTCGCGCTTCGGCTGCCACGGCGGCAAGAATCGCGCGATGCCCTTTATGCACGCCGTCGAAGTTGCCCACCGCCGCTACCGTGGGACCAAACCCGGCCGGAATCTCATCGAGCGAACGAAATACCGCGAATGCGCCACTGCCCGCCGGCGCCTGGCTTGCGGCGTGAATTCGCTCCGGGCTCATAGCGTCACGGGCACGCTCAGCCCGTCGTATGCCAGCCTCACGTTCGCAGGCAGCGTGCGATTGGTTTCCTCATGGCCCAGGTCGTGCGCGATGTGCGTGAACCACGTTTGCTTTGCGCCGATGCGCCGCGACCATTCGAGCGACTGCTCCACGGTGGAGTGGCTGGGGTGGGGTGTGTGGCGCAGCGCCGAAATCACCAAAACCTCAACCCCCTCGAGCAGGGCAAAGCTTGCCTCCGGAATTGCGCTCACGTCGGTCATGTAAGCGGCGTTGCCAAAGCGATATCCAGCGATGGGCTGCTCGCCGTGCAACAGCGGAACGCGCACGAAATCGACGCCATGGACCAGGTTGTGTTCGGCAAGGGGAATCAGTTCCACGCGCGCGCGCGTGGGATAGGTGGCTTCGGCCGAAAACGTGTAGGCGAAGATCCGCTCAAGAATAGCGGTCACTTCTCGATCGGCATAGAGCGGAATCGGTCCGCCTCTCTTTAAGGCAATAAAGCTCAACGGGCGTAGATCGTCCATCCCCAGAATGTGATCGGCGTGCGCGTGCGTGTAGAACACGGCGTCCACATGCGTCAGTCTCGCTCGCAGCGCCTGCTCGCGGAAGTCCGGGCCCGTATCGATGACGACAATTCGCTCATTGCCGCGGTCGGCTCCGGTTGCCGGCTGGCTCCAGCGCAGCAGCACTGAGGGCCGCAGCCTGCGGTCGTGCGGGTCCGGCGACGTGCACACCGCGCACTCGCAGGCCAGCGTCGGAACCCCCATCGAGGTTCCCGTTCCCAGAAATGTGAGCGTACCTTGCAAAATTGTGGCTCCCGGCCGCCGGGAGCTGTCCTCACTTCTTCGCCGGTGGCGGCGGTGGCACGGCGGGCGCGCTCATCATGCTGGTCAGCTCAAGAAAGGCCATGCGCGCCTCGAAAAGCACCGTTTGCAGCATGCGATCTTCGTTGGGCGTCAGGTTGCCCTTCGTCTTCTCGGCCAGAATCGCCAGCAAATCGATGGTTGCTCGCGCACCCATGATGTCAACCCGAGGGCGCTGGCCGTCCTGTGTACCGGCTCCCATCTGCAGCATCGCCGTCA
>CAZANC010000176.1:0-7672 GCA_964486495.1 uncultured Occallatibacter sp.
TATCCATCAGCTGCACAGCATGCTGATAACTCTCACCGGCGTACTGCTCGGCGCCCTCAGATTTTGCGATGCGAACTGCGTTGCGTGCTTCCATGAATTCCAGGGGCAACCTGGCATCCAGAACCACAGGGTCGAATTTGTATCCGGTCGGGATATACCCACCGCGCTCCATGAGTTCATATTTCGCATGGACTGCTTCGGATGTTCCCTGGGTGCCGGCGCCAACAACATTCTCGAGCACCACAACATTGCTGGGCTGGCGGACGGCAAAATAGGGTTCCGCGGTGACGATCAGCGCGAATGCCTGAAGATCGGTGGTCGCGGTCAGCTTGCTGCGATCGTTGCCGCCAATCAACACTTCCCCAAGATTTACTGCGTGCCCATCAGGCGAGATCGCCCACAACACGTAGGTTAGATATTCTGCGCCGAAGGTCGTGGGGTTTTGCAGGTTCCCAAAGGTCGCTTCGACTTCCATGGTGCCGCGCTTGCTGCGCACTTTGGCTTTTCCGTCGGCTGAAGGCAGCAGAGCGGTTCCGGCCAGATCCACGTCAGTGGCTCCGCCGCGATGTTGATAATCAATCGCGTCGACGGTGCGACTGGTCTCGTTAACGGAATAGGCAGGCATTCCGCCGACAGGGACGAGGGCGATGGAATCTTGCGCGCTGGCCTGAGCAAACGCGCTCAAGCTTAATACACTTCCAATCACGAACAATAGCGTGTGCTTCACGATATCTCCTGCAGTCAGAGGGCTGCCGTATTGCGTTGCTTTCTCAGGTTGGCGGGAAGCCGCGCCGGCTCCGTTGGCTCGAGCTGTCAACGCCCGACGCGGAATTGATGGAGGTGATCGAACACCCCATAAAGATTTGCGATCCACAAGACCAGAACAACGACCACAAGGCCGTTAAGGATCGATTTGACTTGTCCCTGCATGGGGATGAACCTGTTCACGATCCACAACAGAAGTCCTGCTGCGACAAGTGTGATGAGTACAGTTGTAAGCGGCATATCGTGTTCTCCAATCACTCTTTAGGTTTGGCGCCCCGGAACATCGCCGGGAAGTTGCGAACGATCGACTCACTTAGCGAGGGAGCCATCGAAAGAGGGGAACGATTGCTCCGCTTGATTGGTATTCTTCCAAGTCAATTGAGAAATAGCTGAGCCATAATGCTCATCGGACAAATATCCAGAGCAGTTTCGGAATTAACGTAGACTTTTTGAGTGCATTAAAAGGTGGCATTTACTTCCACCCCACAGACGAAGACCTGTCTGCGGGGACCCCGGCTTGATGAAAATGCCACTTTGCTGAGTGCATTCGGTCTACACCAATTCCGAAACTGCTGTAACGTGACTTGAGCCGGTGCGATCAGAGACAGATAGGGCGGCTTTTGTGGCGGCGCAGACTGATGCGATAGAGGTGGAAGATGATTGCGCTTAAAAATGGGAGATTATTCGGATGCGCCATCGGGGCTTGGATTATGCCAGCCGCCATCTGAGGCGATAAGCGCGTCAGCCTCTTTCGGCCCCCAGGTGCCGCGTTTGTATCGGTGAACCGGATGGTGGTTCTTCAGGACCCGATTGACCACTTCCCATGCAGCTTCAACCGCGTCCTCGCGCGTGAAGAGCGCCCCGTCGCCCTTCATTGCGTCGCCCAGAAGCCGCTCGTAAGGCGTTTCCTCTCCCGGCTGTTCATCGGAGAGGTAAAGCTCTCGCTCTTCGCCGATGAATTCCTGACCCGCAAGCTTTACGCGGGCAGCCAGCGCGATGGCAGAATTGGGAGAGAGCCGGAAGCGGAGGTAATTCGACCTGCTATCCGCCTGAACTGCGTCGGCAAAGAGCTTCTGCGGGGGGCGCTTCAACTCGACCAGGATCTCAGTTGCGGTAGTTGGGAGATATTTACCCGAGCGCAAATACCAGGGCACCCCGTCCCAGCGCCATGAATCGATGAAGAGCCGCAAAGCGCAATAGGTTTCGACGTCGGAGCGCCTGGCCACGTCCGGCTCATCACGATAACCGGCATACTGGCCGCGCACCAGATCGTCAGTCTTTACGGGGCACATAGCTTTAAGAACCTTGGCCTTCTCGTTGTGCACGTCTCCAAAGTCCCGCCCGGCGGGCGCTTCCATGGCAAGCAGCGCCACGATCTGAAAAAGATGGTTCTGGATCACATCGCGCAGACAGCCCGCCGTCTCGTAAAACGCGCCTCGTCGGCCCACGCCGAAATTCTCCGATAGAGTGATCTGAACGCTGGCCACGTAGTTGCGGTTCCAGATCGGTTCAAGAAATGAGTTGGCGAATCGGAAATAAAGAATATTCATGATCGCTTCCTTTCCAAGGAAGTGATCGATGCGAAAAATCGAGTCTTCGGGGAACGCCGCAAGCGCAACCCGGTTCAGCTCACGCGCAGAGGCCAAATCGCGCCCAAACGGCTTTTCAACGATCACGCGCGCGTTCTCGGCCAGCTTCGCGGCTCCGAGTCCTTTAATAACCGTCTCGAAGAGCGCAGGCGGGATTGCCAGATAGTATGCAGGACGCCGCGATTTCCCCAGGGCGTCTTTAATCGCCTTGAATGTATTGCTATCGGTATAGTCTCCGCTCACATATTTCAGCAGAGATAGAAGGCGTTGCAATGCTCGTTTGTCATCGATTCCGCCAGCGCGCTTGATGCTGTCTGTCGCACGCCGGTGCAGCCGGTCCAGACTCCAATTGGGGAAGGCAACGCCGATCACCGGAACCTTAAGTGCGCCGCTCTTCACCATCGCGTAGAGCGCCGGGAAGATCATTTTGTGGGCCAGATCGCCCGTCACGCCAAAGACTACCAGCGCATCTGACTGCGACTCAGCCATCAGGCGCCTTCCTTCGTGTCAGCAGTTTTCTCCTGGTGGCCGCCGAACTGGAATCGCAGCGCGGATAGCAGCTTGTCGGCGAAGGTGTCTTCGCCGCGCGAACTGAAGCGCTCATACAGCGCAGCGCTCAATACGGGGGCTGGAACCGATTCGTCAATCGCAGCGGTAATCGTCCAGCGACCTTCACCCGAGTCCGACACGCGGCCGGCGAACTTCGCCAAATCCGGGCTGTCGAGCAGCGAGATGGCGGTCAGATCCAGGAGCCAGGAAGAGATCACGCTACCGCGGCGCCAGACCTCGGCGATGTCGGCAAGGTTCAGGTCGTATTGGTACACCTCGGGGTTGCGCAAAGGGGTAGTCTCGGCGTCCACAGTTTGCTGATGCTTGCCGACATTGGCATGTTGGAGAATGTTCAACCCCTCCGCGTACGCAGCCATGATTCCGTACTCAATTCCGTTGTGGACCATCTTCACAAAGTGGCCGGCGCCATTGGGTCCGCAGTGCAAGTAGCCGTGCTCGGCGGTGCCGCCCACCTTTTCCCGGCCAGGCGTGCGCGGCGCCGAATCGATGGATGGCGCCAATGCGGAGAAGATGGGATCGAGGCGCTGAACCACATCCTTTTCGCCGCCGATCATCAGGCAATAGCCTCGATCGGCCCCCCACACTCCGCCGCTGGTTCCCGCGTCCACGTAGTGGATGCCTTTGGGTTTCAGTTCGGCGGCGCGGCGAAGGTCGTCGCGATAATAAGAGTTCCCGCCATCGATGACCGCATCGTCGGCTTCGAGCAGGGGAGTCAGGTCTTTGAGCGTCGCATCGACCACGCCCGCCGGCACCATCATCCAGACGGCCCGAGGCGTTTTCAACTTCTTCACGAAATCTTCGAGCGAATCGGCGCCAACCGCGCCTTCCTTGGCAAGCGATTGCACGGAATCCGGGTGAATGTCGTAGACAACACATTCGTGGCCGGCCCGCATAAGACGCCGGACCATATTGTTTCCCATCCTGCCCAAGCCGATCATGCCTATTTCCATGGATTCACCCTTTTTCTGGAATCTCCCAACGCTTTTGGCCGCGGACCGTTCGAAACACATGCAGCGGCCACACTTTCGGTCACATCTTAACAGAGCGATTGCTACGTTTAGATGCTGAAATGGCAATGAGCGACAGCTCGGGCCTGGGACGTCACTCTGACGGCGGCCTTGGTCATCGGCGGGGGATGAAAGCCAGATTGTCGCTCATAACGAAGACGGCAAGTGCCACGGCCATGAGGAACGCACACACCCAGAAGCGCCAGTCGCGGTGCATCCGCTGCCAGTAGGGACCGGGGTTAGTTTCACCATGGTCGCCGCTATGTCCTTCAGTGAAGTGCCGGTTTCCTGTCATATCGCCTCCAGTTGTCTTGTCGCATTCGGCAAAGTCGCAGCATACGAGTCTTAGATGCAGCTCAGAGGCAGACCTCGAAGGCTATGGCTTTGGGGGCGCAGCTGCAGAGACCTGGACTGGCCGGTCGGCATCGGTTCTGGATGTGCTAACCGCCGGCGCCGGAGTTGCGGCCGGTATCTCGGTTCCCGCCGGATAAATGAGAATCTGGATCGAGCCCCAATCCGCGTCAAGGTTCGCGCCCGGCTGCTTGCCCTGTCCCAGCGTCTTGAGCTGGCTGTCGTCAAATCCGAAGTTCTCAGCCAGATACTCGCGGATCACCATCGCCCTGGCCTCGCTGAGGACGAGATCCTTCTGGGTATCGCCATCCATGCCTGTCGAGACCACGACGACCGCAACTCCGAATGGGGTCTGTGCCAGGAAATCGCCGGCGTCTTTAAGAGTCTTCTCGTCCTTCATCTTGGCCGAATCGCGGTCATCAAAGATCTGCTTGGCTGAGTACGTGAAAGTCTTCTCAGGAGTCGATCGCGGAAGCTCCGCGATCTTATTCGCGGCTAAGCTGGCAGAGTCTTCATATCCACGCTTCTTGAAATATCCGCTCAGCAAGAAGTTGTGCTTCAAAGCCTCCATATTCTCCTGGAAGTCCGTTACGCCAGCTTGTGCCAGCACCATCGTGGCCTGGAGTGAGGCCGTGGTTTGTTCCAGGTTTTCATAGACTTGCTTGTCGTTCACCAGCGCTCCCACGGTTCCCTGTCCCGAATCGATCTTGGCGCTTACCGAGTTCAAATGAGCAGTGGCCAAAGTTGTGTTGAGGATGGCCTGCTGGCTGCTATCCAGAATCGCGCTCGTCTTTGCAAGCAGCTCTCCCAACTCCAGCGGCGGTACGCTCCCAATGGTCCCGCCATCTTTCACTTCGGCTTGTCCGGCAGATCCAAACGAAATCGCAACGTATTGATTGCCCAACATCCCCTCGGTTTCGATCGAAGCAACAGAGTCACCCTTGATGATCTCCTTTGTTGATCTGTCGAGATCCATGACGACGATGATCTTATCGCCGGGTTTGTGAGGCAGCAGGATGCTATGCACATTTCCGCTATGAACGCCGCCCACCTGCACGTCAGCTCCCACAGCCAGGCCTGCGACATTGTCGAATTGCGTCTTCAGTTGATAGGTGGACCGAAACAGATACTCCTTGCTCCCGATGATGAAGACACCCGCAGCCAGGACTGCCAGTGTTGCAACGATGAATGCTCCTAACCTCGCCACTCTTGTCATATGTCCTCCTACGACTGCTTTAGAAACTCCTTCACAAAACCGATGTCGCTTTGTTGAAGGTCCTCAAACGTGCCCTCAATCACTACGTCTCCCTCGTTCAGCAGGGCGAGACGGCCTGCAATCGTGCTTGCGCTATGCAGATCGTGCGTTACCACGATGGACGCCATTCGGCGCTCTTTCTGGAGCTTGAGAATCAACTCGTTGATTTCGGAGGAACTGATGGGGTCGAGACCGGCAGTTGGCTCATCGAGCAGCAGAATCTCCGGCTCGAGGGCCAGCGCGCGCGCCAGGCCTACGCGCTTTTGCATCCCGCCTGAGATATCGGAGGGCATCTTATCGATGTCGGCTTCCAACCCTACCTCGACCAGCAACTGCCTTACACGATCGGCTCGCTCGGATTTAGGCATGTCTCTGCGATGGTGCTCAAGAGGGAAGGCCACGTTCTCCTGGACGGTGAGCGAATCGTAAAGCGCTGCGCTCTGAAACAGGAAGCCCATCTTTTTCCGGATTTCTCCCATGCGGTCAAGCCCCAGGCCGGCAAGATCCTGGCCATGGATGCAAACCGAACCTGCGTCGGGCTTCTCGAGACCGATGATGAGCCTCAGCAGCACGCTCTTCCCCGTGCCGCTGCGTCCGAGCACGGCCAGCGTTTCCCCCCGGTTCACGCGCAAGCTGATCCCGTTCAGGACCTTATGGCCGGCGAAAGACTTATACACATTCTCGACGGCAACGACAGGCGCAGGACTGTCTTGTTCGGGTTCCGCTTGCTTCGTCGTAATGTCATAAGCCGTGGCCATATTTGTTTCACGCGTGCTTCAAACAACGGTTAAGGAAAGAAGACAAGGATAAATTTCACCAGCACAACATCAGCCAGGATGAGGAAGAGCGAGGCCAGCACGACTGAGTTGGTAGCTGCGCGGCCCACACCCGCGGCTCCTCCGCGCGTGCGCATCCCCTGAAAGCACGCGATGAGCCCGATGATCAGGCCATAGACGGAGGTCTTGAGAGTCTGTGGCAGAAATGCACTGAAAGTGGCGCCATTAAACCCGTTTGCAATGAATTGATGAAATGAAAGTGGTTCAACCATAGCCTGCGCAAACCAGCCGGTCAACAAGGCGCATGCATCGGTGGCAATCGTCAGCAGCGGCAGCATCAGAATGCAGGCCAGTATTCGTGTCGCGGCCAGCAGCCTGTAAGGGTTGATCGCGGATGCCTCGATGGCGTCGATCTGCTCGGTCACTTTCATCGATGCCAGCTCTGCGCCCATGCCCGCGCCTACGCGCCCGCTCACCACCAGGCCGGTAATAACCGGTCCCATGACCTGAAGCACGGAGTACACGAGAGTGGCAGGAAACATCGATTTGGCGCCGAATCGACTTAGAGTGTAGCGAGCTTCGAGCGAGAGGATAACGCCAATTGCTCCGCCCGCCATGGCGACCAGCGGCAGAGACTTCGAACCAACTTCGTCGAGCTGCCGAATCAGCTCACACCATTCGTACGGCGGAGTCACCGCAGCGCACAATACCCGCCAGGAAAAGATTCCGAGGCTGCCGAACCACTCGAAAAACCCGTTGAATAGCTTCGTCGCATAGTCTGCAACGGAAGACGGAAGATCGATCCGCCGCGCCGGAAGTGGCGGGTTGAGGCCTGCAACGGGTGTAAATCCGCGGTCGCTCATCAGTTTTGACCTTGAGTTGTGGAGGCGTGCGGACTATTCAGATGCAGACGTGAAATCAGAGCGTGAGGTCCGCTATAGAAGAACTCCAGGGCAATGTTGCCGCCCAGATTTGCCAGCAGGGTGTAGTTGCCCATCCGAAATGCGTCCTTTGCCCCGAAGCGGTCCGGATACCACGCATAAACTGCAATCATGGAACCCGCGTAGGGCGCGGCAAACGCGGAGAAGGAAAAGACGCGATGACCGTCTTCGCCGTGACGCCCGGTCAAAGTCGAGATGACTGCGTGGCGCAGCCGAGGAAATGGGCCCCTGCATTCGCATCGGTAGTACAACGTATCTTCCTTGAAGGCTTCCGCCAGCCCATAGCGCGTCGTTGTTCCAATAGCGGCGATCCCAAAGTCGGAACCAAACCGCTTGCCGAAACCGTTCAGCCGCTCGCCCCAATCCGGCGGTGAATTGCTCCACTGGTTGATTCCCGCCGCGACTCCGGCGCCGGCAA
>CAZANC010000177.1:0-7453 GCA_964486495.1 uncultured Occallatibacter sp.
CCGAATCCGAAGGGAAACAGCGGCGTCTTGTGCTCCGCTTGAAACCATTTGTAACCAACTTCAGCGCCTTCGTCATAGTGAACGGCATAGTTCGACGGCGGCGCGCCTGCATTGACGGGCCCCGATCCTTGCCCGCGAAGATGCGGCGGCGGTTGCGGAATCGCCGGATGCGGAAGGTCCTGCTCGCTCTTGGGGAAGGTGATGGCCAGCTTGCCGGATGGATTGACCTTGCCGACGAGGACATTTGCGAGTGCTCTGTGTCCTGAGCTGCCGGCGTACCAGGCTTCGACGACGCCGGCAACCTTGTCGAGCCATGGCATGGTCACGGCGCTTCCAGTTTCGAGCACAACGACGGTGTGAGAATTGGCCGCCGCCACCCGCTCGATCAATGCATCCTGATTGTCAGGGAGCGACAGATTGGGGAGGTCCATGCCTTCCGATTCCCACTGATACGCAAAGACGATGGCAAGATCGGAACTCCGGGCCAGCTTCGCGGCGGAATCCAGATCCGTTCCGGGATCGAAATCGATTCTTGTATCCGGCAATTTCGCGCGCAAGGCCTGAAGCGGAGAGGTCGGAAACCAGATGTGTCCTTGCCATTTGGTTGCACCGTTGCTGGGAGGCAGGATGGCGTTGCCGCCGGGCGGGTCAACCTGCGCCGATCCTCCGCCGGAGATCATGCCGATGTCGGCGTGGCCGCCGATGATGGCGATGCTGTGGACGCGCGATGGAATGATGGGGAGCACGGATTGGCGATTCTTCAAGAGAACGATGCTCTTCTCTTCCACGCGCTGCGCAACTTCAAAGCCCTTTTCTACGTCGACAACGCTCTTCCGCGGCGGATCGTCGACGATGCCTGACAGAAACTCCGCATAGAGAACCCGGCGCGCATGGTCGTCAATCTCCGAGAGCGGCACGCGCCCGGCATCGAAGGCTTCTCGCAGCTTCGGGCCGAAGTAGTTAGCCATGGGCTGCTCCTGGTCAAGCCCCGCCGCGGACGCCTTCTCCGTGGAGTGGGTTCCGCCCCAATCCGAGAGGACAAAGCCATTGAAGCCCCAATCATTCTTCAACACGTCGCGCAGCAAATAAGAGTTCTCGCAGGCGTAATCGCTATTGACCCGGTTATAGGAGCACATGACGGCGCCGGGATTGGCGATGGAGATGGCGATATGAAACGCGAGCAGATCCGACTCCTGCATGCCGCGTTTGGAGATGATGGCGTTAACGAAGTTGCGGCCGGTCTCCTGGTCGTTCATGGCGTAGTGCTTAATGTCGCCGACGACGTGCTGGGCCTGTTCACACTTCATCAGATTGCCGACAATCGTTCCGGCAAGGAGCGGGTCTTCGCCCCCGTATTCAAAGGTGCGGCCGTCTCTGGGCTCACGGGCGAGGTCCACTCCGCCGCCGAGAGTCATGTTGAAGCCCTGCGCGCGTAGCTCGGTGCCGATCAAAGCGCCGAATTCGCAGGCGGATGCGGGGTCCCAACTCGATGCGGCTCCCAGGCTCGAAGGCATCGCGGTCGAGTATCGACCGTTCGCGCCGCTATCCCTGACTCCGTAGGCTGCATCGGACATCACGATCCCGGGGATGCCGAGGCGTTTCACGCCCTCGACGTAACCCGCGCCGCCGTTGGTGAGATCGGTGAGCGGCATCTGCCAATTGGCATTGTGAGCCATTCCATTGCCATGCAGAAGCGCGATCTTCTCGTCGAGCGTGAGCTGCTTGAGGACCAGGTCGGCGCGATCTGCCGGTGAGAGTTGGGGATTCATCCATGGCCGGCTGGAATCCTGAGCGGCGGCGAGGCTCGACGCGCTGATGAACCCGATGGCGACTACGAACAAAAGGAGGGGGCAGGATTTCAATGCACGCTTCAGCATGTGCCTCCAAGCAGATAACATACTACAACGATTTAGCAAGGCATTGCGCGGCAATCTGGTCCTTGGCGTGGAGGGAAAGCAGGGAGTGGGGAAACGGGTAGCCAGGGGGTGAGGAGGGGAGAGTGAGCGGCACGAGAGTCAGAGGCCGGCGAGGGAGCCAGCTGGGATGGTGGCAGTGACGATGACGCGCTCGCCACGCTGGGTGACCTCGGCGGTCTTCAACAGCTCTCTGAATGCGTCGTTGGCGGGGGATTCGCCGAGGGGCTGGGCGAGGCCTCGGACGAGAGTGACGAGGGTGGCGAGATCGGCGGCTTGGCTGGTGGCTTTGTCCTGGCTCGGAGCGATCTCCTCGACCTTGAAGCGCAGCGCGCCAAGCGAGCCGGGAACGGGGAGGGCCGGAGCGACGCTGGCGATGATGGTCGAGTCGGGTTCGAGCGGCAGGGCAAGGCCGAAGACGTGAATCGAGCCGCTCTCAGAGAAGGGAAGGCCGATTTGTCCGACGCCCCAGGCCAGCGACAGCAGGGGCACGTCGTGGAAGTGGCGCTCGAGGAGCGAGGAGCCGGAAAAGGGCAGTGCGGCGGCGCGATGGCGGTCGAGCATGGAGTGGATTTGCTCAGTGGTCGGCGTGTTTGAAACAGCGACCATGTCATAGCCGATCTGCGCGACCCGGACCGTGCGGTCCTGGGAGGCGATGCTGTAGATGGTGTGGCCTACGTAGCTTTCACGCGAGGTGGCATGGGCGTCGAGCCATGCGTTGAGACGCTGGCCGGTGATTTTGCCGACCAGGACCATGGAGTAGGCAACGGGGCCGTTGGGACCGTTGGGATCGGGCATGCGATGCAGTGCGATGGCCACCTGGTCGATATCGCGCTCGGGGTCGATGCCGATGGCATCAATGAACTGCTGGTACTCAGGAACGCGGTCGGGCGGCCTGAAGTCCTTGTGGGCGAGGGTGCGGATCGCCTTGAGATTGAAGTAGACGATTCCGTCGGACTCGGGGAGCAGGCGCGCGGCCTCAGGCGGGGCCTTGGAGCGCAGGAAGACGAACAGGGCCAGCAAAAGCAGGACCGCTGCAACGATGAGAAGCGTTCTTCGGGTGCGTCGGCTCATGCGAGAGATCGTTCAAGATTCGTCAGAAACGAGCGTAACACCTGAGGTGCCGAAGAGCGTGACCTCACTGGCTGGTTTTTTCGAGCGTGGCGGCAAAATTGCGCGATTCTCCAGCCGCGGTTTCGATCGACCGCACCCAGGGCGCGTATCCAGGCATGGTCATCGTGATGGAGTGTGTGCCGGGCCTGAGCTTGATGAGACTGGGCGTGTTGCCCACATAGCTGCCATCGATCGCAATCTCAGCACCGGCGGGATCCGAAGACAATTGCACGGAAGCAACAGCGTCAGAGCTTGCGGGCGCGGCGTCGGATGACGGCGCGGGCGCTGTGCTTGTTTCCGCCCCCAGCGCCGCGCCGGTTCCCGAGCCGGTTGCCGAGCCAGTTCCCGAGCCTTGCCTCGTGTCACGACCCGCGTCACGACCCTTGGGGCTCGTGCCGGGGGCTGCAGGGGGAATGCCAGACAAGTCCACGCTTTTGAGCGCATCCCAGACTGTGTCCGCGGCTGTGCCCCCCCGTGTAATAAGCGTAGGGCCTGTCTTTGCGGTCGCCGTTGGGCGGGAAGTGGGTTGTCGCAGTCCACGTTCTTACCAGCGCATGATCGCTGAGCCGGTAGATGCTGATTTCCACGATCAGCTTCCCTGGTTTAATCAGGCCGGCGTCTTCGTGCGAGAGAAACTTGCCTTCGATCACTACTGAATTGGCAGCCACAGCATCGGGAACAGTGGTTCCCTGATCCACGACCTGAGCGGCGACCTTGTCTTTGACCAATTGCTCGGAAGCGTAGTCGGCAAAAACTGGATGAAGTCCTTCGATTAGGACATTCCGTTGGCGTTGGTGAAGTGATTGACAAAGACGGTGTTCAAGCTCAGAGGCTTGCCGGTCGCACCCGCCACTGGCGCAACCGCGACGGAAGCTGCAAACAACATGAAAAACGGAGCGAAACGTTTCATAGCCAATCTCCCCTCTCACCAGGCGTCGGCCACGTAGTGGTGAAATGCGGGTGCGTCGACTCATTCAGTGATGGAGGCGCAACCGTCAGCAATGAGCGTAACAGAGGCGGCGCCGGAGTTAGCGGAGTTGGTGAGAAGGGCACCACGCGTTGTTACTGGGGGGCGGGCACGGGTACGGGATCCAAGTCAGCGCTCAGATGAACACTGCCGCCGGTGACACTCAGTTTGCGGGCCCAATCTGAGAACCCCTTCTTCTTGACTGTGATCTCGTGGCTCCCCGGCGTGACGGGAACGGTGGAGGGAGTGTTCCCGACAAATGCGCCGTCGATCTCGATGTCCGCGCCTGGGGGAGTTGAATCAATTGCAACCGAGGCTGGGTTGACAGGCACACTTGGAGCCGGGGCTGCCGCAATCTGAGGGCTGTTGGATGGAGTGGGGGCCGCAACATCGGCTGCTTGGGGAGCCTTCCTGATCTCCTTAACGATTTCGGCAGTGTGCTCTTTGTTGTCATCGTCTAAGAGATGGAGTTTTCTGCCATCGACGTAGTATTTGACCGTTCCGTTGACTGCGACATGCGCACCTTTAGACCAACGCCACCTGATGTGTTCTGACGTGACATAGATGGTGTCGAGGCCCTCAATCACGAGGTTGTCGTACACCCTGTACACGGGTACGGAGTAGCCGGAGGAGGAGGTACTTCTTGTTCCCTGATAGCTTCCGTCAATCTGCGTGTTCGTGGAGTCTCCGTACGAGGTGCTGTTTGCGGTGCCGCTCACGCTGCCATTTTCCGTTGCCTGGGAGGAGGAATTATTGATCATGCCCGCAAAGTAGCGCGCTCGATCCTCGTCGAGGATCTTGCCGACATGCCACTCGTGCTCTTGCTTCTCGGCGCAAAGGGCGGCTGATGCGGCAAGCAATAGGACAAACGCGAGAAAAATTCGGCGCTTCATGTGGTTTCTCTGTCACTCTCATGACAACCGACGGCTAGGCGGGGACGGTCCGTAAATCACCGACCCACTCCCATTGTCGCAAAAGCATTCCGTTTTGTAACCCATGCAGTACTTTCGAGCGCAAAAAGAGCGCCAGTGCGAACAAAAGCAGCACCGCGGCGACGATGAGAGGTGTTCTGCATGTGCGTCGGCTACTTCTCATGGAATAGAGGAGCCTTCAGGAATGCCTGTAACACCCCGGGGGTGATTGAACTGCCCAACGCAAAATCCGGCGTGGGTGTATCATTCGGACCGGAAGCTAGTAGGGCTCAGGGAGGGACCTATACGTGAAGAGGAATTCGAGATCCGCTTTTCTTGCCTTGTTGCTTATGATTCTGGGATACCCGTTCTTGTGTGCACAACAGCCCGCCGCACAGCCTGCGGCGCAACAGCCTGCTCAGCCATCAGCGCCGCAACAGCAGGCACAGCCGGTCGCTCCGCAAGCCCCGCCTCAAGCCGCCCCTGCGCCGGCGCCGACTTCGAATCCGAGTCCGGCGAGCGCGCCCAACACTGCACCGGCAGCGCTGCGTTTGACTGAGGGGACCGATGTGCCTCTGGCGTTTGAAGAGGATCTAAGTTCGAAGACCGCCGCGGAAGGCGATCCTGTGACGTTTGTCCTGACTGACGACCTCAAGGTCGGAAACGTTGTGGTCGCCAAGGAGGGATGTAAGGCCTTTGGCGAGGTGAGTCACGCTGAGAGGGCAGGAATGATGGGCAAACCCGGCGACTTGAGCATTCGGCTGGACTATCTGAAGGTTGGGGATGTCAAGGTGAAACTGCGCGGGACTAAAGGTTCGGAAGGCCAAAACGGCACGACCGCGACTGTGGCGCTCACAGTTCTTTTCGGGCCGATCGGATTGATTAAGCATGGTAAGGACATCAAGATTCAAAAAGGAACCTCATTGACGGCCTTTGTCGGGGACGACGTGAACTTGTCGCCGGTGAATTGAACGCGGCAATTTCGGGGCCTGGGTTCGGGTCGGCGAATGGGCGCAAGCTCTGCTCTCAGCGTGGCCCGTCGACCACGTGAAAGCGCGCAACTAGTTGACGATGGCAAAGGTGAAGATCTGGCCGGAGCTGGCAGGGGTTTTTGGCGAGGCCGTGTCCTGCGGCGCTAGAAAACCGAACTCGCCTTCGCCCAATTCGTTGTTGAGAACAATCTGGTAGGCGGATGTGCCGACTTGCTTGCTGGAGAAGTCGATCTCGTCGCGGAGCGAGCTGGAGGACTCGTGAATGAGGCCGCCGGTGACGGATTGGAACTGGCGATTGTTACCGACGACATGGAGGCGAACAAGCTCGTAATCGTTGGCGGTGCGGCCCTGCGGGACGTGGAGGATGAAAGCGACCGGTGTGGTGACGACGAGCCTGCTGCGCATGCCTCCGACAAGGCCGTTGAGGTCCTCCTTCACGAGGCCGGCGGAAGCGACGTGCTTGACCACTCCGCCTGATTGAAAGATGACGACCTCAGAGGGAAGCGGCTGCCAGTTGCCGCCAGTGTCTTTGTAGTAAATGCCAATGTTGTCGACACCGGGAGGAAGAGGCGGAAGCGGGGGCGGCGGGGGCGGCGGTACGACTTCGAAGATTGGCGAAGACGAGCCCCTGGCGACGATGGCGCCAATCACCTTGTCGCTGACGCCGGCCTTCTTGAGCGCGATCAGGCCATCGGGCGAAGTGTCGTAGGCGCCCGAGTTGGCATTGATGGTGGCGACGATGACGTCGTCTGTGAGCCCAGCTTTGACCATTTTGATGATGGAGTCGTTGTTCAGCGCCTGCTGGGCGATGAGGAATGGGCAAAACACCAGAAATAGAACAGCGCAAACCGCCTTGCGCATAGAAGCCTCTCCTTGACCAGCGGGATCGGGAAACGTGTTGCAGGAATACAAGAAAATGATCCACTGAGGCGCGGTGATTCCGCAAGATGACTATCGAGTCATGAGCGCTTGGAGAATCCGGATTTGCAATGCCTCGCGCCTCCGCCGACCGGCTTGGAGATTGGCGTTGCTTCCCGGGTTCATCGGCCCGTTGATCACGGCTTTTCCGCGTTTGCTCGGGGTGCGGCGGTGTGCTAACCTTGATTCTTGTGCCGTGTACGCGGAAAGCTGGAGTGTGTCCGCGAACAAGTCGGCCTCCGGGAGGGTTTCCGGGTGGGTAAAGAGCTGGCGTAGCTCAGCTGGTAGAGCATCTGATTTGTAATCAGAGGGTCGGGGGTTCAAATCCCTTCGCCAGCTCCACAAGACGGAAGCCGGAACGGGAGACGAAAGCGGCAAGACAGGAACAGCAAGAGTCGGCCGGCGAATAGGAAATTTCGGACGCCGGGACTGAACTCCGCGGAGAATCCACTTCAGGCGAAAGGTCGAGAAGTTCCGGAGGCTATCCGGAGGTTGCGGCGTGCGCGGAAGGCGTCCGCAGAATGTCGACGAGTGGGGAGTTGGGCAAATGTTTTTGGGGCGCCGCGGATGGATTCTTGGTCCGAGGGGCCTTTGGGCACAGGTGGCCGAGCGGTTAATGGCAGCAGACTGTAAATCTGC
>CAZANC010000178.1:0-7431 GCA_964486495.1 uncultured Occallatibacter sp.
GTTGAGCCGCCACGCGTAGAAGCCCCAGATGGCGAAGCAAAGAAGGCTGACACAGACAAACGATGTCGGATTGAGCATGGGCCGCTTGAAGTCGAGGCAGTGCGCCTGAAGTTCGTTGATCGCGCCGGCCTTCAGCGCCGCGGCTGTGTCGTCAACGTTGGTGTACTGCGCCCAGAGGTAGAGCCGCTTCATTCCCGCAGCCAGGCCCAACCAGTAAATAATGATCAACGGCAACGTGCGGCTCATGGCCTCGAGCGGCCGCCGCAACAGCAGTCCCCACTTGCCGCCGGAGCAGTACTGCACCATCAGCAGGGCGAGGCCGCCGATCGAAAGCCCCCACGTCACCATCGTGCCCAGCGCCCACGCGCGATAGAAATGGTCGAAACCGAGATGATCCTGCTTATTGGCAAGGAAAATCAGAATGAGAGCAACGCACATCGATATTCCACCCACGATCAGCGCGCGGCTCTTCCAACCGTCGACAAACGCGGGTGCGGCGAGATCGGCGGGGAGCGCCTTGGCGTGCCCTGCTCCGTGTGTCGATGATTGCGATTCTTGTGCCATCTCTCCTCGTCCTACTTCTGGGCCGCCGGGGCGGGTTTGCTGGCCGGGGCGGGTTTACTTGCCGGAATCGAAATCTTTGGATCGGCGGGATAAGCCGGAGCCATGCCCGGTGTTCCTTCGCTGGCGATCGGCTTGTACGCCGACGCTGCGGTCGACGGCAAGGGCCAGGGCTGCGCATATTCGGGATGACCTTCGTCCGTGGCCAGATCCTTGAGGTTCGCGATGTGTACGCCTGCGGGAACGTCGTTCACAGGAGCCGCCTCGCTCAGTTGCAGTGCGCGGATATATGCCGCCACCGCCCAGCGATCCTCGGGCGGCAATTGCGCGGAGTAATCCGGCATCGCGCCGTATCCGTGCGTCATCACGTAAAAATAGTGCGAGAGCGGCTGCGACGTTCGCACCTGGTCGTGCAGATTGGCGGCCGGCTTGAAGCCGCGCTGCACAATCTCACCCAGCCCGTTGCCCACCCGCGAGTGGCACGGAGTGCAATAGATGTTGAAGCGCTCCTGCCCGCGCTCGAGCACTTCCATAGTCACCGGGAAAGGCATTTCGTTCAGTTCCTGGCGGTAGCCGTTCGGTCCCTGCACCACGCCGGTGTAAAAGTAGCTGTCGTCATGCAACTGGCCGCGGGCCACGGTGTCGAGCACCTGAGGCCGCGCGCCGCGATGATCGGCGAAAAAGTCCGAACCGCGCTGCGGAACCATCTTCGGCTGGTCCTGCATGTCCTGGCGGCAGCCGGCAATGAGCAGGAGACAGGCAAGTCCAGCCAGGGAAACTGGTCTCCCACCCTTTCGCAAAAGGCGCGAAAGGATGGGGCACCCGCTCTGAACCCTGACACCTGATCCCTGTTCCCTGAAGTGGTTCATCAGTACTCCACCTCCACCACAGAGTTCGGGCTGAACTTCTGCAGGTACGCCTTCGTTTCCGCCAGATCAAACTTCGGATCCAACGCCTCGAGACAGAGGAAGAACTTGTCGGTCGTCGCGCCGTCGCGGAAATTAGGCGCATTGAACAGCGGATGGTAGAGCGACGGCAGGCCGTTGAGCGCCAACATCCCGAAGGCAGCCGAGAGACCGGCCCAGAGAATGGTCCACTCATATGCCGGCACGATGAAAGCCGGCCAGGAATACGTGGGGCGACCCGCAATGTTGAGCGGATAGGCAAGCACCGAAATCCAGGTCTCCAGCGAGAACATGGCCGCGCCGCCCATCAAGCCGCCGATGAGCGTAAGCAAAGGCACCTTGTTGCGATGGAAGCCGATGGCTTCCTCGGCTTCTTCCACCGGGTAGGGCGTATAGCAGTCCATGCGCCGCCAGCCGTCCTGGCGCGCCTGCTGCGCGGCCCTCACCAGGTCGCTCGGCGTATCGAATTCGGCCAGCAGGCCGTAGGTTCCTTCGCGTGCGGGCATTTAGTCAGCAGCCTCCGCCACCTTGGGCTTGATTTTGGCCCCGGGCAGCAACATGCGAATTTCGTTCATCGGAATCATGGGCAGGAAGCGAACAAACAACAGGAACAGGAACGTAAAGAATCCCAGCGTGCCCACGAAGGTCATGTAATCCCACTTGGTGGCGCGGTAGGTGCCCCATGACGAAGGCAGGAAGTCGCGATACAAACTGGTGACGACAATGACAAAGCGCTCAAACCACATGCCCGTGTTTACCACGATGGAGATGAAGAACATGAACGGGATCGATGTGCGCAGCTTGCGCGACCAAAGTGTGGTCAGTGGAATCGCCAGGTTGCAAGTGATCAGCACCCAGTACGACCAGCCCATGGGCCCGAATACGCGGTTCCAGAACATGAAGGCTTCCCAGTGCGACGCCGAGTACCAGGACATGAAAGCTTCCATGGCATAGCCATAGGCCACGATGAAGCCGGTAGCCAGCATCACTTTGCCCATGTTGTCGATGTGGCGCTCGGTGACCAGCGATTCCAGGTGATAGAACTTGCGCAACGGAATGGCCAGCGTGAGCACCATGGCAAAGCCGGAGTAGATTGCGCCGGCGACGAAGTAAGGCGGAAAGATAGTGGTGTGCCAGCCGGGCAGAACGGCAACCGCGAAATCGAAGCTGATGACTGTATGGACGCTGAGCACCAGCGGCGTGGCCAGGCCGGCCAGCAGCAGCGAGGCTGTCTCATAGCGCATCCAATGGCGGACCGATCCGCGCCAGCCCACGCTCAGCATCCCGTAGAAATACTGTGCGATCTTCGATTGCGAACGATCGCGCAAGGTGGCCAGGTCGGGCACCATGCCGATGTACCAGAAGACTACTGAAATCGTGGCGTATGTTGAAACCGCGAAGACGTCCCACACGAGGGGCGAGCGGAACTGCGGCCACACCGTCATGGTGAACGGCAACGGGAACAGCCAGTAACTCAGCCAGGGACGGCCGACGTGAATCAGCGGGAACAGTCCGGCGCAGCACACGGCAAAGATGGTCATGGCCTCGGCGAAACGGCTGATGGCGTTACGCCAGCCCTGCTTGAACAACAACAGAATGGCCGAAATGAGCGTGCCGGCGTGGCCAATGCCGATCCACCAGACGAAGTTGATGATGGCGAATCCCCAGGCAACGGGCTGCGTGATGGCCCAGATGCCGACGCCCCTGAGGAACAGCCAGGTGACGGCGACCAACAGCACGGTGGCCCCGCCGCCGGCAAACGTGAAGAGCGCGAACCAGCCCATCGGCGTGTGCGGCGTGAGCACAATCCGCGCGATCTTCTCGGTGATCGACCGGAAGGTCTGACCCTGCCCGATGACCCGGAATTCTCCGGTTGCCGGATCGATCATCGGATCGTTGGGTTTTACTTCCTTAGTTGCCATGGCCGCTTCAACCCTTCGCCGGCGCAAATTCCGCCGGCGTCGCTTCGAGTTCCTGGTTCACGTTCAACACTTCGGCCAGATATTGCGTCCGCGGACGAGCATTCTGGTCGGCAATCACCTGGTAGCTGCGCTGCTGGGCCCTGAGTTTCGAAACGCGGCTATTGGGATCGTTGATGTTGCCGAAGACAATCGCGTCGGCCGGGCACGCCTGCTGGCACGCGGTCACGATCTCGCCGTCGCGGATGTTGCGATTCTCCTTGTCCGCCTCGATCTTGGCCGCCGAGATGCGCTGCACGCAGTAGGTGCACTTTTCCATCACGCCGCGCGAACGCACGCTGACGTCGGGATTGCGCATCAGCTTCAGGCTCTCGGTTTCATAGTCGGAATAAAGCAGGAAGTTGAAGCGGCGCACCTTGTAGGGGCAGTTGTTCGAACAGTAGCGGGTGCCTACGCAGCGGTTGTAGACCATCAAATTCAGGCCTTCCGGCGTGTGCACCGTGGCGCCCACCGGGCAAACCTGCTCGCAGGGAGCGTTCTCGCAGTGCTGGCAGGCCATGGGCTGGAAGTGGGCGCGCGGCGCAGCCAGGTCGCCTTCAAAGTAGGTGTCGATGCGCAGCCACTGCATGTTGCGGCCGATGCGCACCTGCTGCTTGCCCACCACGGCAATATTGTTCTCGGCATAACAGCTCACGATGCACGCATTGCAGCCCGTGCAACTGTTCATGTCGATCGACATCGCCCAGGCATTGGCCTCGTTATAAGGCCAGTTGGGGAACAGCGAGGTATCGCGGGAGGGGGTGTCGTGGCCTTCGCCCTCGTGCGCAAAGTTGGGATTGGCCTTGAACTCATCCAGCGTCGCGTAGCGGATAATGCCGCGCGGACCGAGCGCTTCGTCGGCCTCAAGAGAATTATTGCCCTGACCCTGCTGGCCGAAAGTTTTGCCGCGCTGATCCTGGTAGTGGCTCTTCGTGATCGCGATGCCCCACTTGCCGTCCAATTTGCGAATCGACCCTGTTGCATAAAACGGCGCCCAGGTGTTGCGGATGAGGTAGGCGTTGAATCCCTGGCCCGAGCCCACGCGTCCGGCAGCCTCGCGCCCGTAGCCGAGGTAGACGGTAACCGAATTGTCGGGATGGCCCGGTGCAACCATCACCGGCGCTTTGACCTTGCAGTTGCCGACGCACAACTCGACGATGTCGTCTTCTTCCAGGCCGAGCTTGGTCAGCGTTGCGCCCGATACGATTGCGGCGTTGTCCCAGCTCAGGCTCGTCACCGGCTTGGGCAGCTCCTGCAGCCAGCCCACGTTGTTCCAGCGACCGTCGTAGATGTTCGGGTCGGGGCGGAAGATGATCTCGAGTGAATCCTTCGGCGTGGGCGTGGGAACACTGCTTCCGCTCTTTGTGCCGCTGCCAGTTGCGGAGCCCTTGGCGAAAGCCGTATCCGCAATCCACCCATCGTGCAGCGCCTTGCGCCAGCCGGCTTCAAAGTCGCCCCTGATGTTTGCCTTCTGAGTCTCACGCACTGCATCGTATGGACTGACCATCGGATCGTTGAGCAGTGCCTGGAAGACATGGTGCGCTGTGTGTCCGCCATACAGCGGATCGATCATCGGCTGCACGATGGAAACAGTGCCGTCGTAGGCGCGCGCATCAGACCAGAATTCAAGATAGTGCGCGGCGGGAATATGCCAGTGTGAAAGCTGTCCCGTCTCGTCGTAATGCAAACCGAGGTGCGCCACGATGTTGGCCTTGTTGAAAGCGTCGGCGAAATTCAGATCGGCGGGCGCGTCGTAGATTGGATTGGCGTTCAGAATCACCAGCCAATCGACCTTTCCCGCGTTCAGGTCAGCGACAAGCGCCTTGAAATCTCCAAGCTGGTCGCTGGGAATGGGAATCACCGGATCGGATGCGACGGAAACCGTCTTGCCCACGTTGCCCAGCGTCATGTTGATGGCCAGCGCCAGCGCAGCAACCGACTGATCCTGATACAGCCCCGGAAGCACCGCGCTCTTGCCTGCATTCGCCTTCAGATCCTTGGCGACCGCAGCTAGGAAACTCTTCTGCTCGTCGGTCCACGCGTACTTGGGAGCGCTGATACCGGCGACGCCGACCGCTTGTGCCAATGCCGCGGCAAATGCCGGAACCTCGCTGGCGCGCAGGCCGAGCCGGTGTTCGGCCTTCATGCCGGTGGTGGTGGTTGTGCTCTCCACCGCGTAGAGCCTGTTCATTCCGTTCTCAGGCTGCTTGCGCCGGGAGGCGTAGTCGCGGACGAGCCGGTGAAAGCCGGGGTAGGCCGCTCCCGAAAGAAAATCCGCATCGAGCGAGACGATCACGTCGGCCTGGCTCAAGTCGTACTGGACATTTACGCCGCTCGCGAGAAACGTTCCGGCGAGCGCGGGATCGTACTGCACCAGCTTTGCCTTGGGCCACGCCGTCTGCACTTCCTTCCACTGCCGCGCAAGCGTGGGCGACAGAATGGTCGCGCTCAGGAAGTAGATGCCGGTACCATCTTTGGTCGAGGTAACCTTGTCGCGTAGCGCCTCGGCAAATTCAGCCCACTCGCGGCCCTCGCCGCGATAGGTGACGTGCTGCGAACGGTCGGGATCATAGAGATCGAGAAGCGTGCCCTGCGAATACGGATCGGAGCCGCCCTGGTTGTAGGCGTGCTCCGGGTTGCCATCGATCTTGATGGGCCTGAATTCGTCGCTCTTGACCAGCAGCGGTACCGCGCCAGTCGAGAACGGGTGCGCCGTGGCAAAGTACATCGGCTTGCCGAGAATCAGGTCTTCAGGCGCTTTGATGTAGGGATAGATCGGCTCATCGGGTTGCTTGGTGCAACCGGCGAGTCCCGCGAGGGCCATCGACGCGCCCATCAATTTGAGGAAGCCGCGCCGCGAAACCGGATCAACCCACTCCTGAGCCGCGGAAGGAAACTCGCGTTCCACAGCGGCTTGAAATTCAGGCGTGTTGGCCAGCTCATCGAGCGAGCGCCAGTACTTCTTGCCCTTTGTGCCCCTCAGCTCGCGGCGGACGGTCTCGAGCGTCATTGGCTCGACCGTCGTGTGCTCGGGCGTCATGGGCTCCGAGGACGCGGATTGCTGCGCGCCGTTGACAGCCTCTTCCATTGGCTTCTCCGCCGCAGGCGAATTCTTTCTCTTTGCGCTCATCGGTGGCACACCTCGCAACTGGTCAGGTCTTTCGGCGTGCGAATCTTGTAGTGATCGACCAGGAACAGACCCAGATCCTGCTGGCTGGTGAATTTCTGATAGGTTGGCGGCCCCACCGGCATCGGCGCCGCGGCAACATCCCCCGACAGACCCTTTGCGCCGGCTTGAGGCAAGTGCAGAGAAGCCATCTCCGCTCCCGCACCGCTCGGATCGTTCCTCGTGCAGCTGACGCTTTGCGCCGTCGGCACGCCCGGCTTGTTGTCGGCCGCCGCGCACCACACCGGATGGTCGTCGGCCGGCTCTTGCCAGTCCATGTTGTAGATCGCGCTCGTCGGCCGCAGGTTCTTCGCCGGATTGCGATGGCAGTCCAGGCACCACTCCATCTGCAAAGTGTTCTGCGCGTACATCAGCGGCATCTCATCCACGCGGCCGTGACAGCTTTCGCAGCCGATGCCCTTGTTCACATGAATCTCATGGCTGAAATAAACGAAGTCGGGAAGGTCGTGCACCTTGATCCAGGGAATCGACTGGCCGGTGTACCAGCTCTGGCGAACCGGCTCCAGCAGTTGCGCGTTAGTCCAGATCTGCGCGTGACAGTTCATGCAGGTGCGCGTGGGAGGAATGCCTGCGTAGCTCGATTTCTCGACAGAGGTGTGGCAATACTGGCACTGCAAACCGAGCCCCTGAACGTGATGCTTATGGCTGAAGGGGACCGGTTGATCCGCACGCTGGCCCTGCCGCGTGACCCACGGCGAGCGCTGCAACTGATCCAGCGTGACTCCCAGGGCAATGACGATCAACCCCGTCAACACCAGGCTCATGCGTGCCAGTGCGTTGGAGCTGCGGTCGAAGATTTGTGCCATGAACGAATCCCGGT
>CAZANC010000179.1:0-7285 GCA_964486495.1 uncultured Occallatibacter sp.
ACGGTTTCACCATCGGCAATCCCTCGCGCTTCGGCCAGGGCAGCTACCCCGACGAGCGCCTTTTTCAAGGGCAAGAAATGCTCGACTGGGTCCACGGCAAGTTGCTCGTGAAGGCCGGCTTTGAGCTCGACCACAACTCCGATTCGGTCACTGAGCTGCGCAATCAGACCGGCACCTACTCCTACTCCACCGTCGCCAGTTTCATCTCCGACGCCGTGTCCTTTCAGAAGTTCGGCCTCAGCGACGCGCTCGACGCCATGAATCCTCACAACTGTGGAGTCACTAACACAAGATTCGGCAGCCAGCCCTGCTACTCCTACTATTCCCAAACCATGGGCCCCACCAACTGGCACCTGAGCACCAACGATTTCGCCGGCTACATAACCGCGCAGTGGCAACTGACCAAGCTGGCCGTTTTCTCCGCGGGCCTGCGCTGGGAGCGCGAGCAAATGCCGCCGCCCATTGCCTCGCTTGCCAACCCCGAGCTGACCAGCGCGACGCAGACCAATCCGCAGCCTCCGCTTTCGGCGAATCTGCCCAGCCTCGGCGACAACTGGGGGCCGCGCTTCAGCCTCGCCATCGGAAATGCTCACGACCATTGGCCGGTGTTGCGCCTCGGCTACGGCATGTACTACGGCCGCACTGAAAACGCCACGATCGAAACCGCGCTCACGCAAACCGGATCGCTCAAGGGCGACTTGAGCTTTTTCATGCGCCCCTCCGACGATTGCCAACGCTGCACGGGGGGCGCGCCGCCGTTTCCTTATGTCCTCGTCGGCCAACCAACAAGCCTCGTCGCTCCCGGTGCGGTCGGCTTCGCGTCCAGCTTCCATAATCCCGAAGTCCATCAGGCCATTGCTTCCATCGAACAGCCACTGCCCGGCCGCGTCATGCTGACCGCCTGCGCCATGCTCTCGCTTGGCCGCCGTCTTCCCATTTCCGTCGATACCAACTTCAACCCTGCAGTCAATCCCAGCACCATCACCTACGCTGTGAAAGACCCAACGGGCACCGGGCCCATCAAGTCCGCGCAAATCACCGTCCCCTTCTACGCCTCCTGGCCCTTCGGGCAGTGTCCTGCCGGCTCACCGTTGAATCCCGCCAGCCAGTGCGGCCGGCGCTTCGCCGATTACCAGCAGATCGCCCACATCGTGAGCCGCGCCAACTCCACTTATGAAGCGGCAATCGTCAAGATCGCGCGCTACGGCCGCAATGGCTTGAGCTTCCACGCAAATTACACCTACGCGCACGCGATGGATTGGAATCCCAACGAGACCACGCTCGTGGCTGGCAGCGATGTGCTGGATCCTGCCAACTTCAGCCAGGAATACGGCACAAGCAACCTCGATATGCGCCACTCCGCCTCCATCATGGCCATCTATGAGGCGCCCTGGAAGCTGCGCGACTTTGCCGGCCGCATCGGCAACGGCTGGATGCTCTCCGGTATCGGGCAGTTTCGCAGCGGCCTGCCTTACACTATGCGCACCTCCGGCTCGCTGCCCGAGGAGTTTGACACAACCGGCAACGCCATCACCGGCCTCGGCCCCGGCATCAATGGCTCAGGCGGAGACAACCGCGTCTACGGACTCGGCAACGACGGTCGCGCCTACAACATCGGCCGCAACACCTTCCGCTATCCCAACACCTGGAAGGCCGATCTCCGTCTTGGCAAACGCTTCGACATCGGCGAGAAGCGTCAGTTGGAACTGATCGCCGAGACTTTCAATCTCTTCAACCACCAGAACGTCACTGGCATCGAGACCACCGGTTACTCCATCGAGAACAGCGGCACATCAGGCACTCCCCCCACGCTTTGCTACCTCACCATCAATACCGTCGGCAGTGCGAGCTGCGGCACCACTACCTTCACCGGCTCGGGAACTCCCATCGCCGCCTTTGGCCAGCCGCTCAACATCAACGCCACGGATTTCTACCGCGAGCGTCAGATTGAAATCGGCGTGCGCATGCGCTTCTAGGGACTTCGTTCGTGGTTCGCGCCACGGGCGGCATTGCCGGGCGCGTCGTCGGGCCAGGTCTTGGGATGACCCGCGACGCCCTTCCCTGGCCACTGTTCACTGTGCCGGCGGAATAATCGGCGACGCCCCGCCCAAAAACGCCGGATCCATCTCAGTGATGTCCACGCGATAGCTCACTGTCTTCGCTGTCGGAAAGTCTGCCGGAACCTTTTGCGTCACGCGGCCCGTTGCCACCCACTCCGTGCCGCGCTGAAATGTCGTCATGAATCCCACACAGCTCAGCGCAAGCACGTCGTGCCCCAGCGTAGTGTGAAAGATTCTTCCCTTCCCGTAGCGCAAAACCATCAGCATCGGCTCGTCGAGGCCCGTGCCCTTGTTCTTCGCGTCGGAGTGCGCGGTTGCCAGCACAATCATGTTCTTTCCCGGCCCGCGCAGCTTACCGTAGAGTTCATCGTTCGCGTGCAGCCACACCGTCGGCAATCCCCGCATGATCGGATGTTCGGGGTCACGCGTTATCACCTGGAACGGCAACCTCGCCCCATGTTCGCCGGCAGGCCCCGGCGACGCATCTGAAACCAGCCTGCCATCCTTCCAGTACCAGTACGGCCCTGCCTGCTCGTTGCGGTTTCGCCAGCCGCCGATTCCTGTCATCTCGTTAAATGCGGGCCAATCGGGAAATGCATTGTCGGCCGCGTGCACGATCACCAGCCCTCCGCCGCCGGCCACGTACTGCTCGAATTGCGCGCGTAGCTCCGCCGGCCAACTGGGCCCGTCGTAGTTCATCACGATCGTCTGGTAGCGCTCGAACTCTGGTTTGAAGCTGCTGAAGTCGCCGTCCGACGGCGGCGCAGTAATCACTGTCACGTTGAACAGCCCCGTCTCTTCCAATTCCATTTTCAGCACCGGAGTTGTCAATCTCCAGTTGTGATATGCGCCGCCGCTCTGCCCGTCCACAATCGCTACGCGAATCATGTTGCCCCCTGCGCTTGCTGTTCGCGCCCAAAACAAAATACTCGCAATCACCACCCAACCCATTCGCTTCATCATCTCTCTCCTCAATTGCCGCCATGCTGCTGCTGGCATGCCGCGGCCCCAGGTAGATCATCGACCCGTTCCCAATGGAAATCGCTCCCGCACCAGCGTCAGCGCTTCCTCCGTTGTCGCGATCGTCCCCTCCAACTGCGCATCTTCCGCCGTGCGCAGCATCTCGCGGAACCGCTCGCCCGGCGGATAGCCCGCCGCAATCAATTCCCGTCCCGTGATCAAAGGCTTAGGCCTCACCGCCTCCTCCGGCATCGAAGAAAGGCGCTCGCGCACAAACTCCCAGTGCTCCAGGTAGCCGCTGCCGGCCAGGCAATCCATCTTGTGTAGCGCCAGGTGCTCCTCAAATCGCTCCAGCCTGAAAAACCGCTTCAGCGTCGATTCCTTCATCCCCGGCGCATCCATGAACCGCATGTGATTCTCGATCAGCGCCACCACTTGCCGCGTCTCTTCGTTTGAAAATCGGAATCGCCGGCAAATCTCCGCGCCCATCGCCACGCCCATCGCCACATGCCCATCAAAGCGGATCCGATCCGGGGCACGCCTGAACGTCGGTGGCTTGCCCACGTCGTGCAGCAGAGCTCCCCACGCCAGCGTCTCCGAACATCCCGGCTCCAATTGATCCAACAGCATCAGCGTGTGCACCCAAACATCGCCCTCGGGATGGAACTGCGGCGGTTGCTCCACGCCCTTCATGCGCGCCACCTCCGGCAGCACTTCTTTCAGTAGCCCCGTTTCGTCTAGCAATTCGAACGCCCGCCGCGCATGGCCCTCGGTCAGCATTTTCGTCAGCTCGTCGCGCACGCGCTCGCGGCTAACGGCGTGAATCTTTGAGGCCAGCGACCGCATTGCGCGCTTCGTCTCCGCTTCCAGCTCGAACCCAAATCGCGCCGCGAATCGAACCCCGCGCAACATGCGCAGATGGTCCTCTTCAAACCGCTGCTCCGCCCGCCCAATCGCGCGCACCACGCCTGCATCCAGGTCCGCCAGCCCGCCCACATAATCGAGCACGGCTCCGCGCAAATCAGCCCTCTCTCCCACTGAACTGTCATTCTGAGCGGAGGTCGCCGCGGCGACCGGAGTCGAAGGACCTGTGGTTGCTTTTTCGCAACTTGGGCCAGCTTCCGCGCCGGAACTTCTCGGAATCAACCGCAGCGGATCCAGCAACAATCCGTTGATCGTGAAGTCGCGCCGCCTCACATCCTCCTCGGCCGTCTTCGTATACCGCACACCATCGGGATGTCGCCCATCGGAATACTTGAGGTCCGAACGAAAAGTCGCAACCTCGGTAACAAATCCTGCATCCTCGGCCTCGGGAGCCACCAGCACCACTCCAAAATGCGCGCCCACGGCAAACGTTCGCGGAAACATCTCCAGCACCACCTCCGGCGTCGCGCTCGTCGCCACGTCGTAGTCGGCCGGCTCGCGCCTCAGCAGCAGATCGCGCACGCATCCGCCCGCGAAATACGCCTCATGCCCGCGCGCCCGCAGCGTTTCCACTATCTTCAGCGCCGCTTCGAATTGTCGCCCTCTAACCATCGCCGTCGCTTCTATTCTCGCTCTCCCGCATCAATAAAGCAGCCGACCCGCCGACTTGCCTGCCTTTCTAACTCCGCTAACTCCGCTAGCGCCGCCAACCCCGCTCTCTCCAGCCACTAAACTGAATCTATGCTCGGCTCCGGCCTCATCCTCGGCATCGAGACCTCTTGCGACGAAACCGCCGCGGCCATTGTCGAGCGCGGAGCGCGCACGCTTTCGTCCGTCGTTGCCTCGCAGATTGCTACCCACGCCCGCTACGGCGGCGTGGTTCCGGAGCTCGCCAGTCGCGAGCATCTTCGCGCCATCGTTCCGGTCGTCCGCGCCGCGCTCGCTGAAGCCAGCGTGACCCTCGCCGATCTCGACGCCATCGCCGTCACCTCCGGTCCCGGCCTCGCCGGTGCATTGCTCGTCGGCATCACCTACGCCAAAGCCCTCGCCTTCGCCAACAACCTTCCCCTCATCGCGGTCAACCACCTCGAAGGCCACATTCACGCCGTCCTTCTCCAGGAGCGCGAGTCCGCGGCTCATGCACAGAACGAGGGTGCCCCAGGTCCCGTCTTTGGGACCTGGGATAGCACACAATTCAGCCCCAGTTCAGCCCTCGCCCTCGTTGTCTCCGGCGGCCACACCCACCTCTTTCTCGCTCAACCTGCCTGCGGCGACCCCAACGGTACATGGACCTACACCCTCATCGGCCGCACCGTCGACGACGCAGCCGGCGAAGCCTTCGACAAAGTCGCAAAGCTTCTCGGCCTCGGCTATCCCGGCGGTCCATGGATTGATGCGCTCGCTCCATACGGCAACCCGCACGCCGTGCCCTTTGCATTTGCTCAATTCAAACCAAAGGCCCACCTGGCCGGTAAGGCCCCCGCGCGCACCAAAGCCGCCAAAACCGCGCCCATCGCGCGCCTCGACCCGCACTTTCTTTTCTCATTTTCCGGAATCAAGACTGCGGTCCTGCGTTATGTCGAGTTGCAAGGCCTGCGCGCCGAAGCAAAAGCCCGCGTCAGTCGCGTGCTGGCCAACTTCCGCCCGCCGCAAACTCGCGAAGAGGCTCTTGCCCTCTGCCCGCAGCCCACGCTCGACCTCATCGCCAGCTTTCAGCACGCAGTCGTCGGCGACTTGATGAAAAAAACCTTCGCCGCCGCCGAGTCGCTCGGCGCCAAACGCATCCTCGTCACCGGCGGTGTCGCCGCCAATCACGAGCTTCGCGCCCGCTTCGCCGCCGAGGCCGACCAGCGTGGCCTGCGCATCGCCTTCCCCACGCTCGCGCTCTCCACCGACAACGCCGCCATGATCGCCGCTGCCGCGTGGCCGCGTCTGCTGGCCCAGGACTTCGCGCCGCCGGAACTCACCGCCGACCCTTCGCTCGCGCTCAGCTGACCCACACACGTCTCCCCCGGTCCGCCGCAAAACGCGCAAAGGCCCGGCTCGCGCCAGGCCTGCTCATCTTCCGTATTCCCCGCTTTTTCGTTCCCCTGGTCCCTCGTTCCCTTGGTCCCTCGTTCCCTGCTTCATTCGTTCCAACGCCGAAAGATCAACGTGGCGTTGATGCCGCCGAATCCGAACGAATTCGATAGCGCAATGTCGAACGAATGATTGATGGGCTTGTTCGGCACGTAATCCAGCCGGCACTCGGGATCGGGATTCTCAAGATTCATGGTCGGCGGTATCTGCTGATTCACCAGCGCCAGCACAGAGATGCCGGCCTCCAGTCCGCCCGCGCCGCCCAGCAGGTGCCCGGTCATTGACTTCGTTCCGCTGATCTTCAGCTTGTGGCTCAGTGCGTGCTCGCCAAACACTCCTTCAATCGCGCGCGACTCCTGGCCGTCGCCCGCAGGCGTGGCCGTCGCATGCGCGTTCACGTAGCCAACTTCTTCGGGGCGGATGCCGGCGTCCTTCAGCGCGGCCCGCATGCTGCGCTGCGCGCCCGCGCCTTCCGGCGCAATGCCCGTCATGTGGTACGCGTCGGCGCTCATGCCGTAGCCGATCACCTCGGCCAGAATCTTCGCGCCGCGCGCCTTCGCGAACTCCAGCTCCTCGAGAATCAGAATGCCCGCGCCCTCGCCGATCACAAATCCGTCGCGGTCCTTGTCGAAAGGCCGGCTGGCGTGTGTGGGATCGTCGTTGCGCGTGGAAAGCGCGCGCATGGCCGCGAATCCGCCCACCGACATCGGCGTCACTGCAGCTTCTGCGCCGCCCGCGATCATCGCGTCCGCATCGCCATGCAAAATCATGCGCACCGAGTCGCCGATGGAATTCGCGCTCGTGGCGCAAGCCGTCGCCGTCGCTGAAATCGGGCCCTGCGCGCCGTAGCGGATGCTGATCTGTCCCGCCGCCATGTTCACGATTGCCGCGGGAATGAAGAAGGGTGACATCTTCCTCGGGCCCCCCTGCAGCAGATTCGTGTGCTCGCGCTCGATCACCTCGAATCCGCCGATCCCCGAGCCGATGAATACGCCCACACGTTCGGCGTTCTCTGCAGTCACCTTCAGGCCCGACTGCTCCATCGCCTCCTGGGTTGCGCCAAAGGCGTAGTGGATGAAGCGCCCCATCTTGCGCGCTTCCTTCTTGTCCAGGAATTCGAGCGGATCGAAGTTCTTCACTTCGGCAGCAATGGTGACCGGGAATCCCGTGGCGTCAAAACCCTTGATCGCCGAAACGCCACTGGCGCCGGCCAACAGTTGCCGCCATACCTCGGGAGCGGTGTTGCCTACACCGCAGATCAG
>CAZANC010000180.1:0-7238 GCA_964486495.1 uncultured Occallatibacter sp.
ACCGAATCTGGATTTCCTCGCAGCAAGTCACATTGTGCATGGCATTCGCATTCCTGGGGATCGGCGCATTGGCGAGATCGGTTCGAACAGAAGAAGAACACCGGACAGCCTGGGCATGGCTCGCCTTCCTGGCCCTGGCCCTCAGCATTCTTTCTTACGAAGTAGCGTTTGGAATGATTGCCGCCTCATTGGGAGTTATCGGTTGGAGGAGTTACAGAAATTCACGCGCCTCGTCCAAGCTCGCTCTCAGGAGGGTGGGCGTCATTGCCGCCACGGCCGCTGTTCTCTTGCTGGTTATTTTGGCCAAATTCCGGATGCAACACAATGTTAGTTATCATCACCATTTCTTCACTCATTTCTGGGCGCTGATTTGGCATGCCATTGTCCAAGCGTTCCAGTTCAATCTATGGACGTATTTCCTGAATATGCCTGCAGTTTTGGCTGGCCTGTATCGACATTCTGCGTTGAGCTTGGCGGCGTCGGCCATGGCGGCCGTCCTTTTCTCCCTGGTAACTGCCTATCTTTGGAGGACGATGAAACCTTCCGAAATCCCCACTTGGCGCATGTGCGTGTGGTTGATCGTCGTTGGTTTCGGTTTGTTTGCATTGGGTTACGGTCTCTTTCTCTCCTCCATTGATACCAACTTCTCCTCCCCGGGATTGGCCAATCGCGCTGTGATCGGATCTGCGACCGGCGCCGCCTGCGTGCTAGTTGCGATCGCAGGTCTGATGTGCTCGGTGTTTAAGTCCGAGGTTGCTCGTGCCCGCATGTTTTCCTTCGCAATAGGGATAGTTTGCGGGGTGAACTGCCTAGTAGTGAGCGGAATCACATCCTTTTGGGCAGACGCAGCATCTCAACAAAGTGAGATTCTCAGGTCGGTGGCCGCCAACGTGCGGTCCCTGCCGCAGGGGAGCGTGCTCCTGCTCGACGGCTTCTGCAAGTATTCGGGCCCCGGAGTTGTCTTCGAGGGAAGTGACGACACATCCGGAGCAATTGAACTCACTTTGAACGATTTCTCCCTAAGCGGCGATGTAATCTCGTCCAATATGCATTTTGGCGAGGCGGCGGTGGAAACGACAATGTACGGGCAGCTCTCAGGTCATTACCCCTACGGGAATCACCTCTTTGTCTACAACGTGCAGCGACAGAGTCTCACGGTTTTAGCTTCAATGGAGGCGTCGATCGAGTATTTGGGCGCGGTTAATCCCACAGGGGATGGCGGTTGCCCAGCTGCTCGCGAAGGGGATGGGGCTCAGATCTTCTAACTTCAAGCAATTCGAACTCTCGGGATGCTTCGCAACAGGACAGGAAGGCAGTCTTGATTTTGAAATCCGGCATCACAGGAGTAAGAGCTTCGGACGACTAGGCGCCGCGATTGGTGAAAACTGAATGCACAATGCAGCGCGAGATTCCCGGTGGGAATTGGGAAATAGATGTGCATTTGGGGCGTCATTACCAAAGTAATTAATGGCGGTAATCTTTGCACATTGACTACGCTTAAACGGAGCAACTTGTTGAAAGAGATGTGCTCTGGCCGTAGCTCCCGTGGTATGTTGGTGCTGTGGAGAAGCTCCACCGCTCTCGAAAGCGTTCAGAGGCGCCGGATTCTGAACAAATAGACGGCGCTCAGCAATTCCCGTCGATGACAGTTTCTATCTCATTTTGGGTCCGTTAGACGAACTGCGGAGGATAAACGCATGCAAAGTTCTTTTTTGAGATCTGTGGGTCGAGTACTCGCCTCGATTTCTGTGTCATTATTGCCCGTAGCCTTGGCTGCTCAGGCTGCACCAAGTGCGAGGGGAGTCACTAATGACTCTCCTTCCAGGTGGGATATCTTCGCTGGTTACAGCTATCTGGCCCCCAACGGGACAGTCTATGTCAATACAACAACGCCCGGCCAGACCGTGCCGTATTCCTATGATGCAGTCAATCTGGGCGGGGTCGGCAGCGGATCTTATTTCTTCAACCGCTTTGTCGGTGTTCAGGCGGAGTTCGGCATTCACGAGTGGGGCGACCAAAAGGCGGGTTCCAACGTCGGCACCGAAGGGAACGACGATGGCTTCACAACGGTTGCAGGTGGTGTGATCCTTCGATTTCCTGCCGGAAACATTACTCCGTTCGCTCACGGACTCGCAGGCGGGGCGCTGGTCGGCGGGCCATACTATGAGCCCAATAGGTGGGGTCCTGACCTGACGTTGGGCGGAGGCTTGGACTATGAGACGTCATGGCTGAACCATCATTTGGCCATTCGGCTTTTCCAGGCCGACTATGAGTACATGCACGCCGATTGGGGTCACGTCATCCCCGGCGGCCGCGCGAATATCAATGCGGAGCGGTTGAGCGCGGGCATCGTGTTCCATGTGGGATCGATTGCACCTCCGACGCCAATTACGCTGGCTTGCACGGCGGCTCCGGAGACGATTTTCCCTGGCGACCCGGTTACGTTGACCGCTTCGGCAGGTGGCCTGAACCCGAAGGACCATGTGATCTATACCTGGACCGGGACAGGCGTGACGGGCAACGACTCGAATCCCAAGATCGACACAAGCGCTCTGGCCCCGGGTGAGTACACGGTGACAGGGACGGTGAAGGAAGGAAAGACAGGCAGGGAAGGTCTGAAGCCGTGGGAGACGGCGACTTGCACAGCGGGGATCACGGTGAAGGCGTTTGAGCCGCCGACGATCAGCTGCTCGGCCAGCCCCAGCACCATCAAGCCGGGTGACGCGGCGACCATCACGTCGGTCGGCGTAAGCCCGCAGAACCGTCCATTGACGTACAGCTATACGGCCTCTGCCGGTACGATCACGGGAACCGGAACAACGGCGGAGTACTCTTCAGCAGGCGCGCCAACAGGAACGGTGGGCATAACGTGTAACGTCTCGGACGACAAGGGACACACGGAGAGCGCCTCGACCAGCCTGACGATTACGGCGCCCTATGTGCCACCGGCGCCCAAAACGCAGGCGCTGTGCTCAACCAGCTTTGCCAACGACAAGCAGCGGCCGACGCGCGTGGACAACGAAGCCAAGGCGTGCCTGGACCAGGTGGCTCTGGACCTGAAGCAGCAGGCTGACGCCAAGGCAGTCTTGGTGGGTGAGTCGGATGCGGACGAGAACGCCAAGACGGCCAAGCAGCAAGCGTACGCAGCCAAGCACAAGCACGCCACGGTGGATCAATTCGCCGCGCAGCGCGCCGTAAATGCCAAGGACTACCTGGTGACGGAGCAGGGGATCGACGCTTCGCGCATCAGCGTGGCCACGGGCACGACCGACGGGCAGACGGAGGAGAACTACCTGGTGCCGGCGGGCGCGACGTTCAGCTCAGACGTAAGCGGGACGACGCCTGTGGACGAGATGGCGGTGAAGCCGCAGGTGCGTAAGCCGCTGGCGGAGCGCCACCCGACGAAGAAGGCGGCGCAGTAAGCCGGCTCTCTTCTTTGCACAGATCGCGGGCCCCCGCTTTCGAAGGCGGGGGTACGCGGAACCTGAAATAATTTCTTCCGCAGTGCGTTGAGGCTGACCGGTGAACCAACCGGCCAGCCTCTTCGCTTTTTGCGCCTCATTTCATCAGCCACATTTCATCAGGGGGCTGGTCGGATTTGAGACGAATAGGAACTCCGTGGGGCGGCGATTTTGGCCAGTTCAGTAATGGAGATGACTCACGACTCGTCGATATTCCTTGGAATAAATGATTGGCAACATCCTGAGTTCACTGCGGCCGACGAAGGACCACTGGGAACGAATCGTGACTCAATATGTCGGTGTGAGCGTTGAGCGAACGTCATCGCTTAGGATGTATACATCAACCGAGAGAGATCATGAATCAGCTCAACAATGGGACCGCGCATACCAGGTTTTCCCAGGGGCGGATACTGATCGCCGTTTTGTTGACTTTGCTGGCGGTTGCTGTTGCGCTTCCCGGTGCTGGCGGCCAAACGGCAAAACAACCTGCGAGTCAGGATGTGGACTTAACCGTGACCGCCAACGAGGTTTCGCTCAATCTGGTGGTTCACGACAAGAAGAACAAGCCCGTTTTGGACCTGAAGCAGGATGAGATAGCGATCAGCGACAACGGCACTCCGGTCAAGCTCAACAGTTTCCATCTGGTCAACGGCGCGCAGAAGAGCGAGTGTCTGATCACGCTGGTCTTTGACCGGCCGGTGCAGTTGGCGGGCAAGAATCTGGAAACCGACCCGACGATGATGAAGAATGCGCGAGAAGCCGCGGGGAAGATAATCGCGACGGTTCCAGAGAAAGGTTTCTCCTTTTCGGTTCTGACCGTCGAGGATCGGCTTCGGCTTCAGAGCGCGTTCACATCGGATCGGATATCGCTTGCGCAGGCCATCAACTCGGCCACCGAGCCGAAAAGAGCCTGGAATGGCGGCCAGGCCAGCTCGCTGGAAAAGCAACTGATCACGGCAGCGCTGAACGGCGTCGGTCCGGAGGGAAAGGCCGTCGGCGCGCATGATCGCGCGCTGGATAAGTCGCTCTTCAACGCACTCACCGACTCCGGCAAAATTGCACAGAATCAGCATCTACGGCCTTTCCTGGCGGGTTTGCTGGCCTTGGCGCAATCCCAGCAACAAATCCAGCAGAGAAAAGCGTTGATTTTCTTTACTGCATTTCAGGAGGAGAAGAACAACTTGCGCACCATGGAGGCGATCCAATCCATCATCGGATCAGCCAATCAAGCTGGAGAGAGCATCTATGTTGTCGACCTGAACTCCTCGAATCGAAATACGAGCCAGATGAATTCGACGTCCGCCGAAGTCTTGGGCTTTGAACTCGGCGGTCCGACTAGCGGAGGAGTCGACGGTTTGACCAGCACACAAGGCAAGATCAACTCGATGGGCATGGAAGGGTACATGCAGTTGGTTCAAAGCGATATAAACAACGACGACCTGAAATCCCTGGCTGTGGAAACGGGGGGCAGTTACATCCCGTACGATCACTTGCAGAAGTCGCTGGCCCAGATTCTTCAGGACATGACCACATATTATGTAGCGACCTACGTGCCTCCCATCAAGGAGTACGACGGGAAGTTTCGTCCCATCGCGATCAAGCCGCTGCGCGCAAGGCTGAGGATTCGCTCGCAATCGGGGTATCTTGCGCTGCCGCCGCGGAGTGGCAGCGATGCCGCCCCGCAGCCCTATGAGCTGCCGCTGCTGAAGATCCTCGGCCAGGAGAATTTGCCCACGGATATAGCCTTTCGCGACGCGATCCTGAGCACGGCCGCGACGCCCGATGGAGAGGTCAGTACGCTGGCCATCGAGGTGCAGCAATCCGGCCTGGAGATTCATGAAGACAGCAGCACCGGCATCCACTCCGCGAGCCTTTCGATCGTCGCCAATATCAAAGACAAATCGGGCATGATAATCGAGCACTTCAGCTCGGATATTCCGCGGCGCAGAATTCAGAAAGACAGCGACAGCGCCGAATTCGGAGCGATTTCGTTTCAGCGGCACTTTCTTGCGCCTCCAGGCGAGTACATACTGGAGGCGGCCGTTCTGGACCACTACAGCGGCAAGGCCGGCGCCCGCCGCACAACCTTCGAGGTTCCCGACGCCACCACTGTCCCATCACTCGGCAACATGATTCTTGTGCGCCAAGCCGAGCCGTTGCGCGCCGACGACGACACCGCGGAGCCACTGCGCCACGGAAATGAGATTCTGACGCCGAATCTCTCCGGTCTACTGATGCCAGGGGCCAAGGTAATCTCGGTCTTTTTGAATGCCCACTCCGCCCCCCAGGCAGCCGAGCCCTCCACCCTTAAAATCCAGATCTACCGGGACGGCAAGCCGCTGGGCGGCGAGCCGATGATTACGCCTCAAGCCAGCGGATCGGAATTCGCCTCCTATCTGACCAGCTTTTCTATCAACCCCCCCGTCAACGGACTTTATGAGGTGAAGGCAGTTCTCAGCCAGGGCGGCAAGAGCGCGGAGGCCAGCACCACGTTCGAGGTCACGGGCGGCCAGCCGTCCGGCGACACTGAGATCGCCTCGGTGCCCGATGTGCAGCTTCCCGCTCATTCTTCCGGATCGCTGGCCATCACCATACCGGCCAACCCGATCGAGCGCCCCTCGGTGGAGGAGATCAATTCAATCCTCGCGGATGCAACCAAGTACGCAATGACTTATGGGGATTCCCTGCCCAACTTCATGTGCGAGCAAACGACCGATCGATATACCTATCGTGTCAATTTGGGTGGAACAGGCGAGTGGGATCATAAAGACAGGTTCACTGAACGATTGACGTATTTCGAACACGAGCAAAACCGCACCTTGCTGGAACTGGAGCAGAGCGGCTCCACCAGCAGCCATGACACGGAGAATATTCGCGGCGCCATCTCGGACGGAGAGTTCGCCTTTACGCTTTCTGGCATCTTCCGCCCCGCGTCCAAGGCGGATTTTCAATGGAAGGAGACCGGAGTGCTGGGAGACGGCACGGTGCAGGTCTTCGACTATCGCGTCGCTCCGGAACACTCGAATTTCGATCTCCGGGCGAGTTCCATTGATATCGTCACGGTCGGCTACCACGGCCAGGTGTATATCGATACCGTGACGCGGATGGTGCGGCGCATCACGAAGGAGGCGGACAATGTGCCACCCAAGTTTCCCATCCGGGCGGCTTTGGTCAGCGTGGACTACGACTTTGTGGTTCTCAACGACCACGACTATATGCTGCCCATCAGCGCGCAGGTCATTTTGAAAAAGGGCGGCAAGGAGCTGGATAGGAACGAGATCGAGTTTCGCAACTTCCGCCGCTTCGGTTCCAATATGCGCATCCTCAAGGATGATTCCGCGGCGAAACCCTGACCATTGGCATGCCCGACTGCGTAACCTCTTATCAGAAGATTTCTCATCATCATGTCCAGGCAACTTTCAAGAATCTGGTGCGAGCGGTTGCGAAGAAAGTATTCATATGGACGGGATTCTCATCTGTTGACCCGCAAACGTTCATGACCGGCAGGCGGCGATTTGGGCCGGTTCAGTAAAGGACACGAGTCATGATTCGTCGATCTTCCTTGGAATAAGTGGGTGACAAAATCCTGAGTTCACTGCAGCCGACGCAGGACCACTTGGAACGGATCGTGACTCAAGTTGTCAGTGCGAGCGGCTAGCGAGCGGCTGCCGCATGAAATGCTGGCGGAGAGGGAGGGATTCGAACCCCCGATACCCGTAAAGGTATGCCTGATTTCGAGTCAGGTGCATTCAACCGGGCTCTGCCACCTCTCCGCTT
>CAZANC010000181.1:0-7238 GCA_964486495.1 uncultured Occallatibacter sp.
CCGGCTGGCCATCGACCGTGACCTTGTAAGCGAGGCTGGGCGCCGCGCCCGGCCACGCAGGATATGGAGTCACAGCACCGAAGGCCGAATGCAGGAGCGCAACGGGCAAGGCGATGGAGCAGGCGAGCGATCGAAATCTCATTGCGGGTACTCTCCCCCCTCAATTGCGAAGGTTGTCCGCAACAGAAGGCGCGAGAGCGCGCGCGGTTTTTGCGGAGCGAGGCATAACGATGACAGTCTACCGGATGATCTTCAGCGCGCTGCGGAACAGCCCGTCGAAATCCGCGGCGAGCGCTTTCTCTTTCGCGATCGCCTGCTCGATAGCCTTCTCTGAAGCTGCGCGCTGGTAGCCCAGATTAGTCAGAGCGGAAAGCACGTCATCGACCGCCGGTCCCTGCGCGGACGGCTGTGCGGGCGCAACAGCAAAGTCATCGAGCTTGTCTTTGAGCTCCACAACCAGGCGCTCGGCCAGCTTTTTGCCCACGCCGGGAATGTGCGTGAGCTTCGCGTGATCCTGGCCGCGAATGGCCTGAATCACGCGTTCCGAGTTAAGGCCGCTCAGGATTTTGATGGCCAGCTTCGGACCCACTCCGCTCACGGTGATGAGCCGCTCGAAGAGGCGCTTCTCTTCGCGATCGAGAAAGCCGAAGAGCGCGATTTGGTCGTCGCTCACCTGCGTGTGAATGTGCAGCGCTGCCTCAGCGCCCACCGAGGGCAGCGCCGTAAACGTGGGCACGGAGATGGCGACGTCGTAGCCTACGCCCCCAGCCTCGACGATGGCTTGGCCGGGCTGCTTGAAGATGAGCTTGCCGCGCAGGTGAGCGATCATAGGTGCCTATTGTAGAATCCCCATCCGCTTTGCCACGCGCTCCAGCGTCTCCAGCGCGCGGTCGAGCTGCGCGCGGGTGTGCTCGCTGGTGAGGATAGCGCGGATGCGCGCTTTGCCTTCGGGCACCGTGGGGAATGCGATTCCCGTTGCCATCACGCCTTCTTCGAAGAGCGCGCGGCTAAAGTCCATGGCCGCGCGGCCGTCGCCCACGATGATCGGCGTAATGGGCGTCTCCGTGGCCGGCGTGTTCACGCCGCCGATGTTGAAGCCGGCGCGCTTGAGCTCGCCCTGAAAGTAGCGCGTGTTCGACCACAGGCGCAGAATTCGCTCCGGTTCACCCTCCAAAATGTCGAAGGCCGCGATGCACGTGGCCGCGACCGACGGCGGATGCGAGGTGGAAAACAGAAACGGCCGCGCGCGGTGGTAGAGGTAGTCGATCAGGTCCTTCGTGCCGCAGACATAGCCGCCCAGCGCGCCGATGGCCTTCGACAGCGTGCCTACCTGCACATCCACCTTGCCGTGCATCCCAAAATGGTCGACCGACCCGCGCCCGTTCCGCCCCAGCACGCCCGAGGCGTGGGCGTCGTCGACCATCATGATGGCGCCGTACTTCTCGGCAAGCGCAGCCAGCTTGTCCACGGGCCCGATGTCGCCATCCATCGAAAAGACGCCGTCAGTAATGACCAGCTTTTTGCCCGGTTGCGATGCGAGCTGCTGCAGCAATTCCTCGCAGTGCGCCGCGTCCTTGTGGCGAAAGACCTTGATCGTGGCTCGCGAAAGCCGCGCGCCGTCGATGATGCTGGCGTGATTCAACTCGTCGGAGAGAATAAAGTCCTCCTTGCCGAGGATCGCGCTGACCGTGCCGGCGTTGGCCGCGAAGCCGCTCTGAAAAACCACGCAGGCCTCGACATTCTTGAATCGAGCGATCTTCTCCTCAAGCTCCATGTGGATGCGCATGGTTCCGGCGATGGTGCGCACCGCGCCCGAGCCCACGCCGAAAGCGCGCGTGGCGGCAATAGCTGCCTCAATGAGCTTGGGGTGGTTGGCCAGGCCCAGATAGTTATTGCTGGCCAGGTTGATGACCTCGCGGCCGTCATAGTGGCAAACCGGCGCCTGTTGGTCGTCGAGCACGCGCAGGTTGAAGTGCGTGCCCTTGGCGCGAAGATCGTCGAGCACGGCGGTAAGATGAGCGAGCTGGGGGCGCGGAACAGCCTCTGTCATAGCAATACACCTACGCTCAAAAGCATAGCGCGGCGGCCGGATGGCGTTCCGGCCCGCGATGCGTCAAAGAGAACGTTGATGCCGTGGGCGGTTGGTTGGCCGGGATGCGCCCGGGCCAGATACAATAAGGGTTTGCGCAGAGACCATACGCGAAGCGCCGCTGGGCGCGGGCGCGATCCTTCTGGAGAACTGGAGCAGGTGCGAGTGAGAGGGTTGAACTGCCGCGGATTGCGGCTTAAATGGGTTGCGGGACTGGGTATCGCAATGGCGCTGGCCGTGCTGCCGGCGGCCGCAGCGGCACAACAGATTGCGACACATACCTACCTGACCGTGGAAACCAGCGAGCAGGGCGGGCATACGCAGGCTACCGCCAAGGTTGCCGTGACCGGCGCGGACGGCCTGCCTGCGAGCGGCGCTGTGATCATTGACGATGGGGACCGCGAACTGGCCGAAGCGGCCTTGAACAATGCGGGAGAGGCAACGCCGGTGCTGTCGCTGGCAGGCGGAGATCACGCCCTGCGTGCTGTGTATGCGGGCGATGCATCGCACCTGAGCTCGGCCTCGGTCGCCAGCAACGTTTCAGCCCAAACCAGCTCCACTCCGAATTTTGCGCTAACGCTGGCGCCCGTGCCGCCCTCGACTCTGCCGCTCACGCTCACGGCGGGACAGGCGGGCACCATTGCTGTCACAGTGGTGCCGGAAGACAATGCTGCTCTCACGGCGCCAATGTTCGTCACTCTTTCGTGTTCGAACCTTCCCAGCGAAGCTTCATGCGCGTTTACCCCGGCGACGGTGGAGATTTTGCCCACCACGCCAGCCAGTTGTCCTTCCGGTTCGCTGGCATCGGCTTGCCCGCCGGTCAGCTCCCTGCTGGTACAAACCCAGGCCCAACTCACGCACCTTGTGCGGCCGGCGCAGCCCCGGCGCGGAGTCAGTTCCGTCGCCTGGGCCATTCTGCTGCCGGGCATGCTTGGGCTCGGTGGACTCGCCTGGGGCGCGCGCCGGCGGCGCTGGTTGCAACGCCTTGCGCTGGTTGCGTTGATTGGCCTGGTGACCGCGCTGTGTACGACCGCATGTAAGCCGCTCTACGACTACTACCAACATGGCCCGTCGCATCCTACCGCGACACCCAACGGCACATACACCGTCACCGTCACAGGGCAGTCCTCCAACGGCGTCACGGCCATTACCAATAACACTACGATGGTGCTCACGGTAACCGGCGGTTCTTAATTACACTGCCTGCATGACGCGGCGCATTCCCCTTCCCGCGGAGATCTATGCACTGGTGGAGCAGACGCCGGCCACCGTGCTGCTTGAGGGCGGGAAACAGAACGACTCCGAAACCAGGGAAAAACCGTGGACGCAATTGTTCACGGCTCCTTCGCGCGTGTGCGTCGCGTATTCGGCGGCAGAGATTCCTCCACTGTTTGCCGAAATTGAGATCGCAGTAGCCGCGGGCCATTGTGCGGCGGGATTCTTCAGCTACGAGTGCGCAAGCTGCTTTGAGCCGAAGGCAGGAACGCGCGCGCCGAAATCAGGCGAGCCGCTGGCCTGGTTTGGGATCTACGCGCGGAGCTACACATTCGATCACCAATTGGGGAGTTTCGTCGGCGGTGAGCCGCCCGAACTCGAGCGATTCCGCAGCCAGTTGCCGATTGCGGAGACGGCAGATCGAGCGCCGGAGCCGGAGATCGCCGCGGAATTTGCGCTCACTGAGACCGAATACGCCCGGCGCATCGCCGCGATTCACGAATGGATTCGCGCCGGCGATGTGTATCAGCTGAACTTCACGGCCCCGTTTTCGATCAACGTGCAGGGCAGCGCGGCGGCACTCTACTCGCGGCTGCACGCGCGGCAGCCGGTTGACTTCGGAGCGTTCCTGCATTGGCAGCCAAACTGTCGCATTCTCTCGTTTTCGCCAGAGCTCTTCTTCCGCATCGACGATGACGGCGCAACACGCCGCATTGTCACGCGTCCCATGAAGGGCACCGCGCCGCGCGGTCGCACAACGCGCGAAGATCGCGAAATTGCCAAGTGGCTGCACAACGATGCGAAGAACCGCAGCGAAAACGTAATGATTGTCGACCTTGTACGCAACGATCTGGGCCGGGTAGCGCAGACGGGGAGCGTCAGAGTCGAAGAGCTCTTCTCTGTCGAGCGCTACCCCACGCTCTGGCAGATGACTTCGACCGTCAGCGCGGAGCTGCGGCCCGGCGTAGGTTTCCATGACATCTTTCGCGCGCTGTTTCCCTGCGGGTCAATCACCGGCGCGCCCAAAGTGCGGGCCATGCAGCTCATTGCCGAGCTTGAAGACTCGCCGCGCGGAGTGTATACGGGCGCCATTGGCTTCTTCTCGCCGTGGCAGACAGTCTTCAACGTGGCCATTCGAACGCTGGAGCTCGACGGCGCGTGGGGAACCATGGGGGTTGGCAGCGGCGTAGTCATCGATTCCGATCCGGCGCAGGAATTTCGCGAGTGCCTGCTGAAGGCGGAGTTTCTCACCGGTCTCGGCGCAAGCGCCACCACTCCTGTCGCCCGGAACGTGCGCATCGTCAGCCAGCCCGATAAGTTTTTTCTGATCGAGACGATGCTTTGGGACGGCAGCTACCCGCTCATCGAGTTGCACCTCGACCGGCTTGAGGACTCAGCCGGTTATTTCGGCTTTGCGTGCGACCGCGCAGCGGTGAAGGCTGCGCTGATGGGCTCTGCTAAGGGTTTTGCGGACCGCGCGCCGCGAAGGGTCAGATTGCTTGTCGATCGTGACGGCAGCCCGAAGATTACCGACGAAGTTCTGCCCAGGCTCGCTGCCGAGCAGCGCATTGGTTGTGTGCGCATCGCGGAGCAGCGCACCGACCCCGCAGACCGGATGCTCTACCACAAGACCACTCATCGCCCGATCTACGCCCGCGCATTTGAACAGGCCGCGCGCGACGGATTTGACGACGCGCTCTTCCTCAACCTGCGTGGCGAGCTGACCGAAGGCGCCATTAGTAATGTGTTTATCGAGAAAGACGGCCGCTGGTTCACTCCGCCGGTTGAATGTGGCTTGCTGCCCGGCGTCTACCGCCGGCATCTGCTGGAAACGCGGTCGGAGATCGAGGAGCGTGTGCTGTTTTTGGAAGATCTGCGCCACGCCGACGCGATTTATCTGGCGAATGCAGTTCGCGGCTTGCGTCGAGTGGAGATCAACTGGTGAGTGACTCGGCCAACGCGGCCTTTTTCGGTCCCTTGTTCCCTTGGTCACTTGTCCCCTGTTTCTTTATTCCGGCCGCATGACCACCTTGATCGCCTCGCCCGATTGCAGCAGCTCCATCGCCTTCTCGAACTCGCTGAGCTTGAGGCGATGTGTAATGACCGGTTCGAGGTTCAATTTGCCGGTGGCCAGCAGCGCCTCCATCTGGAACCACGTCTCGAACATCTTGCGCCCGTTGATGCCCTGCACCGTGGCGCCCTTGAAGATGATGTCCCGGGCAAAATCGAGCTCGAAGGGCCGCGAAGGAATGCCGAGCAGCGAAGCGCGTCCGCCGGTACGGAGCAGCGCGAAACCCAACCGCATCGCCTCGGGATGGCCCGACATTTCCAGCAGAACGTCCACGCCGGTGCCGCCTGTGGCTTCCAGAATCTGTTTCTCCACATCGTCGGTCGTGGGATCGAGCGCAAGGTCTGCGCCCATCTCAAGAGCCACGCGCCTGCGATGCGCATTCACGTCCGTGGCGAAGACCCGAGCCGCTCCGCACGCTTTGGCCACCGCAATCGAGAACAACCCAATCGCGCCACAGCCCGTGACGGCGACCGTCTTGGCGGCAATCGGCCCGGCCAGCACCGCGTGCACCGCATTGCCCAGCGGGTCGAGGAGCGATGCGTAGTCGTGCGGGATCGACGGCGACAGCTTCCAGATATTCGATTCGGGAATGACGGCATAGCCGGCGAAAGCGCCGTCGGCATCCACGCCCAGAATGCGGACGTGCTGGCACACATGCGCCAGGCCGGTGCGGCATTGCAGGCACTTGCCGCAGGCCACATGCATCTCCGCGCTCACCAGGTCACCCTCGCGCACGGTGGTCACGCCGCTGCCCACGCCGGCCACCGCGCCCGAGAACTCGTGCCCCGGAATCAGCGGCGGATGAATCCGCCCCTTGGCCCACGGATCCCAGTTGTAGATGTGCAGATCGGTTCCGCAGACGCTTGCGGCCTGCACGCGCACCAGAACCTCGCCGGGCCCCGGCGTGGGAACCGGCACCTCGCGCAGTTCGATGCCGGGCGCGGCCTTGGCTTTTACAACGGCCTGCATGGTGGCGGGCATAAGCGCGGACCCTCCCTGAAACGGCAGACTAACAAGTCTATCAACCACCGCTGGGTGGTAGAACGTTGGAGGGAGATGAAAACATGGCGAAGAAAAGGTTCGCGGCGCGATGGGGAACTGATTTCCTCACGGCATTCGTGTTGGCGGCCGTTTGTTCCGCAGGGACGGTAGCGCGCGCCCAAACTGCGGATCAGGCGTGGCTGCGCTATACAGGCGGACAGGAACGCTCCGCGATTCCGACTTCAGTTCACGCGCTAGGCGGAAGCGCGATGGAACAGTCAGCCGTGCAGGAGCTTCAACGCGGCATCGCGGGCATGACGGGCGCGCAACCGGCGAGCGGCGGCGACACCGTGGTCGGCACGCTCGATGAAGTTCGCGCCACTTTTAGGTGGGTTCAGCTTCCCGCGCACCTTGCGCCGCACGGATTCTGGCTCAAGCGAACCGTATGGAACGGGCAGCCGCTCGTGATCGTTGCCGGCTCGAACGAGCACGGCGCGCTCTTTGGTGCTTTCGATTTGTTGCGCCGCATCCGCACGGGTCAAGACCTCTCGCATCTCGACGCGATCGATGCCCCCGCGATGGCCACTCGCTGGGTCGACGAGTGGGACAATGCCAGCGGCACGATCGAGCGCGGCTACGGCGGTAGCTCGATCTTCTTTGAGGGCGGCAAGGTTCGCGACGACTTGAGCGCGGTCACGGAGTACTCGCGATTGCTCGCGTCGGTCGGCATCAACGGCTGCAACGTGAACAACGTGAACGGCGCGGCGGCCTTCCTCGAGCCCGACATGATCAAGGGCCTCGCTCGCATCGCCGACGCCATGCGCCCATGGGGCGTGCGCCTCGCCATCAGCGTCGATATCGCCAGCCCGCAGAAAGTCGGCG
>CAZANC010000182.1:0-7234 GCA_964486495.1 uncultured Occallatibacter sp.
GCTACAAGAACGGCTTGCCGATCACCGGCCTCGCGGCGGCGGCCCAGGTTCCGGGTGTTCAGGTCTTCCACGCGGGCACGGCGCAGGTGGGCGGGAGAATTGTCACGGCCGGCGGCCGCGTTCTCGGCGTCACCTCCGCTGCTGAATCTCTTGACCAGGCTCTCGCCCGCGCTTATCAGGCTATGGCGGAAATATCCTTTGAAGGAATGTATTACCGCTGCGACATCGGTTATCGGGCCTTGAAAGGGAAATCATGAGCGCGGGAATCACACTGGAAGAGATGCTTGCCTGGAACGATCAGGCGTCCGTCTACTGGAAGACACATTTCGACGCCAACCCGATTCTGCTCGATCTCCCCTGTGGCATCGGCGGTGCGGCCAATGTGCAGGAGTTTGTGCGCCACATCTGGGGCGCGGAGCTGCGCTGGGCACAGCGCCTTGCCGCCGTTCCGGTCACCGCAAGAGAAAAGATTCCCGCAGGCCCGCTCGACGCGCTCTTTGACATGCATCGGCAGGCCATTGAAATTTTCCGCAACCTGCTGGCTGCACCTGAAGAAAGCTGGAGCGGACCCTATGTGCTTGAATTCGACTGGGTGCCCGAGGAAGAGCGGACAGTTTCGCGGAGAAAGATCGCGGCCCACGCGCTCTTCCACAGCCAGCGCCACTGGGCGCAACTCGCTACACTGGTCCGCAACGCCGGCTTCCCCTCAAACTTCCGCGGCGACCTGCTCTTTAGTCCTGCGCTGCGCTAGGTGCAGGCGCCTCCAGCGGCTTCGGCGGCTGCTTCTGAAAGCACGACCTGCATAGCACCGGCCTGCCTTGGGTCGGCTTGAACGGAACCGTCGTCTCCGTGCCGCACTCTGAGCACGTGGTCCGCGTCTCGGGGCGCACCCGTTGCGTTCCCCGGGCGCGCTTCGCCTTGCACTGCTTGCAATGCTTGGGGTCGTTCTTGAATTGTTTGTCGTGGAAGAACAGCTGCTCGCCTGCGGTGAACACAAACTCGGCGCCGCAGTCAACACATTTTAGGACTCGATCGGTGAATTCCATGGCCGGCTTCCCTCACAGGGACGTCCACCGAAATCGGCCATGACTCAACAGGAACTTGCCGGTCCCGGTTCCCTGTCTTCCTTCGTCGTGCACTTCAAGGTGCCCGGACCGCACTAAAAATAGAGCGGCATCCAAACTTTTGCCCGCATTTGCGGGCAACTGAACGCTTCGCACGCCAGACGCGTGGTCGGCGATCTTCGCGCTTCTCAGGTTTCTGAGGGGATTGCGGCGTCATGCCAGGTGGCCTTCACGCTCGGCGCAAGTCAAAAGGCAACCGCGGACATCGATCGACAGAAACTGGAGAAACGCTACAGCCAATTACAACGCCGCGGTTGCCGTTCCGATTCTTAGTGGTCTAACTCCGGCCTTCGTTTTCTTGCGTCGAAAGCCGTCGGAACTGTGCTTCCCGCGGCGGGTTAAGAATTCAATCCTGCTCTTTACGAGCCTTCTTGCGGTTCCGCTTGCGCGCCAAAGCTGCTTTGACGCGTTTCTTTTCGCCGGGCTTCAGGTAGTAGGAGTGACGCTTCACTTCCTTGATGATGTCCTCCTGCTGCACCTTCCGCTTGAATCGGCGCAAAGCATTTTCCAGCGGTTCGCCTTCCTGTACGCGAACCTCCGCCAAAGGATTCCACCTCCAAACCTGCCTGTAAGGCTCCATTTATCATACGCGAGTTCCGATTGAGGAGCCAACTGGACATTTTCATCCGGACGCGCGCTCGCTGCTCACCGCCTCGTGCTGGCTACCCGCCGAAGGCTATTAAACTCTCAAAAAGAGGTCTCCGCAGAGGTTTCCATGCTCCGAAGCTATCAGGGCCATTCGCCAACAATCCCTTCGAGTTGCTACATCGACCCCTCCGCCCAAATCCTCGGCGACGTGGTGCTCGGCGAGCGCTCGTCGGTGTGGATGAACGCCGTCCTGCGCGGTGACGTCAACTCCATCCGCGTTGGCTCCAACTCCAATGTCCAGGACTGCTCCGTCCTCCACGGCCAGCGCAACCTCTATCCGGTCATCGTGGGCGACTGGGTCACCATCGGCCACAATGCCACCGTCCACGGCTGCGTGGTCGAGGATATGTGCGTCATCGGCATGGGAGCCACTATCCTCAACAACAGCCGCATCGGCGAGGGCTGCATCATCGCCGCCGGCTCTGTGGTTCCGGAGCACACCATTGTTCCGCCCCGCACTCTCTGGGCGGGGGTTCCCGCCAGGCTGCGCCGCGAACTCACCGACAAAGACAGAGCCCTCATCCTCGAGTACGCTCAGAACTACCTCGACTACGTCGAAATCTACCGGAAGAATCCTCCGCAGACGCTCTAACGTGTGTCGTCCAATTCAATCTGCACGTCGACGCCGCAGGCGTCCAACCTCGCAAAGATAACTGCGCCATCATGTTTACGCGCTTTATCAAGAGATTGCGCTCAATCTCGTTGACATTTATCTGCCTGAAATAGTCGGATAGTAAACAGCCCGGCTCTGCCGGTCCTCGTTCGACAGCCCATGCAAGCACACGCAATCATTCCCCATCCACTGTCTTCGTGCAGGCTCTTTACGTTCGCGCCGTTGGTCGCTGCATTCGCTCTTGGATTGTGCATCGCCGTTCCAGCGCAAACCTCGCCTGCGGCCAACGTTGTCGCCAGCGCGCCACTTCCCGATGCCCCATCGCCGCAACCGTCTCCGCAAGACGATGGTTCGGTCCGCAATCTGCCGCGCAATTTCCTCCACGATCAGGCAGCCATCTGGACCAGTCCAAAGGACCTGCGCACGCACGACCTCGAATGGATTGCCCCTTTAGCCGTTGCCACCGGCGTGGCTTTCGCAACCGATCACTACACCATGACGAATGTGGTCTCAACGAATCCCAGCTTCAACCAGGCCAACATCAACGCTTCCAATGTAATGATCTACAGCCTCGTCGCCGCTCCGGTCGCGCTGTATGGATTCGGACATTTTCAGCAGAATGACCACGCGCGCGAAACGGGCATCCTTACCGGCGAGGCGATGCTCGATGGCGTTGTGGTCGAGCAGGTCCTGAAGCTGGCTCTCTGGCAGGAGCGGCCTTACCAGGACACTGCGCGTGGGCGCTTCTTTCAATCCATCGCGGGCATCGACTCCTCATTCCCCTCCTCACACACTCTGATCGCTTTCTCTGCCGCATCGGCTATCGCCGCGGAGTACCCCTCCCGGCCGGTTCAATGGCTGGTCTACACCGGCGCAACCGGCGTGGGGCTCACCCGCGTTCTGGGCCAGGATCACTTTCCGGCGGACGTGCTGGTCGGCGGAGCGCTCGGATGGCTCGTCGGACACAACGTCGTTCGCCGCCATCATCATCGCGCATTGAAGGCCTTCGTCTCGCACAAATAGCGTATTCCAACGTCCGCGATCGGCTGCTTCATCAGCACCAAGCACCAACCACTAACCACTAACCACTAACCACTGTCTTTCACACCGGCAGCGGATTCCTGTTCGAAAAGAACTTTCGCTGGTGCCAGTACGGGTAGACCGGCTCGCGATCGCTCGCCTTATCCAGCGCAGCCACTTGTTCCGCGCTCAGCTTCCATCCCACCGCGCCCAGGTTTTGCCGCAACTGCTCCTCATTCCGCGCGCCCACAATCACCGATGAAACCGTCGGCCTTTGCAACAGCCAATTGAGCGCAATCTGCGGAACTGTCTTCCCGGTCTCTGCCGCAACTTTGTCCAGAGCGTCGACAACCGTGTAGAGATACTCGTCGGGCATCTGCGGTCCGGCGTCGGCAATCGTGTGCAACCGGCTCACGTTCGGCAGAGGCTGGCCGCGGCGGATCCTGCCCGTCAGGCGTCCCCAGCCCAGCGGGCTCCAGATAAGTGCGCCGACCTTCTGATCGAGCGCCAGCGGCATCAGTTCCCACTCGTACTCGCGCCCAATCAACGAGTAATACACCTGGTGCGCGACGAATCGCGTCCACCCGTAGCGATCGGCCACCGCCAGGGACTTCATCAGGTGCCATCCTGAGAAATTCGAGCAGGCAATGTAACGCACCTTCCCCTCGCGGACAAACTTGTTCAGCGTGTCCTGCGTTTCTTCAATCGGCGTCATCGCGTCGAAGCAGTGCAGATGGTAGATGTCGATGTAGTCCGTGCCGAGCCGCCGCAGGCTCGCCTCAAGCGCGCGCCGCAAGTGGTAACGCGAGGAGCCCACTTCGTTCGGCCCCTCGCCAGTCGGAAATCCCGACTTGGTCGAGATCAGCGCCTTGTCTCGCTTGCCTGCGAGAGCCTTTCCGAGGATCTCTTCCGAGCGGCCTTCGGAGTAACCGTCGGCGGTATCGAACAGGTTGACCCCTGCTTCGAGGCAGATATCGATCTGCCGCCGCGCTTCCTCAACCTCGGTTTCGCCGAACCCTTTGAAAAAATCATTGGTCCCGCCAAACGTCGCGGTGCCAAAGCTCAACGCGGAAACCTTGAGGCCTGAGCCTCCCAGCAGTCGATATTCCATTCCGTTTTGGATGCCTCACCTCGCGCGAAGATGCGCGAACGTTGTTGCGCCGGCGGGAAGGCCCGGCGCAGAACAGAAGAGCCGCCCATCTCTCTGGGCGGCTCTTCTCTAACCACTAACCACTAATCACTAACCACTGCTCTTAGCAGCTCAGCACATCCTGCAGCTTGGTCAGGGTGCGATGCAGGTCCTTGTCCGTCCGGCGCTGCTCGTCGATCTTGCCGATCGAGTGCATCACCGTGGTGTGATGCTTGTTGCCGAACTGGCGCCCGATCTCCGGCAGGCTCGCCTCGGTCATCTGCTTGGCCAGGTACATGGCGATCTGCCGCGGAACCACCACATTGCGCGAGTTGTTCTTCTGCTTCAGGTCCGCAACGCGCATGCCAAACTGTTCCGCAACTGCGCGCTGAATCGCTTCGATGGTGATCTTGCGCACCTGCATATCGATGAACTGCTTCAGGCACTGCTGCGCCGCCGCCAGTGAAATGTCCATCCGGTTCAGCTGGCACCACGCGATCAGCCGCACCAGGGCGCCCTCAAGCTCGCGCACGTTGGTGCGCACATTTGACGCCACAAACAGCGCCACATCGGTCGGCAGTTGCGCCTGCTCGCTCTCCGCCTTTTTCAGCAGGATCGCCACCTTGGTCTCAAGATCGGGCGGCTGAATGTCCGCAATCAGTCCCCACTCGAAGCGCGAGCGGAGCCGTTCCTCAATCTCCGTCAGCTCTTTGGGCGGCCGATCTGAAGCGATCACTACCTGCTTCATGCTCTCGTGCAGCGCATTGAACGTGTGGAAGAACTCTTCCTGCGTGCGCTCCTTCTGCGAGATGAACTGAATATCGTCGATCAGCAGCACTTCCACCGTGCGGAAGCGGTCGCGGAAGCTGGTCATGCGATCGTTGCGGATGGAGTTGATCATCTCGTTGGTGAACTTTTCCGCCGAGACGTAGCAGATGTTCGCGGTGGGCTGTCTCCGCTTCACCTCGTGCCCGATGGCGTGCATCAGGTGAGTCTTGCCCATTCCCACTCCACCGTAAAGAAACAGTGGATTGTAGGCGCGAGAGGGGCGCTCCGCCACGGCCAGAGCCGCGGCGCGCGCAAATTGATTTCCGTTGCCGCTCACAAAGGCATCGAATGTGTAGCGTTGGTTGAGTTGCGCCGCGGTCGACCAGTCGAACCGGCCCTGCTCGGGCGCGCGAGCGGCGTTGGCCGGAGGCGCTGTGGGCGCGTGCGATGCCACGGGACCAAATCCACCATCCCTGCGCTGTGGTGGAATCGATGGGTCCTCATCGACGGTGACGAAACACACGTCATCGAACTCCAGCGACTGAAGATCGATCGCTTCCTGAATCAGGTCGCCGTACTTGTCGCCGATGTGCTGGAACTCAGGTGATGGCACGCGCACGTACAGCTTCCGCCCTGATGCATGGCTGAATCGAGTGGGCTTGAGCCACGTCTCGAATGATTGACGGATGACCTTCTTCTCGAGTGCTGCCAGAATCTGGAGCCAGGGATTGAGTGCAGAGGTCGGCGTAGTCGCAAATGCCATCGTACAATCCTTGCCGATTCCCCCGGCGTTGCGCCGGGCGGTTCGTTTGCTGAATTTCAGGCAACGGCTTCTTCCGCGCGCAATGCAAATTGCTTTGCGGCTGCTTTCTGGCGGCCATCAACCTGTGTACTACTGGTCCGCCCCGAAGGATTTAACACCGGGGCTGTCGAGTAAAGTTCGTACCGCAGAACGCTCGAGATTTGACGCGAAATTTCAGGAACGGTCCCGATAGTAGCACAAACCGAAGCCGTTGCAATCCCCTATTCACACAAGTTTTCTGCGATCTCGAAGAGTTGCACCAAGGATGGTGAAACTTCGCTCACTGGTTACCCGCGTTACCGAAGTGCGACGCTCATGCCGCGCTTTTCGCTTCAACTTTGCGGCTCTCTTTCAGAATAATCTCGTCTCCGCATCTCCCTTGCCACATCGTGAAGTGCGCTCCTTCGCTGGATTCCAAAATTCGCCTGCGATATACTGAACACTGCTGCTAAAACGCAGATTCTCTTTGCCCAACAGGAGCGGGTCACGATGCCCAAGCGCACATTTCAACCCAACCGCCGCCACCGTGCGAAAACGCACGGCTTCCGGGCGCGCATGAAGTCCAACGCCGGCGCCGCCGTGCTCAGCCGCCGCCGCGCCGCCGGGCGCAAGCGCGTCTCCGTCAGCCCCGGGCATCGCGACTGATTCTCCGGCCGGTTCTTGATCCCAGAGCTGCGCCGCTTGGACTCGAAACCGCCGCGCAGCGCCAACATTTGGCCCTAATGACTCCAGCCTCAAAACCTGTCCAGCGTCAAAGCCTGGCGGGCTCGCGCCTGCGCAAGCACGCCGACTATGTGCGCGCCTACGCAGCCGGCCGCAAGCACCAGTCCGCCGCGATGAGCTGGTTCCTGGCCCCGCAGGTCGCCCCGCAAACGCACGAAGCTGAAGCCGCAAATCTTCCCGCCGCGGCGCGCGTCGGTCTCACCGTTGGCAAAGTGATGGGCAAAGCCCACCAGCGCAACCGCATCAAGCGCCGCATGCGCGAGGCTCTGCGCCGCCACGTCGATCTCCTTCCAGCGGGCTGCGATCTCATCTTTCACCCACGCCGCAACGTGCTTACCATCGAATTCGCGCAACTTGAGCGGGAGATTGTGCGTATCCTTGAACAAGCCCGGCTCGAAGTGACCCGG
>CAZANC010000183.1:0-7204 GCA_964486495.1 uncultured Occallatibacter sp.
TTGCGAACGCGTACCAGAAGTCGAGCGACTTCCAGTAGGAATCGAGGGGCAAGCGCTCATCGCGTCCATGGGCACGCACATCGTCGCGTTCGAGCGCGATCGCCGAGTAGCCGTAGCTCGGAATGCCTGCCTGTGCGAAGTAGATGGAGTCGCTGGCTCCGGTCTCCATCACCGGCGTAACCGTAAGTCCCGGCCAGATGGCTTGCGTCAGGGTGGTGAGCGGCCCCCAGACCTCCTCGATCGGCGCAGGCGGAACGATCGCCTTGCGATCGGGCGCTGTCGCACTCACATCGCCCTGGTCCGAGACGTACTCCACGCTGATCTGAGGGTCGGCAAGGATGGAAATGAGTTGCTTCCGAACTTCCTCGGGAGAGTGGCCGGGGAGGATTCGGCAGTTCACGATTGCCTGCGCAGTTTGCGGAAGGGCGTTGTTGGCGTGGCCGCCGCTCAACCGAGTGGCGACGCAAGTGGTACGCAGCCGGGCGTTGAAAGCGGGTTCCGCGCTCAAGCGCACCGCGGCGCCACTGTCTGGAGGTGCGGCCAGAATCGCCCGCATATCGGCTGCCGTTGCACCCGTCTCCTGAGCCGCGAGATTCGCGAAGTAGGTTCGAGTGACATCGTTCAACTCGACAGAGAACGTGTACGCTGCCAGCCGAACGAGCGACGCGGTCAGCTCATAAATGGCGTTGTCGGGCCGTGGCAGAGAACTGTGGCCGCCGCGATTGGTCGCGGTAACCTGATAGTCGGCGTACAGCTTCTCGGTCGCCTCCACTTCGGCTACCAGCGGCCGCCCATGTTCCAGCTCAATGCCGCCGGCATCGGGGTTGACGACGAAAGCGGCGTCTACCAGATCGCGATGCTCGCGCACCAACCAGTCTGCGCCGTTGAACTTGCCTCCCTCTTCGTCCGCCGTCAGCGCCAGGATCAGGTCGCGCCGTGGCTTGTACCCCTCGCGATGCAGACGCAGAAAAGTCTCCACGAGCGCGGCGTCAGAGTCCTTCATGTCTTGCGTGCCGCGCCCATAGAAATATCCGTCCTTCTCGACAAACTGAAATGGATCGGTGGACCAGTCGGAGCGCAAAGCCTGTACCACGTCCATGTGGCAAAGAAAGAGGACAGGCTTCTCTGCGGGCGTGCCGACGGCGCGGAAACGCACAACGAGATTTTTCTTGCGATCATCGGGCCCGAGCAGGCGAACGTCGTCGGGCGAAAATCCCGCGTCGAGGAAGCGGCGCTCCATCGCCGTGGTCGCAGTGGTCACATTGCCCTGCGGCGTGTCGGTGGTGTTGATTTCGATGAGTTCTTTGAAGATTTCCCGCGCCAGCGCGCGATCGGCCGCGGGGGCCTGTGGCTGATAGTCTTGCGCATTTGCGAACGGGCAAACCGCGACGGCCATGAGCAAGGCCGTGAAAATGGCTAGGAATCGATGCACGGCTTCCTTAATCTGGCGGTTGAGCGTCTCAGTCGATGCGCGGCGTGCCGCGGCGGAGCACGAGTCCGGTGACACCGAACACCACGATCAGGATGAGTGCAAGAAAGAAGTAGTAGGCCATGGGATGCGCCCAACCCGGAGAGTACTTGAGATCCTGGCCGACCCACAGCAACAGGATGGTCGCGATCACCGAGAATTGCCCGGCAATCACCAGAAGCGTGTGTCCCAGGTCGCGGCGCTTGTCGAGCGCCTCCACCTGGTCGGGTGAAAGGTTGCGCTCTTCGGGGGGAAGCAGGGAATTCGCCATCGCGTTCTTTTCGCCAGTCTCGCTAGTGACCTCTCAAGACCGGCGCTCCTGATTACGATTCAATCACACGCCGCCGGGCCGACGCCAGCCTTCTTGCGGACGACGCCGCGAAGGTCCAAAATCCAGATTACTGCGGCGGATACCCCACCGATTGCGCGTACAGGACGCTGCGATCAGGCCCCAGCCCCAGCTTTGCGGCCACGTCCTGAGCGTGCACGGTGTAGAACCACGCATTCAGCCCCTCCGACGCCGCAAACAGGTACACGTTTTGCGCGATGAAGCCCGCGTCCACCTGTGCGTAGTCGTCTTTAACCGGAGCCACGTAGATGATGGTCACTGCCGCGTGTGCCGCGGGCGCCGAGCTGATGGCGCCGCGCACATCGCCGGAAAGCACTGGACGCAACAGATTCGCCTCTGCATCGTAGACGTAAGCTCCATCGGCCAGCACGACTTCAAGCGTAATGTCCTGCTTGTTGTAGGCCGAGGGCGCGGTGCGGCCCAGGTCCGATTTCACCGCCCGCGGGCGATTGACGCCGAAAGCCGCCCAGAGTAAGTTCGATAACGTTTGCACAGGCAGCGGCTTGTCAATAAACGCGCGCGTTGTCTTGCGCGCGGCGAGCGCCTGCATCAGCGGCATACCGCCGGTGATTTCAGGATTCGGAAGCTGGATAGGCTTGAGCTCCGCGGCCAGCACGGGCGGGGTGCCGCGATGCGGACCAGCGAGGAAACTCGCGGCCCAGACCAAGGCAACCGACGCAACCAGCAGCGCCGTCCATCGAGTGGTAATTCGAAGCGGGATTCGCATGATTTCACCTCGAAACATCAGGCTGGGCACGCCAACCTCCCGAGGTGTGCCGATCAAGGGGAAGAAGTACAGTTGCGCCGAGCCCATGCGGCGCTGGGCGAACCGCCGTTTCGGCTCAATCCGCGAGAAAAGCCAGCGTCTGCAGCGTCGTAATCTCGAACGGCTTTCGGCAGCGGATATTCGCGCACTGCAGCTTGTCGTCGCGACGGACCATGTAGGACTGGGCTTTGGCAAAGCGGGCCCGGTCGCGCTCGTCGGCTCCACGGGGCAGTTGCGCTCGCTTGCGCCGGACCACCCAGGTCACTTTGTATTCCGCCGCCTGGCCGCACTTGGGGCAGCTGAGATTGTGCGTGCGTTGTTCCGTCGTCTCGTTGAAGAATTCCCGCTCGTCCATCCTGTGTTTCCTTTGGCGCCGAGACTTCCAAACTGCCGCACAACCGGGCCGGCAGCGCCTGGAGACTCCGCGCCGGTACTTTCGCGCCGCGCGAATCTATTCCATACTCATCCTTGCCATGGCGAAACGCAAGCCAGCCCGTTTTTCTGCCACGAAGGCGGTGAAGGCCAACGCCCGCGAGCGTGTGGGCCAGCCGAAGCCTTCGCGTATCCTACCGGATAAGCCGCGCACGGGGCGACAGGCCAAACACAAACCCAGGCTCGAAGAGATCATTGGTCAAGAAGAATAGGCGGCAGGAGGAATGGGCATGGCCAAAGCGGTAGGCTTCGGTGGTGTTTTTCTGAAGGCACGCGACCCGCAAGCGCTCGGGCGCTGGTATGCCGAGCACCTCGGTATTCCCAGCCAGGATGGCGGGTCGCTGGCATTCGACGGACCAGAATCAACCGGAATGACGGTTTTCGCGCATTTTCCGGTGGAGACGAAGTATTTCGGTGAGGGCGCGCAGCAGGCGATGATCAACTTCAGGGTCGACGATCTGGACGAATTGCTGAAGCAGTTGGCTGAGGCAGGCGTGCGCATCGATCCCAAACGCGAGGACGCACCTTACGGTCGATTCGCCTGGATTTGGGATCCGGAGGGCAATCGCGTGGAACTGTGGCAGGCGCAGTAGCTGAGGAAGGCAGGTCCGCACGAAGGGCCATCGTCTTGGCCGATTCTATTGGGGCTGCAGCTGGGGCTTCTGCGCGCTGTAGGGGCCCGGGAGCGAGGACTCAGGCGGCTGCTGGGTTGGATTCGCCGCCACCGCGGTCCGCTTGGAGTAGATGCGGAATTCGACGACAAGGTCAAGCATCACGGGAACCGGCTTGCCGTCTTTGATGGCCGGCTGGAATGTGGCCTTGCGAATCGTGTCGACGGCACTCTCGTCGAGGCCGAAGCCAATCGGCCTGGCCACGGCGATTTCGCCCGGCTTGCCATCGGCGCCGATAACGACGTGATAGAGGCACATGCCGGCCACGCCGTGGTCTTGCGCGTACTCATTTGAAGCAGGCTCGAAGGTCGATGTGAGGCGAGCCTTCTGATCGACCCCGCTCTGCCGGAGAACGGCGGGATCGGCTGGCCGGTAGTCGGACTTGGCCGCTGCCGCGGCGTAGTAAAGCTTCCAGAAGTCGGGCATCGACTCCATCAGGCGGCTGTCAAAGCCCTGCGCGAACACGTTGTCCAACGCGTCTTCGAGGAGCTTGTTCGCATGCGCCTGCGAGGTGGTGGTGGTCACGCTCTTGGCGTCTGCGGGGCGCTCGGCCGGAGGAGCGGCGGCAATTTCTGCCTGCGCGTCATCTGTGGTGTTGGGGGCGCCGGCCGCTTCGGCGGGCGGAGCTGGCGCTGCGGCTAGCGCCGGTGCGGGCGCAGCTGTTGGCGCTGGAGCTGCGGCGGCTTGCGGCGCGGGCTTTGCGGCTTTGCCCTTTTCCTTTTTCTCTTTTGGCTTGACGACCAGCTCGCGGTCGATGGTAATTTTGACCACTTTTTTCTTCGGAGTGATGTTCACCTGGTCGACGGCTTTGGTGGGATCTTCATAAGGCATCGCACCGAGGAAGTGCAGCCCGTAGCGCTGGCCTTCCAACTCCAGCTTGTGCTTAGTCAGGCGAACCTTTTCGATCTGGATTCCGCTCAGGGTGTATGAGCCTTGCGGCGAGTGGCCGACCAGAACGCCATGCTCGTTGTAGCTCAGGTCGTTGTCCAGATAGCCGCCGCGCAGGAATAGTTCCTTGCCGACGAGCAGACGGCGGATTTCGTCTTCGGAGATCTCTGCGGGCTCTGGCGCGTGGGCCGGGGAGCTTTGGGAAGCGGCGGGCGGCGCTGGTGCGGGCTCGGCTGGAGCAGCGGAGGGAGCGGATTGGGTGTCAGTTGGAGCGGGGGTAGGCGCTGATGTTGCTGGTTGGGATTCGTCGGGGGATGGTGTTTTCGCGGCAGGCTGGGCTTCCGGCGCAGGTGCAGGAGCCGGCGGTGAAGATTGGTCACTGGAAGGTGGCTGGGCGGCGGGCGCTTGCGCGGCAGGCTGGGTTTCCGGCGCAGGTGCAGGAGCCGGCGGTGAAGATTGGCTGGGGGTTTGTTGCTGGGCGGCGGGCTGGTCGCCTGCTGCGAGGGCCTGCTGCGCGTTGACGCCGGTGAGAGCAGACGACACCAGAACGACAGCCATTGCCGCAACGAAAACCAGCAGGCTGAGCCGTGCGGAGGACTTTGCGAACGAAAAGGAGCGGAGACGGGAAATCATTTGCGGCATGGGGGAGCCTTTGATGGTCACTTTAGCAAGTTTCCGCTCCAGTCGCGCGAGAAAACAATCCCCCGGCAGAGTTACTTGCGAGTTACGTCTCGCTGTTCGCGAGCTTCCCGACTTGATTCCTGTTTGAGTCGCCAAAGAATTCGCCGGAACAATCCGAGGATCCGAACCGCGTCGCGACCCGTAAAAGCGAGCCTGCGCAACAGCAGATCGAGGTCGTGCCGGTTGGCCTTGCGCATGGCGGACGGAGAATAGTTGGCGGCGAGCATCGTCTCTTCGACGACACCGGCGAGGAGTTCGAGATCGCGGGTGGAGGCAGGAGCGGCGGCGTGCGGGGCGACCTCCCTGGTCCCCACAAGCGAGGGACCAGGGGCACCCGCGCCGGGTGATGACGTTTCGTTGATGCGCGAGGCGATCTCATAGAGGCAGACTGCGACAGCCTGGCCGAGATTCATCGAGGGCTGCGCGATATCGGTCGGAATCACGGCAAGCAGATGGCAATGCGCGAGATCCTCCTGCGTAAGGCCACGTTTCTCCGAGCCAAAGACGAGGGCTACGCGATTGCCGCGCGCAGTCTCTCCGCGCACCAGCGGCGCCAGTTCGGGCAGCGGAATCACTGGCTGCTGGGGCTTGCGATGCTCGAGCGAGCCTGTGCCTACGACCAGCGTGCAGTCGGCTACTGCCTCTGCCAGATTCTTGGTGATTTCGGAGTTTTGGAGCAGGTCCGAGGCGCCGACCGCGGACTTTGCCTCGCACCAGTGCGGCTCATACGGAGCGACGACGGAGAGGCGCTGGAAGCCGAAGTTGGCCATGGCTCGCGCCGCCGCTCCTATATTGAGGGGATTGCGCGGGGAGGCGAGGACTACTTCGAAGCGGTCGCGTTGAGATTTGCTGAGCAAGGAATTCATTGTAGTGTGCGGCAGTTCTGAATGTTGGCGCGGGAGACCACAATGTTCTAGCCTCATAACGTGCTCTGGACCAACCCAGCCGCGACGGCATTGAACGAACTGAGCCAGGCGCCCATCGTGCGCTTCTCGGTTCTGGCGCTGAGCTCCATCTTTTTTCTTGTCGATCCCTTTGCGGCGATCCCGTCGTTCCTGGCGATCACTCAGCATGCGGGTCCGGCGCGGCGCAAGCGCATGGCGCGCAAGGGCGCGATCACTTGCTTCATTGTGCTGACGAGCTTTGCGGTTGCCGGCCAACTGATCTTTCGAATGTTCGGCATCACATTGCCCGCCTTCGAAATTGCCGGCGGGCTGATCCTTCTTCTTATTGGTTTGGACATGCTGGAGGCGCGGCGGTCACCTACGCAGGAGACGCATGGCGACACAGTGGAAGGCGCGGCGAAGGAAGACGCTGGCATTGTGCCGTTGGGCATTCCCATGCTGGCGGGGCCGGGGGCTATATCTTCGGTGATGGTGCTGGTTGGCCAGGTTCCCACGCTTTGGGGATGGCAGATGGGGGCGATTTTGGGTGCGATCGCCTTTACCGCTCTGGTCACTTATCTTGTGCTGGCTGCCGCCGCCCGGGTGCGCCAGTTCCTCGGCGAAACCGGCATTCGCATCCTCGTCCGAATCATGGGCCTGCTGCTGGTGGCGCTGGCTATGCAGTATTTCGTGAATGGAATCACGGACTTGGGGCTGATTCCGCGGCACATGTGAGCCTACGGCTAGCGGCCGGATTCCCACAGAATTCGGGGGCTTTCCACAGGATGTGGTGCTTGAATCTAACCCTTTGAAAATGCTAATCTTTCTCTTGTTGCAAGCCCCGGATCTGCGTTGGTCTTAGAGTTTGCATCTTAGGGTGGCCTGTGCTACTCTAATCAAGCAAGTGTGAGCAGTGGAGCCTCCCGGTGGCCTTTCGCGCGATAGCGCGGCTGATAAGGGGCCTGCCCGATCTGAGATCAGGATCTTTAGAATCTTAGGTGTGAGGGAAGTGGGAAGCTGGTTCGTTGGGTGGAACGAGATTTGCACGATGTGCACCGTTGAGCC
>CAZANC010000184.1:0-7160 GCA_964486495.1 uncultured Occallatibacter sp.
CGTTCGGCCACTTTCACGGCGATAACACGGGTTCAAATCCCGTCGGGGACGCCAGCAAACCTTCCGGCCTGAGCCAGCTATCCACACACGCAAAAACCCCATCCAGGCAGAGCCGGGATGGGGCGTTCTTTTGCGGGGCAATTTGCTTGTGGGGCTATTTGCCGAAGACCTTTTTTGCGGCGGCTCCGGCGGCGGCGTCCTCAATCACCGGATAGATTTCCAGCTCCAGAACGTCAGCCCATTCGGCGGCGTGCTCGGCAAGAGCCTCCGGGCCGCTCGCTTCAATCAGGTGCCAGCCGAGAACTGACCCTGGAACGTGCCAGCGGCCGAGCGTCTTGCCGCCTTCCGGCGCCGGTCCGCCCGATTTCAAGAATTGATCAAGCGCAGTCTTGTACTTACCGGGGACAGTCTTCCATACGACCATGAATTTCATGATTTCTCCTCCTGGGGAATGTTTGATGGTTGTGATTGCTTGACCCGTGAGACTCAGCTTGGGCCAAAGAGAGCGGGCTCAAGGGTATATCGCGGGAGCGGGAAGAGGAAGTGAATTTGTGAAGCGGCGTGAACTTGCCTTAGTGGGGTCGGGATGGGGCACCGTGCATTCAGATCGCTATCGATCTGGATTCTCGCGTCTACGCACCAGTCAAAGCCTTTCACATAAATGGATTGATCTTTGAATAGGCATTCGAGACAGGGTGTTCGTGACTTATGCCCCCGCCGCAGTTGCCAAGTGTGGCCGCCCAGCAATCGTTAATCTCGGGGACCGGGGTCAGTCGCCGGCATGCACCACGCCCTTCGCCAGCATGGCCTTGATGCCGCGGAGGGCCTGGCGGGTCCGTTCTTCATTCTCGATGAGGGCGAAGCGGACATGGTTGTCGCCGTAGTCGCCGAAGCCGATGCCGGGAGAGACAGCGGTTTTGGCTTCGGTCAAGAGGAGCTTCGAAAACTCGAGCGACTTGAGGTCGCGGTAAGGCTCGGGGATCTGCGCCCAGACGAACATCGTCGCTCGCGGCTTGGCAACGGACCAGCCGGCCTTGTTGAGGCCTTCGACGAGGACGTCGCGGCGGCGGCGGTAGTTATCGCAAATCTGCGCGACACACTCTTGAGGGCCCTCGAGCGCTGCGATGGCGGCGACCTGGATGGGCGTGAAGGTGCCGTAGTCAAAATAACTTTTGAGGCGGGCGAGCGCGCCGACCAGGCGCTGATTGCCGACCATGAAGCCGACACGCCAGCCGGGCATGTTGTAGGACTTGGAGAGCGTGAAGAACTCGACGGCGACGTCTTTGGCCCCAGGAACCTGCATGACGCTGGGCGGCTTGTAACCGTCGAAGGCGATGTCGGCGTAGGCGAGGTCCTGGATGAGATAGAAGCCGTGCTCGCGGGCGAGAGCGACGAGGCGCGCGAGGAAAGGCAATTCCACACACTCCGTCGTCGGGTTCGATGGGAAGTTGACAATGAGGGCCTTGGGACGCGGCGTCATGCGCGGGATGATTTCCTCGAGCTGGGCGAGAAAGCTTTCCTGATTGTGGACGGGGACGCTGACGATGTGAGCTCCGGCGATGACCGGGCCGTAGATATGGATGGGGTAGCTGGGGTTGGGAACGAGCACGGTGTCGCGCGAGTCGAGGATGGCGAGACAGAGGTGGGCGATGCCCTCCTTCGATCCAATTGTGACAATCGCCTCGGAGTCCGCGTCGAGATCGACGTCATAGCGCGTCTTGTACCAGTTGCAGACGGCCTTGCGCAGGCGGGGCAGCCCGCGCGAGACGGAGTAGCGGTGCGTGGTGGGCTTCCTGACCGCCTCAATGAGCTTATCTACTATATGGGGCGGCGTGGCGCCGTCGGGGTTGCCCATGCCGAAGTCGATGATGTCTTCGCCACGGCGGCGGGCGGCGGACTTCATCTCGCCGGTGATATTGAAGACGTAGGCGGGGAGACGCTGAATGCGGGAAAACTCGTCCATGATGACTCCAGAATACAGGGATCAGAGATCAGGGGTCAGGGGTTAGAGCGACGAGTTCGTGCCTCGGACACCATAAGTGTTAACTACGATCTGAGAGCTGAGATTTGGGGATGAGGTGACGCAGGAGTCTAGGCGGCGCGAGCCGCCGCCGCCGCTGCCGCGTGTGCTGCGATCAAGAGAGTGCGGCGAGTGGCGAGGCGCTGCATGGAATTGATTATAGCGGAGCAAGTGAAGTTGGGGAGTTATCGGGGCTGGTCAATTGAGGTGGCGTCCCTTACGGGCTGAAGCCCTCACTCATTTTGGGGTATTTGGGCAGTCGGGATGTTTCGATGGGTTGAAGCCCATCGCTACCAGCCTCTACCTATCAGCGATACGCTTTCAAAACAGATTCAAACTGAGCCACTATTGAGCCAGCGGCGGTTTCAATGCGCGATTACGCGGCTTCCGCGAAACTGTTCACATTTGACCAGTTTTTCACCGTTTCGGTGGGAGAATGGATGCGGGACCAGTTCGCCGCACCGAGCGGGGCCGCACTGCTTTCATTGGGGGAGCACGGCCTGAATCCTGCAGATCGCGCCCGCGCAGCCACTCGACCTGCTGAAAGATGGCCTATGAACGTCTTGCTCGTCTATCCGGAATTTCCTGAAACATTTTGGAGCTTCAGACACGCACTCAAGTTTTTGGGCAAGAGGGCGGCGCAGCCTCCGCTGGGCCTGATGACGGTGGCGGCGCTGCTGCCGGGCGCATGGAAGAAGCGGCTGGTTGATACGAATGTGGAGCGGCTGCGCGATCGCGACCTGAAGTGGGCCGATGCGGTCTTTGTGAGCGGAATGCACATCCAGCGCGATTCGCTGGTGGAGATTGTGGAGCGTTGCCGCGCACGCGGACTGCGCACCGTGGTGGGCGGCCCGATAGCGAGCAGCGTGCCGGCGGCTGAGATGAAGGCCGACCATGTGGTGATCGGCGAAGCGGAGAGCCTGATCGGCGAGCTGGCGAGGGAACTGGAAGCGGGAACGGCGCGGCCCGTTTACCAGGCGGCCGAACGGCCGGAGATGGCGACTAGCCCGCTGCCCGATCTGAGCCTGATCAAAATGAGGCGCTACTCGACGATGACGGTGCAGTACTCGCGCGGCTGCCCGTTCAACTGCGAGTTCTGCGACATTATCGAGATTTACGGGCGGCGGCCGCGGACCAAGGCCGTGGCGCAGGTGCTGGCGGAGCTGGACCAATTGATGGCTGCGGGCTGGCGCGAGACAGTGTTTATCGTGGACGACAACTTCATCGGCAACAAGGCGCGGGCGAAGGAGTTGCTGCGGGCGATGGTCGAGTGGCGCACTGAGACTGGCGCGCGATTCGACTTTATCACCGAAGCGTCACTGAATCTGGCTGACGATGTGGAGCTGATGCAGCTCATGAAGGACGCTGGATTCAGATCGGTGTTTCTTGGCGTGGAGACGCCGGATGAGTCAGGCCTGATTGCGAGCAACAAGCTGCAGAACACGCGGCGGAGTTTGCTGGAGAGCGTGGCGACGATTCAGAGCTACGGGCTGCAGGTGATGGGCGGATTTATTCTCGGGTTCGACACGGATAAGGAAGACATTTTCGACCGCATGGTGGAGTTCATCCAGAAAAGCGGGATTCCGATTGCGATGGTTGGGCTGCTGCAGGCGATGCCGGGGACGCAACTGTTCCGGCGCTTGCGGCGAGAGGACCGGATTGTGGACGCGGGCGGCGGCAACAACACCTTTTGCGACCGGCTGAACTTTTTGCCGCGCATGGATTCGGCGAAGCTGGTGGAAGGCTATCGCGACGTGATGAAGAGAATTTATAACTGCGAGGCCTACTACGAGCGGGTGAAGCTCTACCTGAACCGGGCGCATCCCAAGCCGGCGAAACGGGCGGCTGGCGAGCGGGCGAACAAGCAGGCGAGTCCCCCATTTCTAACCAGCGCGAACATGCGCGCGCTGGCGAATTCCATCGTGCGGCAGGGATTATTTGGGCGCCACCAGTGGAGCTATTGGAAGTTTCTTGCCTCAGCGGCGACAAAGTACCGGCGCTGCTTTAGTACGGCCATGACGCTAGCGGTGATGGGATATCACTTCCAGGTGATGACGCGGGAGCTGTCAAAGGCGATGGACAAGGCGACGAAGGCAGCGAAGGCGGCAGACGTGCTGGCGGTGAAGGCACGCAGCGATTAGAGCAAGGGGCCGGGCAACGCGGCTGTTCGGCGGACGAGCGTGCCACAGCGTCAGAACCCGGCGCCGCCCTCGGGCGCTGCCCTATTTCGTCGTAAAGCTCAAAACCGCGCCGTAGGTGGTGCCCACCGCATTGGATGCGACAACATGGAAGTAGTAGGTGGTCAGGACCCGCAGCCCCGTCAACGTGGCGCTCACCGACTTGGCCGATGTTCCCGTCAATCCGCCGGTTGCGGTTGTCGTGCTGGTCAAAGAAGTACTGCTGGTTCCATAGGCAAACCAGTACTGCGTGGTGGCATTGTTCGCGGTCACGGTGCCGTTCAACGTGGCGCCGGTGTTGCCGATACTCGATGCAGCTTTGGAGGTAGCCGCAGGCGCGGCGGCGATGGTGTAAGCTGCCGAAGCCACCGCGCTTTGCGAGTCGCCAGTGGCGACCGCGATAGCATTGAGGGTCTCGGTCGAGGAAACGGTGACCAGTCCCGAGTACTTCGTTGACGAGGTCGAGGGTGTGGAACCATTAGTGGTGTAGTAAATGGCCGCACCAGCCGTTGCATCGGAGATGGTTATGCTCTGCACGGAGCTGTATGTGCCGGATCCCGGGCTGAGGGCCGGCGTGGCCGTCGTGGTTCCCGAACCGGTGATGATCAACGTGCCGTTGACGAACTGGAAGTGATAATTGGCTGCAAAGAGCGAGCCCTCGGTGATGGTGATCGGATAATTTCCAGCGGGCGAACCCTGCTTTGCAGTGGTCGTCTCCGACGGCGCACCGCTCAACACTGAAGAAGTGTCCCCATTCACGTAGCCGGCTGTACTATATGTGAAATTCGGAATGGCTTGGTTTACGGCCACTGATGCGTTCGTCGCCGTCACGGTCAAGATGGCTGGGTTCACTGTGAGCATGACCGTATGCGTGGGGGTTGTGTAGTCGGTTGCGTCAGTGGGAGTGAAGATCACGCTCCCTGACTGCAATCCTGAGCCTGGAGCTGTGCTTGCTGTAGTCCAGGCGAAGGCTCCGGGGACCGAGGCCTTGCCGTCAGTGAGGATCGATGAGGCGAGCGTTTGCCCATAGGTGATGGCGCTTGCAGCGGGCCATGCCGACACCGTTGGCGTCGCCTTGTTCACTGTGACGATCACCTGCCCTGTCACAATGCTGTATTGGGTTGTGTTTGTGGGCGTGAATGTCACGCTCTCTGAAGGTAATCCTGCGCTGGGAGCCGTGCCCGGCGCGGTCCAGGCGAAGGCGCCGGGCACGGAGGCCGTGCCGCCCGTCAACGTGGACGAAGCCAGTGTCTGCCCGTAGGTGATCGCGCTAGCCGTCGGCCATGCCGACACCGTTGCCGTTGTCGAGTTGTTCACCGTGACGCTAGCCTGTCCGGTCACCGTGTTGTAGTCGGCCGCGTCGGTGGGCGTGAAGCTTGCGGTCTGGGAAGATGTCCCCAGGGCGGGCACCGTAGTCGGAGCGGTCCATGCGAAGGCGCCGGGGACAGAAGCCGTGCCTCCAGTAAGGATCGACGAGGCCAACGTCTGCCCATTGTTGATTGTGCTCGCCGCCGGCCATGCCGACACAGTTGGCGTCGCCTTATTCACTGTGACGCTAACCTGCCCTGCCGCGGAGTTGTAGTCGGTTGCGTCCGTGGGCGTGAAGGTCAAGCTTTCTGACGGGGTGCCCGCGCCGGGAGCCGTGCCTGCCATGGTCCAGGCGAAAGCACCGGGGACGGAAGCCGTGCCTCCCGTTAGTGTCGAAGACGCAAGCGTTTGCCCGTAAGAGATGGCGCCGGCGGCAGGCCAAGCTGACACCGTTGGCGTCGCCTTTGCGACCGTTACTGCGACAGAACCGATGACCGTGTTGTAGTCGGTCGTGTCAGTGGGAGTGAAGGTCGCGCTTTCTGGCGGGGTGCCCGCGCCGGGAGCCGTGCTTGCCGTGGTCCAGGCAAAGGCGCCGGAGACAGAAGCCGTGCCTCCGGTAAGCGTGGACGAAGCCAGCGTCTGCCCGTAAGTGATGGCGCCGGCTGCAGGCCAAGCTGACACCGTTGGCGTCGCCTTTGCGACCGTTACTGCGACAGAACCGATGACCGTGTTGTAGTCGGTCGTGTCAGTGGGAGTGAAGGTCGCGCTTTCTGGCGGGGTGCCTGCGCCGGGAGCCGTGCTTGCCGTGGTCCAGGCAAAGGCACCAGAGACGGAAGCCGTGCCTCCGGTAAGCGTGGACGAAGCCAGCGTCTGCCCGTAAGTGATGGCGCCGGCTGCAGGCCAAGCTGACACCGTTGGCGTCGCCTTATTCACTGTGACGCTCACCTGCGCTACCGCGGAGTTGTAGTCGGTTGCGTCAGTGGGCGTGAAGGTCACGCTTTCTGACGGGGTGCCTGCGCCGGGAGCCGTGCTTGCCGTGGTCCAGGCAAAGGCGCCGGAGACGGAAGCCGTGCCTCCCGTTAGGATCGACGAAGCCAGCGTCTGCCCGTAAGTGATGGCGCCGGCGGCAGGCCATGCCGACACCGTCGGTGTCGTTGAGTTGTTCGCCGTGACGCTAACCTGTCCGGCCGCTTTGTTGTAGTCGATCGCGTCAGTGGGCGTGAAGGTAACGCTCTGGGAAGATGTCCCCAGGGCGGGAACTGTAGCCGGTGCGGTCCAGGCGAAGGCGCCAGGCACCGAGGCCGTGCCGCCCGTTAGAGTTGACGAAGCCAAAGTCTGCCCATTGGCGATGGCGCTTGCCGTTGGCCACGCCGACACCGTTGACGTCGCCTGGGTCACCGTCACCCCTGGAGATGTTCCCGTAGCAGAGTTGTAGGTCGCGGACCCAGCGACGTCAGGAGTGTAGCTGACGGTGAGCGTATTCGACCCGATCCCCATCGATCCTGCCGGGATGTTGATGGTGGCGCTGCCGCCGCTCAGCGTAGTCGCCACGGAAGAGTAACCGCCGCCGGTCAGCGTCACTGCACCAGTGGGCGTCGGGTTGCCGCTTCCGCCGCTCACCGTCACAGTGACCGAAAGCGCTTGCAGTGTGGTGA
>CAZANC010000185.1:0-7118 GCA_964486495.1 uncultured Occallatibacter sp.
TTCCTTGGTTAACCAGCCAACTAGCCAATCCGTGCCGGAAGTTGTGGAAACCGAAGTGTCTTACGGCGCGCCGGTCTATTCGGATTTCGTGTTTATACCCAAGCCGGTATCGTGGCTTGGCATTGACTTTTTCGAACGGGCTAACGTCGTGTCAACGAACAATTATGCCGAAGGCGGCGTCGGGCTGTTTTTCGCCAAGCCGAGCAATCCAGCTGCAGTTCTCGGTGTGATCAATATGGGCTGGAAGAACGGAGATCCAAGCGTGGCGATTGTCGCAGGCTGGACGTTCTAGGAGCCAATGTTCGGGTTGAGGAAACATGAAGTCGGAGCCGTGGGGGAGGACGCCTTCTCGATTCTGACCGGTGAGCTGAACGAGCTATGTCGCACATTCACGACCCCCGCCCGTATACATCGTCTTCGACCGGGGGCTTCACGCTTTTTTAGCCGACTAAGACTCAGCAATTGGGAGGCGAACACTTGCCGACTTTCGAGAACTTATCCTGCCTCGTTAAGTACATTAGTGATTACGGTGATTTCGCATCAATCGACGCTGATCCCATTGCATTTATTCTCCGATTTGCCAACGGATCAGGCGGAATGCACCGCTGCGCCAACGTTTCCGAAGGAGCAATTTGGAAAATCAGATATTTGACATGTTGCAAGTGAGGCGCTCAATCGCTTACTTTTCCGCCCGGGAGTCTTCGGCGTCGTCCGCAGCCGGGTCTTCTCTTGCGTACCATCCGCTTAACTGACAAGAAGTAGCCAGGTTGGTCGCTTTTGAAAGGTCGGGATGAATCATTCAGCGCCACTTTTGCTCTCAGGAAACAATCTCAGCTTTGATGAAATTCACCAAGTAGCTCGCGGAGGGCGTCAAGTGGGTCTCGCGCCATCCGCTGTGGCACGCGTGGACGCATCCCGCCAGCTCATCGAGAAAATTCTCGAAAAAGAAGTGGCCGTTTACGGCGTCAATACCGGCTTCGGCAGGCTCTCTGACGTCCGCATCCCGGGCAACCATCTTTCTGAATTGCAGGTGAATCTGTTGCGGAGCCATGCTTGCGGACTGGGCAGCCCTTTGCCGGATGCGGCCGTCAGGGCCATGCTCTTGCTGCGCGCCAATGTCCTCGCCAAGGGCTTCAGTGGAGTTCGCCGAGAGGTCGTCGAGATGCTGATGAGCCTCCTCAATCTAGGAATTCATCCGGTCGTGCCGGAAAAGGGTTCAGTGGGCGCGAGCGGCGATCTTGCTCCACTGGCGCATCTCGCTTTGGTCCTCATTGGCGAAGGAGAAGCTTTCTACGATGGAGCGCGCCTGAGCGGCAGTGAGGCATTGCGGCGGGCCGAACTCGCTCCACTGCGGCTCGAAGCAAAGGAAGGTCTTGCGCTGCTGAATGGCACGCAAGGAATGACTGCCGTTGCTTCACTCGCGCTTTACGATGCACAGCGTCTCGTCCGGATCGCCGACGTTGCTGGCGCAATGTCTCTAGAGGCGCTGCGTGGCACGCCTTCTGCTTTCGATCCACGAATCCAGGCGGCTAGGCCCCATCGCGGACAGGCAGCAGTGGCCCGGCATCTGATGGTATTGCTCGACCGCAGCGAGATTCGGGAGTCGCACCGGACGAACGATCAACGCATTCAGGACGCTTACTGCCTGCGCTGTATGCCGCAGGTGCATGGTGCGGTTCGCGACGTGCTCGATCACGTTACTTCGATTGTGGAGATCGAAACGGGCTCCGCAACCGACAATCCACTCGTCTTTGCAGCGAGCGGAGACGTACTCTCCGGCGGCAACTTCCACGGTGCGCCGCTCTCTTATGCCTTCGACTACGCGGCCATCGCGCTGACCGATCTCGCCAGCATATGTGAACGCCGGATCGACCGCCTGATCAACCCAGATATCAACGAGGGCTTGCCTCCGTTTCTGTCGAGCGAGGCCGGCTTGTCGTCGGGTTACATGATGGCGCACGTCGCCGCAGCTGCGCTCCTGAATGAATGCAAGGTGTTGGCGCATCCGGCTAGCGTGGACAGCGTGCCGACATCTGGCGGCAAGGAAGACCACGTTTCGATGGGGATGAACGCCGCACTTAAGATGCGGCAGATTGTTGAGAACGTCGAGCAGGTTCTTGCCATCGAGCTCTTGTGTGCCGCGCAGGGCCTGGACTACCGGAAACCTTTGAAGCCAGGCAAACAAATTGAGCAGGTGCTTGCCAGGATTCGCAAGATCGTTCCCGGCCTCGAGGCGGATCGCCCCCCCGCAACCGACATTAACCAACTGGTACAGTCGATTCACGAAGGTCTGTTCGACGCATTCGCCGACTAGCAGAATTCCGCACACCCAGCAGTTCGCGCATCGATTTCCCGCGAGGTACAGCGATTCATTTTCAGGATCGATCAGCCCGGAGTTACGTCCCGGCCTGCGATGAATACGCGAGGCAGCTCTGCGGCGGCGATGAAATAGGCGATCTCGCGGAAATCGCTGAATTCGTGGATAAGAAAATCAGCCTGTTTGCCGGTTTCCAAAGAGCCAATACTGTCGCCAAGGCCAAGGCTCCATGCGGCATTGACGGTCGCAGCGGTGAGCGCTTCAGCCGGGGTGAGCCCCATGTAGAGGCAGGCGAGCGAGACGATAAACGGCATGGATGGGATCGGAGACGAGCCGGGGTTGAAATCGCTGGCCAGCACAATGGCCAGACCGTGCTCGACCATGGCGCGGGTGGGCGGATAGGCGGTGCGCCCCAGCGCAAAGACCGAGCCGGGAAGCAAGACCGGTTGCACCGCGGCGGCACGCAATGCATGGAGAGTGTCCGCGGTGGCAGTTTCAAGATGGTCTGCAGTGCGCGCATGAAGTTCCGCGGCAAGCGTAGCTCCCGTGCCGGGACGGAACTGCTCGACATGCACGCGCAGTTCCAGGCCATGGGCACGCGCGGCGGTGAGTACCTTGCGCGTTTCTTCGACCGTGAAGGCGTGGTCGTCGCAGAAGACGTCGCAAAAGCGCGCCAGCTTGAGATTTTCAACCTCAGGGATGAGTTCTTCCGCGATCCAGCGAACGTAATCGTCCCGGCGGCCGGCAAACTCCGGGGGCAAGGTGTGCGCTGCCAGCAGCGTGGGCACCACTTGCGTGGGGCCCTCGCTGTCGAGTTTCCTTATCACGCGGAGCATACGCAACTCCGTATCGCGCTCCAGGCCATAGCCCGACTTGGCTTCGGCGGTCGTCGTGCCCGAGCGAAGCATCCAATCGCGATGACGGCGCGATTCAGCGAGCAGATCGTCTTCCGAGGCGGCGCGGGTGGCTTTCACAGTGCTCAGAATGCCGCCTCCGGCAGCCGCAATCTGCTGATAGCTGGCGCCGGCAATGCGCTGGTCGAATTCGGCAGCGCGGTTGCCTGCGAAGACCATGTGTGTATGTGCATCCACAAAGCCCGGCGTGATGCAGCGGCCCTGCGCATCGACCACTTCGTGGGGCAGGCCTTTGGATTTGATTTCGTGATAAGGCCCAGCTGCAGCGACGCGGCCGTCTTCAATCAGGAGCGCCGCATCTGAAATTACGCCCAACTCGCGGAGCTCCGAGCCCACGCGCGGACGTGCGGGTCCCGCAAGCGTGACGAGCTGCCCGATGTTGACGACTGCAAGCGATCTGGACACTGTTATTCTTCCGCCATTGGAATGGCGATACCGCGTTCGCGCGCGGTTTGTTGTGCCAACTCGTAGCCGGCATCGGCGTGGCGAACCACTCCGAGGCCAGGGTCGTTATTCAGGACGCGCTCGATCTTGCGCGCAGCTAGCTCGGTGCCGTCAGCCACGGTCACTTGTCCGGCGTGCAGCGAATAGCCCATCCCCACGCCGCCGCCGTGGTGGAAGCTGACCCACGTTGCCCCAGATGCAGTGTTGAGCAGCGCATTCAGAATCGGCCAGTCCGCAACCGCATCCGAGCCGTCGAGCATTTTTTCTGTCTCGCGATAAGGGCTGGCTACCGAGCCAGTGTCCAGATGGTCGCGGCCCATGGCGATAGGGGCCGAGATTTCGCCCCTGCGGACAAGGTCGTTGATCGCTGCTCCCATGCGGGCACGCTCTCCAAGCCCAAGCCAACAGATTCTTGCGGGCAATCCCTGTAAAGCGAAACGGCCGCGCGCCAGCCGCAGCCAGCGGTTGAGAATCTCGTTCTCCGGGAACAGCTCCAGCGCCAGTTCGTCGGTGCGGTCGATGTCCTTGGGGTCACCCGAAAGCGCCACCCAGCGAAACGGTCCCTGGCCAGTGCAGAAGAGGGGACGAATGTACTCGGGCACAAATCCGGGAATAAGAAACGCATCCGTGCAGCCGGCGTCGCATGCGAAGCGCCGGATGTTGTTGCCGTAGTCAAAGGTCACCGCGCCCGCGCGTTGCAACGCAAGCATCGCGTTCACGTGAACAACCATCGTCGCCATCGAACGGCGCACATATTCCGCCGGATCGCGGCGCCGCAATTCCGCGGCCTGATCCAAAGTGAATCCCTGCGGGATATAGCCGTTGAGGGGATCGTGGGCGCTGGTCTGGTCGGTTACCGCATCCACCTGCAGACCACGACGCACAATCTCGGGCAACACATCACCGCAGTTGCCCACCAGGCCCACAGAAAGCGCGCGGCCTTCGCGGCGAGCCTCTTCGCAAAGGTGCAGAGCTTCGTCGAGGTCTCCCGCGAGTAGGTCACAATATCGCGTCGCGACCCGACGCTCTATCCGGCTGCGGTCGGCTTCGACAACCAGCACCGCGCCGCCGTTGAGGGTTACGGCAAGCGGCTGAGCACCACCCATGCCGCCCATTCCACCAGTTACCACAAGTTTGCCCTTGAGCGACCCGCCGAAATGCCGTTCCGCGAGTGCGGCGAACGTCTGGAAGGTGCCCTGCAGGATTCCCTGCGTGCCGATGTAAATCCAGCTACCCGCCGTCATCTGGCCATACATCATCAGGCCTTTACGATCGAGCTCGTTAAAGTGTTCCCATGTGGCCCATTTGCCCACCAGGTTGGAGTTGGCTATGAGAACGCGCGGGGCCATTTCGTGCGTAGGAAACACCGCAACCGGCTTGCCTGACTGCACCAGCAGCGTTTCGTCGCCGTCCAGCCGCTCCAATTCACGCACGATGGCGTGGTAACACTCCCAGTTGCGCGCTGCCTTGCCAATGCCGCCGTAGACGACGAGATCCGCGGGGCGCTCGGCGTTTTCGGGATCCAGGTTGTTCATCAGACAACGCAGCGCCGCTTCCTGCTGCCATCCCTTGCAATGCAACTCTGTGCCGCGCGGCGCGCGAATAATGGGAGCTGCAGTCGATGCCATAGACTCCTCCCAATGAGACACCACGAGACCGGCGAAAGTGCGCATTTCGTCGCAGTCCCGGGGACTGAACCACAGGATACTCCCACGGATAGAAACGTGTTGTGACGGGACTCCGCTCAGGGAGATCATTTGATCTTGGCGCGAAAGGAATGTTTCCGGCGCCCCTGTGCTGGTTGCCGGATTGAGCCGCGAATCGTATTCTTTTTGCCGTGCCTACCACTTTGATTGAATGTGTACCGAACTTCTCTGAGGGCCGCGATCCTGCGAGGGTCGATGCCATCGTCGAAGCCATGAAGCTGCCTGGCGTCTATCTGCTCGACCGGGAGATGGATGCCGATCACAACCGATGCGTCATCACGCTCGCCGGTGACCGCGAGGCCATTCAGGAAGCCGCGATTCGCGGCGCCGGCAAGGCCGCCGAATCGATCGACCTTACGCGGCACCAGGGCGCGCATCCGCGACTCGGTGCGGCCGATGTGATTCCTTTCATTCCCATCGAAGGCGTCACACTCGAAGACTGCGTGGCCATGGCGCGTCACGTTGGAGCGGAAATCTGGAAGCGCTACCAGGTTCCGGTCTATCTCTACGAAGCGGCTGCCTCAACCCCCGAGCGCAAGAACCTCGAGAACATCCGCCGAGGTCAGTTTGAAGGGGTCCGCGACGAGATCGGTACCAACCCGGCACGCAAACCTGACTTCGGCGAGGCGCGATTGCATCCGACGGCCGGAGCGACTGTCGTGGGTGCGCGGAAGTTCTTGATCGCATATAACATCTTTCTAAACTCGCCGAATGTCGACATCGCCAAGAGCATTGCCAAAGCAGTGCGCTTCTCCTCGGGCGGGATGCCCTTCGTAAAGGCATCAGGTTTCCTTGTGCGCGGTTTGGCGCAGGTTTCTATGAACCTGACCGATTTTGAACAGACGCCGCTCCATCGCGTATTTGAGTTTGTGAAGCGCGAAGCTGAGCGCTATGGTGTCTTGCCCATTTCCAGCGAAATTGTCGGGCTGATCCCGAAGCGGGCCATCGAGCAGGCCGCCGAGTGGTTTCTTCAGTTGGAGAACTTTGACTCTTCGCTGATCTTTGAAAACCGACTGGCTGCGATCGTAAGTAGCAAGGTGGCAGTTGGGGGTTTGCGTTCAGGAATCGAGCCTTTCATTGAGCAACTGGCCGCGCCCACGGCGGTGCCGGGTGGAGGCAGTGCTGCCGCTGCGAGCGGCGCCATGGCTGCCGGTTTGGCTTGCATGGTTGCCTCCATGTCCCGTGGAAAAAACGCTTATGCGCAATATGAACCCCAGCTGAGCGAGGCGCTCGGGCAGCTTTCGCATCTGCGCGAGGAGTTGAAATCGGCGATCGACGAGGACGCCGAGGCGTACCGCGCGGTCGCGAAGGCATACAAATCGGCAAAGGAGGCTGCTGACGGTCAGCGCCTTATTAACTCTGCGTTGCAGCAGGCAGCAGCAGTGCCACTGAGCGTGGCCGAAAAATCCGCTGAAGTAGAGCGGATCGCCAAGACCTTGAAACCGATTACCAATCCGAACATGGCGTCGGACCTGACGACCGCGATGGCCTTGGCCAGAGCTGCTGTAGCTGGGGCAATCGCCAATGTGGAGATCAATCTCGAGTCGATCAAGTCCGATTCGGCCGGGAGTGAAGAATTCGTTATTCTGGCGCGAAGCCGGACGCAAGCGCTGAAGGCCAGTGCTGCATCAGTTCCTGGCTCGTGATTGTCACCAATCTAAGAAGCGACACTTGTCCACGCTCTCGCCTGTAAAATCACCTGCTAGATTTTTGTCTTCGACGTATTCCCTCGTACTT
>CAZANC010000186.1:0-7114 GCA_964486495.1 uncultured Occallatibacter sp.
AAAGCACTCGCCCTTGCTAACTTCCAGGTCGATCCCATCCACCGCCTGCACATCCACAAACGCCTTCTTCAGCCCGCGAATCCGCAGCGCCGCGCCCGCACTGTCAAGCGCGTGCAACTTCCCTGCGTCCGCATGATTTGTCGCATCGCCCATCGACTTAGATTAACGTATTTGGATTAGCGTATTTTTCACTACAGATTGATTAACAAGACGGGGCGCTATGATTGGCTCGCCACCAACTGCCACTTCACCGCGCAGAACTCCGCCAATCGCGCAAAATCCCTCCGATTTGCCGTGAGCACTTGAACGCCGGTGCGCGCCGCGCTCACGGCAATCAGAGTATCGTTGGTCAGCCTTGCTCTGCCGATCCGCTCGTACCCGTACTTCTGCCCGATCCGCGCGAGAACCCGCCCGGCGTTGGACCAATCGCTCAGGTTCGGGATGAGAATTCTGCCTGCCTTCAAAAAATCGCGCTCCAGCTTTTGCAGGATGCGATGGTCGACCGGTTTTGCGCCGGCATAAAGCTCTTCCAGCACCACGGCGCTCAGCCACAGCGGAGTTTCGCGCGCCCACCGTTGCAACAGCAGGGACAAGCCGCCTCCGGCTCGCAGGCCGCTTATATAAATCGATGCATCGAAAAGTACCGGCATCCGCTATTTTCCGAGCGCGCCGAAGACGTCGCGGATGACGATTCTGCTTTTGAGGAATTGCCGGTTGGCCTCAGCCGTCATGCGGCTGCGCTCGTGTTCCAGAATTGCGAGATCGAGGGCGCGCTCCACCGTCTCCGTCTCCGTCGCTGCTTCAAGCACCTTCTGTGCGCGCTTCAGCTTCCCGTTGTCGAGGCGGAAATGCTTGTGGACCACGCGGCTGCTCACTGTACCCATCGGATTGGCCCTCTATGGGAAGTTTAGCACGGATGTGTACACATCGACAATTTATGAACATCCGCCGGCCACGCCCCGGCTGTCCCTCTTATCGCGCTCACCTACCCTCGCCACCCCTCTCTGACCCCTGACACCTGACCCCTGACACCTGTTTTCACTTGATCCCCACCACCATCGAGTCCGGTCCCACCAAATGCTCCACGCGCGTCTCGCTGAATCCCGCCTCGCGCATCCATCCCTGGCAGTCCGCGCCCGTGTAGTCGAACCCGCCGTGAGTTTCAATCATCATGTGCAGGCTCATCATCAGGCCAAAAGCGTTCTTCGAGCGGTCGTCGTCAATGATGGCGTCGTACACCAGCAGCGAACCGCCCTTGGGAAGTGCGGCGTATGCCTTTCCGATCAGCATCCGCTTTTGCTCGAGATTCCAGTCGTGCAGAATGTGTCCCATCATGATCACATCCGCCTTAGGCAGGGCGTCGGTGAAGAAGCTGCCCGGCTGGAACTTGAGCCGCGAGGACAATCCGTGAGCTTCAACATATTCCTCGAAAATCGGGCCCACCTCCGGCAAATCGAACCCCACGCCGGTAAGGTGCTGGTTCTTCAGGAGCACCTGCGTCAGCAGATCGCCCTGCGCCGGCCCCGCATCGGCCACCGTCTTGTACTGCGCCCATGGAAACTTCGCCGCGATGGTCAGGTTCGCGCCATGGCTAACGCCGGTCATGGCCTTCAGAAACTCTTTGAGCCGCGCCGGATCGGCGTAGATGGTTTCGAACACGGGCGCGCCTCCACCTCTCAACTCGCTCTGCGGCAGCCCGGTGCGCAGTCCCTCCGTCAGATGCTCCCAATGCCCATACGACCGGTGGTTACACATCTCCAGAATGCCGCCGATATACGAGGGCTTGCGCTTGTCCAGGAACAAATTCGTGTCCGGCGTGTTCGCGTACTTCCCCTCGCGCCGCTCCAGAAATCCAAGCGCCACCAGCGCATCAAGAAAATCGCGCGCTGACCGCGGATGCAGCCCCAGCCGCCCTGTCAACTCCTCCAAGCCTTCAGGGCGCTTTGCCAATTCGGTAAACACCGCCATTTCTACTGCGCTCAGCAGCGTCTTCGAAGCCCAGAATCCAAAGCCAATCTGCATGATTTTTTCCGGTGTCGGCTGATCGCCCACAATGACCTCCTCTTTCATTTCGCAATTTTTAGTTTTGTTTCGGGGGAAACTATTCTTTTCCTTGCGGAACGCGACCCTACTTCAGTTTCTGGAATCAGATTCAGTTTTTTGTTTCGGGGAATTTTCTTTTGTTTTTCGGAACCAGGCCCTGCTTCAGTTTTGGGGAACCGCACTCAGCCCGTTTGGGGACGCTCAACTTCTCCAGGCTTCAGCGAATGCGTCCAATATAACTCATGCCCCGTCCCCGCAATCAAGTTGAATCGCTAATGCGAGCCCTTGCTCCCTTGCTCCCTGCTTCCCTCGTTCACTTTTTCACTTGTTCACTCCGTCACTGCTTCCCCGCCCTTCGCTCCCGGCCTCTCTAACCACTAATCGCTAACGACTGTCGCAGGTGCCTTTCTAACCACTAGCCATGAATCACTAACCACTGTCTCTCGTGCCATACTCGCTCCATGCTCCTCCGCCCAGCCGAGCCGCCCGATGCTCTCGCCATCGCTCGCGTCCACGTCCGCGCCTGGCAACACGGCTACCGCGGCTTTCTCCCCGACGACTATCTCGACCAGCTCCGCCCCGAAGACCGCGCCGAAAAATACGATCTCTCCAACGCCGATCCTCTTCACCCCCACACCATCGTCGCCGTCTCCGGCAACATCATCCACGGCTTCGCCACCACCTGTCCCTCGCACGAACCCGACCTGCCCAACCACGGCGAGCTCACTGCTCTCTATGTCGATCCTCATTCCTGGGGCCTCGGTGTCGGCGTCGCTCTCGTCACCGCCGCCCGCGCCCACCTCGTGTCGCTTGGCCTCAAGAACGCCTACCTCTTCACCCTCGTCGAAAACCTCCGCGCACAGCGCTTCTATCAAACCGATCGATGGACCCCCGACGGCCTCCGCCGCATCGATGTCGTATGGAACGCCTCCGTCGACGTCCTCCGCTACCAGCGCACCCTCTAGAGCCCGCCAACTCCGTTAGCTCCGCCAGCCCCTCTAGCTCCGCTAACTCCGCTTTCTTGTTCCCTTGTTCCCTTGGTCCCTTGTTCACAGCTTCTCCAACCGCTACCCACTAATGGTAGTGTCCTAAGACTGCGTTGCTACTTTGGTAGCGGCCTTGAAAGGTAAGGCCGGTTAATTTTCAGCAATGCACACTTAGGGTTGAGCGATTTAGACCATATTCAGCGGGCCAGGCACCGCTATACTGCCCCAACGCGCGCCCTCCGGTAGACGTTACGCCGGTGAGGGGATTTGCTACTGACCTGTGGCTGAGGTCCGGCGTGCTAACTGAGTTGGGTCATGGAATCAACTATCCACAAATTACGACTCGTATCCTACAAAGCACAACAGGAAGCCTATCGCGCGGAGTCCGAATCACTGGCGCGGCGCTTTGAAGAGCGGGGTCTATCGGACGAGGAGAGGGCGAAGGTTGCCAGTCGATTGGATGAGGTCATGGTCGCAAGCAGCGCCCACCAATTCTTGATCGAACTCATGGAGTGGCAGAGGAGACCGAGAGCAGCGCACTAAGAGGACACAACCCCTACGAACCACTAACCACTGCCTTCCAGCTATTCTGTAAAGTGCCCTCAGACCCCAACCCACCGCGCGACCAACAACCCACTCCAGCCCCCGCACCCCCGCCCGCGCCAGGCCCCGAGCCGGCCTCGCCTCCACTCCCCGCACCAAAGTCCACGCCCCTCAAGTAAACCGATAAGCCGCTGACCTCCGGAGCTTTGCATCCCAGGCCATCTTCTACACCAAATGGGTCATATCGGCCTCCCCCGTGGGTTATTTCGCACCACGTTACCAACAAGTATCATCCGGACTCAGGGCGCTTCATCACCGTGCTTTAACCTGGACAAACCAATGCCGCAGAAACCACGGGCCGCTCTCGCACTGTTTACCGGGTTCCTCGCTTTCCTGGTGCCGCTCGTCGCCTCCGTTTATCTCGCCTGGACGGAAAGCTACACCACCGAAAAAACACTGAGCCTCACCTATGCTCAGGATGTCCTGCGGCGCATGGAAGCGGCTTCAAGCCAGTTCGACGAAGCCCGGAAGAAAGCGGCAAACGACGGCTTCCCGGCCTGTTCGCCCGACGACATCAGGCTTTTGCGCGCGGTTGATCTTGGCTCCAGTTATATGAAGGCAGCCGGCCGCGTCTCGCACGATGCCCTGATATGCACTTCACTGGGAGCCGCCGACGCGATTCCAATCGGCAAGCCCGACCTCGTCACAGATCAGGGCGTGTCGGAGTACTTCAACAGGACACTCTCGCCGCAGCAGTCGCACCCCTTGAACATACTTGCCTCCGGCGGATTCGCGATGATTTTTGACCCCAGCGTGGCCATCGATGTCTCCACCGAGAGTCGGGACGTCGAACTCGCTGTCTTTGTTCCATCCACGCCCAATCGAGATCTTGTCGCTGCTCTGGGCCAGAACTTCACTGACGCCTGGTTCGATCCCACTCCCCAGGGCACAGACTCTACTTACCTCGACGGCGGATACCTGGTCACCTCGATCCGATCTGCAAAATGGGACATCTCCGTTTTAACGGCGACCCCGCAGCACCACATCAATCAACGCATCGGCCACTACGCCATCTTCTTTGTGCCCATCGGCGCCCTCTGCGGCGTGATCCTCGCCTTCATGGTCCGTGCGCTTTCGCGGTTAGAATCCTCTTTCCCCTCCATGCTCCGCCAAGCCATCCGTGAAAAGAGCTTCTACGTCCTCTATCAGCCGGTCATCGAGCTTTCGACGAAGCGCGTCGTCGGCGCGGAAGCTCTCGTCCGCTGGAGATCCGATTACGCCGACATCCGGCCCGATTACTTCATCCCAAAAGCCGAAGAGTGCGGCCTCATCCAGCTCATTACCAAGCAGGTCGTCTCTCTGGTTGCCCGCGATATACGGCATTGCCTTGAAATCGATCCCGACTTCCGCGTTGCCATCAACATGTCTGCGGCGGACCTTGGCGACCCGAAGACTTTCGATCTCCTCGAGCAGCTTGTTCGCACCTCCGGCGGCCGCCCCAAAAACTTCGAGGTCGAAGCCACCGAGCGCGCCTTCCTCCGTGGGCCTGAAACCGCCAAAATTCTCGACTCCATTCGCGCCAACGGGTTTACCGTCGCCATCGACGATTTCGGAACCGGCTATTCCAGTCTTTCCTGCCTGCAATCTCTCTCGCTCGACACCCTCAAAATCGACAAGGCATTCGTCGACACCATCAACACCGACGGCGCTACCAGTCAGGTCGTCCTGCACATCATCGAGATGGCACGCTCGCTCCATCTGGAAATAATCGCCGAGGGCGTCGAACACCCGGCCCAGGCCCAATATCTCGCCAAACGCGGAGTTCGCTTTGCCCAGGGATGGTACTTCGGCCGGCCCATGGACATCCCCCACCTCTGCGCAGAGATTCGCACCCACATGCCCTACCAGCCGCCAGTTCTCGATTCCTCGCCCGAGGCCGGCCCTGGCCTGTCCCGCGCCGCACACGCCTATCGATAACCAGCGCGCCCTCCCTGCCTTTCTGACCCCTGACACCTGAACCCTGTCTTCTATTCTGGTAAGTGCCCTCCGACCCCAACCCGCCGCGCGACCAGCAACCTAACCCAGCTCCCGCGCCAACGCCCGAGCCGGCCTCGGCGCCACTCCCCGCGCCAAAGTCCGCGCCAGCACCAGCGCCCGCACCACACCCCGCGCCAAAGCCCGCCCCGCCGCGTCACAAACGTTCCCTGCGCTCCCGTCTTCCAACCCGCCGTCTTCCACTAATCGCCCTCTGCTTCGCCGCCGCCCTCGTCGCCGCCTGGCTCACCGCCGCGCTCACCCTCGTCGCCGCCAAATTCATCGACCCGCCCACCACCGCCGTCCACGTCGAGCGCCGCCTCCAGGCCTTCATTCACGGCAAGCCCTACCACGAGCACTACCAATTCGTCCCCTTAAGCCAAATCTCGCCCGACTTCCAGCACGCCGTCATCGCCGCCGAAGACGCGCGCTTCTACCAGCACCATGGCTTCGATTGGCAGGCCATGGAACTCGCCGCCGACGAAGATATGGAAGGCGGCCGCATCCGTGGCGGATCCACCATCACCCAGCAACTGGTCAAAAACCTCTTCTTCGGAACCCGCCGCTCCATCCTCCGCAAGGGCGCGGAGTTCACACTTGTCCCCGTCGCCGAATTCGTCCTCGGCAAGCAGCGCATTCTCGAGCTCTATTTGAACGTTGTGGAATGGGGCCCCGGCATCTATGGCGTGGAGTCGGCCTCCCAGCACTACTACGGAATCTCGGCCCGCCGCCTCGGCCGCCAGCAGGCCGCCGAGCTCGCCGCCATCCTCCCCGCTCCCCTCAAGCGCCGCCCCGAGCGCATGACCCGGTACAGCACTCTCATCCTCGAACGCATGCGCCAAATGGGCTGGTAGCCGGCCCCTGGATCAGTTTCGAAATGAACGTAGACTTTTTGAGAGCATTAAAAGGTGGCATTTACTTCCAGCCCACAGACGAAGACCTGTCTGCGGGGGACCCCGGCTGATGAAAATGCCACTTTGCTGAGGGCATTCGGTCTACACCAATTCCGAAACTGCTGTAGCCGGCGTTCGCCGTGGCGAACCAGCGCGCCGAACTCAGCGCCGGCCACTTGGAGACGGTCGCCGCGTTACTGCGTGAACTCGGTGTAGGTGTAGTCGTTGTAGAGGTAGGTCGGGCCGCTGAGGATCGTCCAGAGCCGCACATAGATCAGGGTTCCGTTGGTGGGCAGATTCACGGTCACGCTGGTGCCGGACAGAGGACCGATGTTCACCAGATCGGCGCCGCCGGGCGATGTGCCAACGTTGAGGCTGTAGCCTGTTGTACCAGCAGGGCCTGAGCTCCAGGTGAAGGTGGTTGAAGCCGAGGTCAACGTGCTGGTGTTTGTCGGAATGGTTATCACGGCTGCAGATTGCGTGAACTCGGTGTAGGTGAAGTCCCTGCTGAGGTAGGTCGTGCCGTTGAGCACTGTCCAGAGCCGCACATAGATCAGGGTTCCGTTGGTGGGCAGAGTTACGGTCGCGCTGGTGCCGGACAGAGGACCGATGTTG
>CAZANC010000187.1:0-7098 GCA_964486495.1 uncultured Occallatibacter sp.
GCTGCGGGGCCTGGCCGGAATCGATGCGAGCAAGATTGCGTTCAGGGATGCGGTCAGAGATGCGTTCTGGGATGCGTTCGGCGATTCGTTCGACGGGAGCGAGGAAACGATAGCCGCGACGGGCGAGGGTTTCGACGAATCTGGGACTGCCAGCCGTGTCGCCGAGAGCTTCGCGGATACGGTTGATGGCGGAGTTGACGCCGTGTTCGTAGTCGACGAAGGTGCCTTCGGGCCAAAGCACGCGAGAGATCTCATCGCGCGTGAGCAACTGACCGGGCCCGTCCAAATATCGGTCAAGCAGCATGAGGAGAATCTGGAAGGGCTGGGCGTTGAGCTTGACGCGCATTCCCTGCCTGCGCAACTCACCCGTGGCGGCGTCCGCTTCAAAGACTCCAAAGCGATAGCGCCGGTCTGGCCGAAGGTCGCTCTTCATGTCCGCCATGGCTTTCGACAAGTGTAGCCGACAGCGCAGCGGATGGAGATTTGGGCTGAAGCCGGGGCGGAACAAATGACAAATTGGCAGAAGTCCAACGGCTGGAGTGCCTTGCGCAGTGAGAATCATTCGTTCGCGAGTGATGCGGCGTGCATTGCGCGGCCTGCGTCGAAAAGGTAAAGTGCGGAACATGAGGAACGAGCGAAGAGCGAAATCGCAATGGATTCAGGCAGCCGGTGCAGTGCTCCTTCTTGCGATGGCTGCAGGGCTGGCCGCGGAAGAGCCCACGCCTGACGCTCTTGCCGGGTTCCAAGCTTATGCCGACCGCGTTGAATCGCGGCTCGCTAAGCAACATGAATCGGAGGACAGTTTTCTTGCACCCGTGGATCGCGCGCGCCTACGGCGAGGCGAGGTAGTGATTGAACAACTGACGCCGGCGAATGGCGTGGAGCTGCCGGGAGCGCTGGTTCATGACTGGCGGGGAACCGCGTTTCTTCCGGGAGTGACACTCGCTGATTATGAGCGCTTGTTGCAGGATTTCGAGGCCTATCCACGGCACTGGGCGCCGGAAGTGGTCCGGGCAAACGTGCTCGGGCAACAGGGCGATCACTACCAGATGACAATGCGCGTGGTGCAGCACCACATATTGACGGTCGTGACGGACGGAACGTACGACGTCACGTTCGGCCGGCTGGATGCGCAGCATGGGTACTGCACGTCGCGGAGCACACAGATCAGTGAGATTGACGCGGCGGGAACAGCCAAGGAGCGCGCACTGACTCCAAGCGAAGAGCACGGGTTCCTTTGGCGGATGAACACCTATTGGAGCTACGAGGAACGGGACGGCGGGTTGTACATCCAGATCGAGTCGGTCTCGCTGACGCGCTCCATTCCGACGGGGCTGGGTTGGTTGATAGGGCCGTTTGTTGAGAGTGTGCCGAGGGAATCACTGGAGTTTACGCTGCAGGCGACGCGGGATGCGCTGAAAAAGTAGGGTCCTAGCCAAGGCAACGTGGGGAGGAGACAAAGATGGGCTCACCGATTTTGGCAGTGAAGAATGAAGGGTCGTTTGAGAACGCGCGACGAGTGAATGAGGCGTTGACGGCGCGGATGGAGAAGCGCGCTTTGCAGTGGATGGCCGAACGCGCGCCGATGTGGGTGAGTTCCGACCAGCTTACCGTGCTGGGCTTGAGCGCGCAGATTGGAGCGGGCATCTGCTTCGCGTTGTCGCGATACGACCGCAGGTTCCTGCTCGCGGTGATTGTGTGCCTGGCGTTGAACTGGCTCGGTGACAGCCTGGATGGAACGCTGGCGCGCGTACGCCGGCAGGAGCGGCCGCGCTACGGGTTCTATGTGGACCACATCGTGGACATTCTGGGAGCGGTGGCGCTGATGTGCGGGCTCGGCTGGAGCGGGCTGCTGCATCAGGCGACGGCGATGGCCATGCTGATCGCGTTCCTGGTGCTATCGAGCGAAAGCTACCTGGCCACATACACGTTGAAGTGCTTTGAGCTTTCACAGGGAATATTTGGGCCGACGGAGATTCGGATTCTGCTGGCGATGGGCTGCCTGGCAGCGTTGCGCAGCCCGTATGCGACGGTGTTTGGGCACAGGATGCTGCTCTTCGATCTGGGCGGGGCGATTGCGACGCTGGGGATGGCCGGAATGGCAGCGGCGGTGACGGTGCGACACACGGCGCAACTCTACAGAGACGAACCGATTGGCAGGAGCCGCTGAAGTGAATGCGCTGATCCGGTGGGGCAAGTTCAACGTGGTGGGAGCCATGGGCATGGCGGTGCAGCTTGGCACGCTGGCCCTTCTGAACCGATTGACGACGGGCCACTACCTTGTGGCTACGGCCGCGGCTTTGGAGGTGACCCTGGTGCATAACTTTGTGTGGCACCTGCACTACACGTGGCGAGACCGGCGTGACCGCAGCGCGTTGATGAGCCAGTTCGTGCGCTTTCATCTTTCGAACGGACTGGTTTCGATGGCGGGAAACCTTGCACTGATGCCGATTCTGGTGCATGGGGCACGCATCCCGGTGGTCGAATCGAATGCGATCGCGATCCTGTGTTGTTCGATTTTCAATTTCTGCCTGGGACACAACTGGGCGTTCGCGGCGAGGGTAGAAGCGAGGCAGGGCTAAACCATGGGAGAATCACGCCGATGAAAGATATCGAAGGGGTGTCTTCGGGGATTCGGCGGATGCCGCGATGGAAGCAAATGCGATATTCTGCTTCGTCCTGAGGAATCCCGTCGTGACAAGCTCGATGAATCACGCGACGTACAAAAATCCCGCGGTGCTGTCGCACCACGCGATGCGCAGGATGGTCGGCATCATCGCGCTGCTGCTGCCTTTCGTACTTGCCGGCGGGACGATTTTGCTGTCGCTCCTCGGGCCCAGCCATGCGCTGCCCCACCCCCTGCTGCAGCGATCGATCAGCGATTATCGATACACGGCGATGAGCGGCTGCGAGGTCGGAAGCCTGTGCGCAATCGCGGCGTTTCTGATGTGCTCGCGCGGATACGACTGGGCGGACGAGATCACGGGATACCTGGCCGGGTTTCTGACTCTGGGTGTGGCGCTGTGTCCCTCGGTGAATCCGCGAGACCCTGTGCACACCACGCTGCAGTTGGAGTTGAATACGGTTCACACCGTTTTTGCGGCGCAGATGTTTCTCGTTCTCGCCTATTTCTGCCTGGTTCTGTTCCGCAAGAGCGCGCCCGGGAAAAGCCGCACTCGACGCAAGCAGCACAGAAACGCCGTCTACGCGGTGTGCGGGACGGTGATTCTGTTCTGCGACGTCCTGATGGTCAGCTTGAATCTGGATCGCGCGGAGCGATTGCTGAGGCCGATCAACCCGCTTCTGACCTGCGAATCGCTGGCGCTCGTCGCCTTCGGCATCGCGTGGCTCACGAAGGGCAACGGCATTCTGAGAGACCGGCCGCATAACCACGTCCAGGCTGCCTGAGCGGGCACGGCACCCTGAAAACCGCAGCCTGCACGGAGTGGTTTGCCCGCTTCAGCAGCTTTGCTAGTGCGCACTTCCCGTCTTGGTCTGATCCGAGGATGCCGGGCCCTTCAGAGGAGCTTGCCTGCGAATGGGCACTCGGGAATCGCGAGCGAAGTACCAACGAGCCGTAAGCGACCATGAATTCACGATGAGGCTGTGGCTGCTCAACTGCGGCCGGTAGAAGAAGGCCGAGTAGTTGGGCGCGAACGACAGGTTCCCAACCGCAGGAAGCACCAGCGAGAGACTCAATGGGATGGCGTATTCAGTTTGTGAGGCCAGCTCGGCGGAGGGAGTACGGCCGAAGTAGTAGTCGCCGGTGGTGTTGGTAACCAGACTGATTTGCCTGTCTGGCGATTTTCCCAGGAATTGGGGAAGACGGTTCTGCAGGTAAATCTCCCAGTAATAGCCGGGAGTGTGAAGAGACTTGGCTAACGGAGGGCCAGACAGCATCGTGCTGCCATTGATGGGCAATGCTGGGCCTTCGGAATCTGCGGTAGAGAAGCAGTTTTGCAGCGTGACGGTCGCACTCACCGGGCAGGTCTTCGGCGTGCCAGTGGGGCCGTCTTGCAACGTGATCGACGCAAGTTGGCCATTCAGGGTGCTGAATTCCAGGCCGGTTTGAATGTAGCTTCCATTCCAGAAGAATGCTTTCTGCGAGCTCTGCCCGAACTCCTCCCTGAGGCCGGCCTGGTCGGTCCATCCCGTGGTGCGCGGAAGCTGGACTGTAAGCTCTGTACGGTTTCCTGCGGGCGGCGCACTCGCAGCGAAGGAAAAGAACAAGTAGGGCTTGTCGACTTCAATCTGGTATTGATGCGGGGTAAAAACCAGCAAGGTCCGCGGAAGGGATCGCACGCCACGCACCTGACTGCCTTTGCCTTTGCCGTAGAGGCGAACCTGCAAGAAGGGTTCTTCGATCCAATTGTTTAATGAATACGACGCGTTGATCGGCTTATTCAGAAGGTTGCCGAGGACTCGGCGGTTGTAATTGAAGGTCGATTGGAGACCAACTGACCACGGAAAGCGATTTTGCGCAGAGGGGCTTGATGAAGCGTCGGGAACGCGGAGATCGGCCAAAACCCTGCTCGCTGTCTCCAGATCGAGATCCTGCGAAGCTGGCGCTGAAGCTTGCGCATTGGAGACTCCCTGAAAGTTCGCCACGTTCGCATTCCCGCCCACCGGCTGCGACGCGGTGAAGCCGGCGATCAACTTGGCAAAATCCACCTGAAATAGCCGTCTCTGCTGGAAGCTTTCGTTCTGCGTGGCGATTGCACCCTCAACTGTGCCCGACAGTGGAGCGGTGATGGCCGACGCCAGACGAGTATTGCCGAGGCTGTTCAGCAGATAGTGGGATATTGGGGCAGTGATAAAGGTTTCAGTTTCAACATGATTGGTGGATGGAAGAGCGTCCAAGGTACCGTAGACCGACCTGTCCTCAGCCAGTTGGTCGGTGGTGACCAGCCAATAGTAGTCATCATCAACGATAGGAGTTTGGGCGATGCAATAGGTGCTCTTGCCGGCGGATTCTCCTGCGCATGTTGGATCAACCGGAATCCACAGGGGTTCGTTATTCTGATTGACGAGGGTCGGATTTGACAACGAGGATTGGACAATTCCGTAAGAAACCAGCCACTCCTGACTGGTGTCCGTCTCGGTGAGCTCGTTTTGCTGTTCAATAAGAGCTTCGGATTGGTCGAGAATCTTCTGAATGTCTTGCCCTTTCACGGCAACGTATTCCAGGTAGTCGCCCTTCCAAAAAATGCGGTCAAGAGCCACGCGGAGCTTGCAAAGGTTCTCGTTTAGGTCTCCCGCGCACATGTCGTAATCCTGGTAGCCCTTGCCGATCGGGCCCAACTGCACGTCTCTGCTTTGCAGCAATACCACGTCCGCACGCTGCCGCGTAACTCCAGCTTCAGGCAGTCCCTTGAAAAAGGGCTCTGTCGCTTGCTGCAAGTCGGCAAGGAGCGCCAGCTCAGCCTTCTGCTCATTGTTTGGATTGTCCACGTAGGTGGGCGGTTTCCCTTCAATCTGACCCATCAATTCGTACAAGAGCTCGATAGCGGTCTTCGGTACGCTGTCTGGATTCGTGCTTGCCGTGTTCGCGCTTGCCGAGGCGGCGCCGGCTTGTGCGGGTTGAACCGGCGCGTTTTGAGGGTAGATGCCGGTTGATTTATTGGTGATCACGAGCTTCTCACCTTGAGTCCAGTCGATCGTTGCGCGCGAAACGGCGCCCGGGAAGCGGCCGTCCGGGGGGTTCGGGTACCCGTTGAAAGGTGTGAGAACAGGGGGAGGATGCCCGGTGTTGACGGCATTTGCATCGCTTCCGTGATAGGCGTAATTCAGGGTGAGGTCGGGAGTATCGTATCCGGTCTCTTGCTCGCTGGCGGCGGTTCCGGTCTCAGTCTCTCCTGCCTCGCTAATGACGATATTGATGGGCCGCTGTGCCGGCGACGCAGCGAGCCGTTCCCACACGCGCGCCGCCAGAACTTCAGCTTCGGTGCGCGGCATCTGGGCCATCAGGATAACGCCGTTGAGGCGGCCCTCAACCAGTTCAGCGGCACGCACAAGCTCAGCGGAGACGACCACAGGATCAGTGGCGACTGCCGTCGCCGAGAGGCCTTTTTGCTCCAGTTCCTGACTGGTTCGCAGGTAACAGATGCCGAACTCGGCCGGCCAATGAATGCCATCCAACACGGAATCCGGATTCTCTTTGGCCTCCGGTGAATTCGGATCGTCTTTGCCGGCTTTCCCGTCGAGGCCGATGCACATGCGAAGGTTGGTCTCGGAAACCTCCTTCATGGTGTTTTGCCCAACCACTCCAATGACGAGTATCTTCTGGCCGTCGGCCTTGGTAGCCACCGTGTAGCCAACGTTCTTCTGTTCTTTTGCGATGGTGCGCAACAAGCCATTGGTTGCGGCCTGGCGCGCCTGGTCGCTGAGAAGAAAGCAAGCGCCAAGGCTGGGGGTTCCATTCGTCACGGAACAGCTGGCGATGGTTTTGTTTTGCTGGCTGGCGCTCAACTGATCGCTGAAATTCAGCAGAATCTGTTGCAGGCTTGTTCGGTAGGTGCAAAGGTCGCCCACATTCTTAGTCTCAGCGTCATCGGCAAATTTGGCGCCGGCCTGGCATTCGGGCCAATTCTTCAAGCGGGATATGAGGTCACTTACACCCTGGGCAGAAAGGTTCGGTTGCTTTCCCCCGGAGGATTCGCCTTCCGTTTTCGAGGTTCGTTTCCCAGCGCCGCTGGCTCCTCCTTCGGACCCGGGCTTGCCAGTCAGGGCCGCAACTTCGGGCCAGGATCCCCATGCCGACTGCATGATGGCAATCTCGTCGCTTACGAGCAATTTGAGCATGGTGTCTCTGCCCGCCGCTGTTATCGCCGCGTCTGATGCGAGTTGCCGCATGGCTTCGGTGGTCAGGTTTTCTCCATTGCTGGCGCTGAGGCTGTCAAGCCGTTGCAGCCAATCGATCGGCTGCGATAGCCCACTCTCAGCGCACAGCGGGGAATCGGGCGAGAATGGGTCGTTACTGAACAGAAGCGGGCAACGTCCGTTGAGCGAATAGGCGGGATCGGGGCTCTCCTGGTACTGCAGGCGAAGATCGCCCTTGAATTGAATGCGCAGATTCGCCGCGAGGAGGTACAACTGATG
>CAZANC010000188.1:0-7090 GCA_964486495.1 uncultured Occallatibacter sp.
ACGGGAACATGAACTTGGTTGTCCGAGGTCAGCGTAGCGATGCCTTCAATTCTCTAAACCGGAATAGCAAAGACTGACCACTGATCACGGTCCACTGACCACTATCTTTCCTATCTTCCCCTCTTCGCCTCAATCTGCCGCATCAGGTCCTGCGCCGCCCGATTCGCCGGATCGAGCTTCAGCGCGTCTCCAGCTTCGGTATTCGCCTCAACCAAAGACCCCGCCGTCAGGTCCAGTTGCGCCAGCACAAGATACGCATCGGCCGAAGGCCCCAGTTCCAGCGATTCGTGAGCCTCCTTGCGCGCTTCATCGGCATCGCCGCTGCGTTCGCGTACTTGGGCCAGCCCTGCGTGCGCCTGTGCGCTTGCGTTATCAGCGGCGACGGCATCCTGATAGAGCCGCTCCGCTTCCGGCAACAGCCCTCGGTCCAGAAAGCTATTCGCCTGTGTACACAGCGTTTTTGCCCGCTCGCGAGGCGAAAGCGAAGCCAGCCGCACGTCATTCATCTGGTCCAGCATCGCCGCTGCCTGCCGGAACGCCGATTCATCGAAGGTGCGCACAATCCGTTCCAGCGGATCTGCACTCGGATCGGCAGCTCCCGTCCCACTTGCCCCAGCGGGCTTTCCTTTCCATGCCTCATCCAGCGTCTGGGCTTCGCTGTCGTTCGGGCGCAATTTGAGGCACTGCGTCAGCTCGTTCAATGCTCCCGGAAGATTCCCTTCGTGCTTCAGGCTCACCGCCAGGTTGAAGTGATAATCCGCTGCATTGGGATCGGCCGCCGCCGCCTGGATAAAGAGCGAGATCCCATCCTTGCCCTGCCGGCTCTGCGCCACGCCTTCGTTGTTCACCACCTCGGCCAGCGGCAACACGCGCGCCACATCCGCAAACGCCTCCTCCGCGTGCGCATAATCTCCGGAAAACATCAGCGACAGACCGCGGTAAAAGCCCGCTTCGAGCCCGTCGGGTCCATTGCGATCCACTTTGGCGAAAGCCTCGGCCGCGTCCTGGTACTGTTGTCCCTTGTAGTCTTCGCGGCCCAGTGCCATCCACGCCTGCCCGAAATCCGGGCTCAGCTTCACCGCGGTTTGCAAGTGCCGCAAGCGCTCCGCCTGGTCGGGCTCCGTGATGCCGCGAATGTATTGCTCGAACGCGGTCAGCGGAATCCCGTTCCCGGCGGCCGCGAATGTCTGCTCAGCCACGTTGAAATTGGGATCAAGCTGCTTGGTCAGTTTCCACGCCAGCTCACCGAACACCGCGATCATGTCCTTCATCTCGCCGCGCGCGCTCACCTCCGGCAGCATGCGCAACTCAGGCACGTCCACCAGCGTCGCCACGGCCACAATCCCGTTTCCGTCGGTGGTATAGCTGCCCACCACAATCGAATCGGCGTCCAGCGTCTGAGCCAGTTTGATCGCGCTAGCCCGTGAAGGCTGGAAGCCTTGCGGCAGCCCCAGGTGGTCCAGCGCGTACATGCGGTCGGCCCGGCTCGTCGGCTGGAACCCGGCCGAAGCAAAGCGCGCGCTCAGAATCTCCGCCGCAGCCTCGCGCATCCACTCCAGATTCGGCTGCCCTGTCCGGTTGTCGAACGGCAGCACCAGCAGGACTCGCGATCCGCCACCCTCGGAGCCCGCTTCATCGCCGCCCGAAGCGTCAGAGCTCGCCTGCCCCCACACGCAAACCGAGGCAAGCAATGCGCAAAAAAACGTCATCGCGGCGCCGGCGCCAATCTGCCGCACCCACCGCGAACGCATTGCATTTTGATGAAGCACGTCAGGGAGATTATAGGCGCTATCGCCCTCATCGGCGCGTCGCGCGCGGGCTTTGTGCCGCGACGACCGTCCGATTTCGCTTGGCCTCACGAAACCTCGCCGCTATCATCGCTCCATGACGCCGCTCACTCCACCTCCCCGGGTCAAGCCGCTCTGGCGAGCACTGGTCGAGATTGCGTTTATCGTATTCCTCTTTTATTCGAACCTGCTCATGGGCGAATTCACAGGTGTCAACGGCCAGAACAAGACGTTCGCATTTGCACTTCGCGACATCATCACGCCCACCAACTTCCTCATCGCCGTCGTCAGCGCCATCATCGGCTACGGGATCTTCGAATTCCTGCGCAAAAAGCTTTAGAGCCTGCTTCGAAACCTCGCGCAGCCGCCGCGAAAATTCGTCACAGGCTCTAAACAACTAACCATTAATCGCTAATCACTAACCAATGTCTTTGTCAGTCCGCAAACGCCTCTTCTTCCACCTTCGCGGTCTCGGTCGGCCGCTCCGGATAGTATGCATTGCGCGCGTACTGTTTCACCATGCGGTTGGTATTGAAGTACGACCCGTTGAACGCCAGCGTCGTCCGCATTAGCCGCGCCCACTTCTCCGGCGCGTCACGATAAAGCGGAACCACCGCCGTCTCCAGCTTGGTGTAAAGCGAGTGCGCTTCCTCGGCGTCACTGGCGCCGTCCTCAATCGCCCAACCGGTAACGCCCTCGATGCACCCTTCGATCCACCACCCATCCAGAATTGACAGGCTGGGCACGCCGTTCATCGCCGCCTTCATTCCGCTTGTGCCCGACGCCTCATACGGCCGCTTCGGCGTATTCACCCACACATCCACGCCCGCCGTCAATTGCGCGCCAAGGTCCCACGCATAGTTCTCCAGGTACACAATCCGCAGATCGCTGTTCGAAAGCTTGCCCGCCTCCGCCACCACCTGCTGGATTAGCGCCTTCCCCGGCTCATCCTGCGGATGCGCCTTGCCTGCATACAGAATCTGCAACCCGCCGGCCTTCGCCGCGATCTCCTTCAGCCGCTCTTCATCGGTAAACAGCAGAGTCGCGCGCTTATACGTCGCCGCGCGCCGCGCAAACCCCAGCGTCAGCACCTTGGGATTCAGCACAAGCCCCGTCCGCGAACCGACCTCGGCCAGCAATTCTTCCTTGGCTCGCGCGTGCGCCGTCAGCATCTCGGTTTCCGGCACATCAATCGCGTTGCGCAAATACAGATTGTCGCGCCGCCACGCGGGGACATGCTGGTCCAGCATCCGCTGCACCGGCTCGCTGATCCATGTCGGCGCGTGCACGCCATTCGTGATCGAGCCTATCGAAAATTCCGGAAACATGGCCCGCGAAACCTTGCCGTGCTGCATTGCCACGCCGTTCGCATTGCGCGAAAATTTCAGCGCCAGCAGCGTCATGTTCAGCAATCCGTCGCGGAAGCATCCCAGCTTTTCCAGGCGCGTCGTCCGCTCCCCGCCCAAAATGCGAATCGCCTGCTCGGTCGAGAACCGGTCATGTCCTGCCGGCACCGGAGTGTGCGTCGTGAATACGCACTTGCGCCGCACCACCTCAATGTCCGACTCTGTCGCCGCGCCCTGCGGCCCGCCGCCCAACTGGCTTTCAAGCAGCGCCAGCGTTAGCAGCGCCGCGTGGCCTTCGTTCATGTGGTACACGTTGATGCGCAGCCCCAGCGCGTGCGCCATGCGCACGCCGCCCATTCCCAGCACAACCTCCTGCTGCAAGCGGTAGTTCGTATCCCCGCCGTAGAGGTGATCCGTCAGGCCCCGGTCCCATCCCGAGTTTTCGCTTAGATCCGCGTCCAGTAGATAGATCGGCACCACGTGCCCGAACTGCCCCGTCAGGTCGTACCGCCAGGCCCGCAACGTGACGGTGCGGCCTTCCACCGCCACCGTCACCCGCGCCGTTTCTTCCGTGCAATAGTCCGCCGGGTTCCACAGCTGGACCTCTTCTGTCTGTGCCCCGTGCGGGTCCAGATGTTGCTGGAAGTACCCCTTCCGGTGGAGCAGCGTAAACGCTGCCAGCGGAATGCCCAGGTCCGCCGCCGAACGCAGCGTATCTCCCGCCAGGACACCCAGCCCGCCCGAATACGTGGGCATCTCCGGGCGGATCGCGACTTCCATGGAGAAGTAGGCCACAAGGCCCGTGCCAGGAATTGTCTCGTGCAACGAAGACTTCGACGGAGTAGGTTCCATATATTTTTCTTTCCGGCGAACAGGCCGGAACAGCATGCCCGCCCCGAATCCAATCGAACCCGGCAAGTCTGGAACAGTTGCCTAATTCATCGGGGCAAATACCACACAAGTTTAGCAAGGAAAGCGCAGTGAAAAATGTCTCCGTTCAGTTGTGAACATGGTTCTTTCGTGTCAGTTACTTACAGGTTTCCATCCAACGAGATTAATGATTTCAAATCTGTTCCGAACTCCGTTCGCTCTTGGCCGCTCAGCAAATTAGCGCCGCCAGCTTCGCTAACTCCGCTGCTTTATTCCAGCCGGTGCGCCCCTCCCGATGCATGGCAAATGTGAATCTGAGGAGTGATTCCCGTTCGCGCCGCATAACGCACGCCCAGCGCTTCGGCAAACTTTGCCGCTTCGCTCTGCTCGACCAGGTTGACCGTGCAGCCGCCAAACCCTCCGCCCGTCAGCCGTGCCCCGATCAGCCCGGGAATATCCTGTGCCAGCTCCACCATCGCGTCGGCTTCCACGCAGCTACCCTCAAAGTCCTGGCTATAGCTCCGGTGCGCCTCGGCCATCAGCCGTCCCAGCTCCTTCATGTCGCCCCTGAGCAGCGCGTCGCACGCCGCCACCGTGCGCAAATCCTCGCTGATCACATGTTTGGCTCGCATTCGGCTCTTGGGCTCCATCTCGTGGCCCCACTTCTCCAGGTCCTCGAGCGTCGCGTCCCGCAGAAACGGCACGCCCGGCCTGTGGCTTGCGATCACCGCGCATGCCGCCTCCGATTCCCGCCGCCGCGTCGGATAATCGCCTCCCGCCACTGAGTGCTTCACCATCGTGTTGGCAATCACCAGCGCCACGTGGTCCGGAATCGGCGCCAATTTGTAGCTCAGGTCGCGGCAATCGAGCAGTAGCGCGTGGTTCTCCTTTCCATTCACGCTAATGAACTGGTCCATGATCCCGCAGTTCGCGCCAACAAACTCGTTCTCCGCCCGCTGGCACAGCCGCGCCAGCACCGGTCCCGGGTAGCTTGCGCCAATCAGGTCCAGCACCGCCAGTGCCGTCGCCACCTCCAGAGCCGCAGAACTCGAGAGCCCCGACGCCAACGGCACATCGCTCCAAATGCTGAGGCTAAACGCGGGAATCTTGTGCCCTTCGCCAGCCAGGATCGACACCACGCCCATCGGGTAGTCAGTCCAGTGCCTGTTCCCCTTCGCCGGCAACGCCGCTGCGTCAAACGTCTTCGCCTCGCCAAGGTTCTCCGAGTAAACCACGATCTTGCCATCCGTCCGCGGCGAGATTCCCGCCAGCGTGGCAAAGTTGATCGCCGCCGGCATCACAAAGCCCTCGGCATAATCGGTGTGCTCGCCGATCAGATTCACGCGCCCCGGCCCCACAAAGATTGCCGGCTCCGCGCCAAAGCGCACTCGGTGCATCGAACGAAATACTGATGGATCGTGCATCTTCCTCAACCCCTTCTTGATTTCAAGCCTTCAAGCGCGGCAAGGGACGATTCCGTGACCCCTCGCTCCCTGCCCAATGATAACGTTTTCTCCAACCTCTGGCCGTCCAGCTTCAGCCGCTGTTCTCACGTCCCCACAACCTCACCGCACGCAGCGCTCAGCCGTTCCCAAATCTCGCCCATCCACGCCTCATGCTCCGGCTTCATCAGCACGCTGCGCAGGCAGGTCAGAGTGCCCGAGTCGTTCTCGTCGCGGCCGCGCGGCCCAAACCCAAACTCAAACCATGCCCGCGGCAATTCTACTAGCGCCAAATGCAATCCGCGAAGAGCGCATGCTTCGAACACCCTCCGCGCCTGCTCAGATGCCTTCCGAAAGTCTGCTCCATGCAGTGCCCACACCGCAATGTCCAGCTCAGGACCACCCGCCGCCAGCCCTTCAAACCGCGTATCGCCGCGCACTCTCCGGTCAAGATCCACCGCCGCACGCCGCCCCTTCGCCAACCCCTGTGCAAACGCGCCGCCCGGCACAAGCGGCAGCAACCTCTGCGTTGCCCAAAGCGCAACCGCCGCCGCCCCGGCGCGCGAGCACTCCAGGCTGATCTCACCCAGGTGAAGTTCTTTCGAAGTGAAATACGTGTAAGGCGAGTCGTGCTTGTAGAACTGTCCGACAGCCGGATCGCGAAACAGCACGCATCCGCACCCATACGGCTGCAGCCCATGCTTGTGCGGATCGATCACAATCGAGTCCGCCTGCCCGATCACCGCGTATGCCTTTCGCGCCGGCTCCTCCAGCGCCTCCGCAATCAGCCCGAAATACCCGCCATACGCCGCGTCCACATGCACTCGGAATCCGTATCGCTCCTTCAGCTTCAGAATCTCGTCGAGCGGATCCACTGCTCCCATCGCCGTCGTGCCCAGCGTGGCCACTACAGTCCCCACGTCGCCCTTCCGCAGCTCTGCTTCCAGCGCATCCAGGCTCATCCGGCCGCGCTCGTCGGTCGGCACGCTCCCATATCCGAGCTTGAGCACGCCGCTGATCCGCTGGTGCGTGTAGTGCGCCTGCTCCGAGCCCACAATCCGCCGCCCAGGCGCCATCTGCCCTGCCATCCACAGAGCCTCCAAATTAGCGAATGTTCCGCTCGACGTCAGGTGGCCCAAAAACTCTTTCCAGCCGAACATCGCGGCGATCTCTCTCACCGCCTCCACTTCCATCGCCGAGCTTGCCCGCCCGCCATCCAGCGCATGGTTGTTGGGATTGATGATCATCGCCAGTGCATACGCCGCCCGTGCCAGCGGATGCGGCGGTTTCAACATCTGCCCGGCATATAAGGGATGGAAATAGGGATAGTTGTTGCGCAGGCGGTGTGCCACTGCCTCGAGTACCCACCCCATGCCAGCCAGAGGAAGGGGCTCGCCGAAGGGGGGCAGCGCCTTGAACTCGGCCTCAAGCTCCTCGGTGGCGCGAGCCAGCAACTCGGGAACGCAATCCTTCGCCATGGCGACCTCCCACCTTATCATAGGTCGCCTTGCGCCGCTAAAGCTCCATGGTTCAGCAACTTCCGTGGACTAACACCATCTGGTGAGATGAAGCACACAATTCCTGCAGAGAATTTTGACGAAAATGATAGAATATCGTCAGCGTTAGAACCGAACCGGGCGTGAGC
>CAZANC010000189.1:0-5762 GCA_964486495.1 uncultured Occallatibacter sp.
CGACTTGCGGAGCGCTGGGCGCGTTTTGCCAAACGGGCGCTCCGGCGTGGCAGAGTGCCGTTGACCGCGCGGCACGCGAGGCTCCTGAGACAAGGATTATTGTCCTCGACATCGCCGGCGGACGCTTGCTGGCGGCGCACCGGCTGAATGACGCGGCACGAACGCTGGCCGCGCCAGGATCAACGCTGAAGCCGCTGGTTCTGTACGGCCTGGTGAAAACGGGCCGATGGAACCCCGCGAGTCGCGTCGCTTGCGATCGTGAGCTCGTGGTTGCCGCCCATCGGTTGGCCTGCACGCATCCGCCTGCTCCGCCCTTCGATGCCCGCGAAGCTCTGACCTGGTCGTGCAACAGCTACTTTGCGGCCGTGGCGCGCATGTTGCACCCCGGTGAGCTGGGTCGGCTGCTGCGACCTACAGGACTGCTCAGCGTGACTGGCCTTGCGCACGATGAAGCGGCGGCTGAATATCGCGAGCCGGATTCCGTTGACGAGGAGCAATTGACGCTGCTGGGAGTTGAAGGCGTGCGCGTAACGCCGCTGGAGCTGGCCGCAGCTTATCGCTGGCTGGCGCTGGAACTGGCCGCACATCCAGTTTCAGATGCTGCGCAAGTGGTGCGCGAGGGGCTTGAGGACTCGGCCAGCTTCGGCATGGCCGGACAGGCGAGCCTGGGCGGCGTCGCGGTGATGGGTAAGACAGGAACGGCGGACGGTGAGGAATCGAGCCAAACTCACGGCTGGTTTGTGGGCTTGGCGCCCGCGCAGAAACCCGTGGTCGTGATTGTCGTCTATTTACCCGCAGGCCGGGGCACGGATGCGGCGCACGTGGCCGGAGAGATTCTGGCCCAGGCGCCACTGGAGCGGCCGTGAATCGACCGGCCGTGACTCGACAGTGGAGGTCGCGATTGCTCGTAAGCCTGTTGGCGGCGTCCGCCGTGGCCGGGTCCGGCGTGTCGTGGCCCGGCATGCAGCCGGCGCAGCAGGCCGCGGTGAGCGCCGCTGCTAAACCGCGGGAGGCCCAGGCGGCCGCGCGAGGAACGCTGCGCGTTGGAATGTGGACGCTGTGGCATGACCGCGAAGTCGTGCTCACGCCCGGCCAACCAAATCACGAGATCACGTTGCTAAGCTGCGCAGGGTGCGCCGCGACCACTTTCACTCAACCGGCGACTATTCGCGCGGAGGGAGACGCGCTGACGCTGACCGTGGCGGGCAAAAAGAGCAATGCGGTCCGCGTTTTGATAGGCGATCCGGTGACACTCACTGCGCACGGCGAAACCGTCACTCTGCACGATCCTGTGTCGATTGCGGCACGCGCGGGCGCGCTCGTCATCGTTGTGACGCTGCCCGTGGAGAGTTATGTGGAGCGGGTGGTCGCGAGCGAAAGCGGCGCAACGGACAGCGCGGAGTCGCTGAAGGCGCTGGCGATTGTGGTGCGGAGTTTCGCGCTCCACGAGGCGCACGGGCACGCGGACTACGACCTGTGCGACACGACGCACTGCCAGCTTTTACATTGGGGCGGCAACGGCGAGCGCGGAGCTCAAGCGCACGCAGCCACGCTGGCGACAGGCGGCGAGACGCTGTGGTTTCACGAGCAGCGGGCGCTGGCCTACTTCGGGAAGGATTGCGGCGGGCACACCGCTTCGCCGGGCGAGATTTGGCCTCACGCAAAACCGGTTTCCTATCTGCCTTCGCAGCCCGATCGATTCTGCACGATGGATGGCGGCAAAGAGTGGGCGTCGGAGATCTCGCGTGCTGAGCTTACCGCCGCCTTGGCAAAGCATGGGCTCGCCGCTCCCGGATGGCACAACATTACTGTTGCGCAGCGAGGCGAGTCGGGCCGTGCTGTGACCATCAAGATTGACGAGGCTGAGATCGACGCCGATGAGTTCCGGCTGGCTGTGGGCGAGTCGCTGGGATGGAAAAAGATTCCCAGCACTTGGTTTGAGGTAGGCCACCAGGGCGATGGATTCGCGTTCCATGGGCGCGGATGGGGCCACGGCGTGGGCTTGTGTCAGAAGGGCGCGGCGGTAATGGCGCAACAGGGACGCTCTGTGCAGGAGATTCTGGCGCAGTATTTTCCGGGGACACGAGTGGCCGACGAAACGACTGGGCGTGAGTGGAGCAAATTTGCAGGCGACGGATTTGTTCTAGAATCTCTCGATGCGGGCGACGCGGCGTATTTGCTGGATCTGAGCCGGGCGCGCGCGCAGGCGACAGAGCGATCCGGATTGCATGCGACGGCTCCTTTCACCGTGCGCGCCTTCGCCAGCACGCCGGCCTTTCGCGAGGCCACGCTCGCACCCGGCTGGGTAGCTGCATTCACTGAAGGGGATTGGATCGGAACGCAGCCCTTGCGTACGCTGGCAGCTCGGCAGCTTTTGGCGAATACGATGCGCCATGAGTTTCTGCATGCGTTGGTGGAGCAGCAGGCAGGACCGCGCGCGCCGCTTTGGTTACGGGAAGGGCTGGTGGAAGTTTGGAGCGAGGCGAACGGCGGGGCGGGTTTGGCGCGCTCGGCTAAGTCAGCAGCCACGCCCTTGATTACTCCCAACGAAGACGACGATGCGTTGGCGCACGCGGCAACCGAGACAGAATCTGCGGCCGCGCACCGCTCAGCCGAGTGGTACGCCGGGCATCTGCTTGCACGCTATGGGCGCGCACAGGTGCTCGAGTGGCTCAGGTCAGGCGTTCCCACCGGAGTCGTCGTCACCCTCGGGCAGCGGTAGCTTGACGGAATCTTCGCCGAGCGGGCCTGCGCCCACCGGAGCGGGCACGAGCGAATCGTCTGCAGGCTTCTCAGCGGCGCGCGCACCACGGCTCAACAACACGGCGCACCACGCCAGAAGAAGAACCCAAGAAACAACCGTCAGCAAGTAAGTCCCCACGAGCTTGAGGATGACGGACCAGACCTGATGGGTCACGGTCCCATACGGCTCGCCGGTGAAGAAATGGCTGGGCCACTCGACAGCCAAGAGAGCTGCGATGATTACCGCCAACCACCAGCGCCAGTTCAACAATAAGCGGATGATTTTTCGCCATGGCAACCGCCAGCCCCATTGCGCCGAGGACATGGCATATGGAAGCACCTTCGCCGGCAAGGCGATCCAGCGAATGACCCAAACAAGGAACGTAAGCCAGGTTTGAATGTGGTCGTAGGTGAAGAGCGTGGCGCGCGTGTGAGCCGAGGCGCGCGAGTTCAGATAGCCGGCCCAGTCGGGAATCTGATCGCTGCACCAATCCAAGAGCGCCCACGCGGCCCAAACGATCGCGGCCCAGACCAAAAGCGTGAGCACTCCAATGACAAAGCGCACGCGACTTTGCTCATCATGGAAGAGCTTGCGTATGGTTCCGGCCTCGAGGGCCAAAACCCCGGCAAGCAGCACGAGCGGGACGAACAAAGAGAGCCCCACTTGCCACGCATAACGATCGGGCAGGCGCGTCCAGGCTGCGCCAGCAAAAATGAGCAGGAGCGTGGCCCAGAACTGGGCCGCAACCCACGCGAGGCTCAGGCGGAGGCGGTGAAACAGATCGTTCAAAGGGTTGGTGGCTGCAACATCGCTCATGGCTGCACCTCCAGCGTTGCGGGATCGGTGGTGGTCTGGACGTTCGATTGGTACATGGGTCCGGCCTGCGCGGGGCTGATCTGGAAGAGACCGGAGTTGTCGACCTTGAGCAGGTAGACGTAAGCAATCCGCATCGGGAAATCGGTGTTGAAAAACGCGGCGCGGTCGTCGTGGAACTCCTTGCGCGAAAAATAGTTGGCCCACCAATCGGGCTTGTTGTTCAGCGTATAGAGCCCGGGGTCCGAGAGAAACTCCGTGCCGGCCGGAATGGGATCCTGCGCCTGCAGGTACTTCCAATCGGTTCCATTGAGAGCCAGCCTGACGGCAATGATGTCGCCAATATGGACGGGGCCTTTGAGCGGAACCAGATCGTAGGTGATGGGGTCGGTTGGCTTGTCCTGCCGCTTCTGCAGCAGGTAATAGTCGCGCGTAATGTTGAGCGCAAGCTGACCCTGCTGGAACGATTTGCGATCGGCGGAGTACCAACTGTTCGCAGCGGACCAGTAGGTAATGCCGTTACCGCTCTTGCGGATGGTGACCTGGCCGCCACTCGCGGCTTGCGGCGCGGGAACCTTAATCTGCCAGGGCGCAGTGAAGGCGTCGTCGGGACCAAAGTGGCGTTTGCCTACGCTTGCGCCATTCACGAGAACCTCGACGTCGGAGGTGTTGGCGAGCTCGCCGCTCAGGGCGAGGTAATCGGTAAGCCCCTGGATCACCATCGACGTCTGCTTTGTCGAATACCAGTAATCACCATCGCGGCGTCCAGCGAGCCAGCTCGCGGCTTTGGGCATCAGCCCGCTGGAGCGATCCTGGCGGATCAGCAGCTTCAGCGCGAACGCTGTGGTTTCCGGAGAAGTGTCATCCCAGAAATCCATCATGCCGTCGTAGTTGCCCTCCCAGTAGGCATCGACGTCGGTCACGTGGGACTTCTTTTCGAGAAGTACCGCAGCTTGGTGCGCTCTTGCATCGCCCGCCGCATCAAAAGCGAGCCCGGTCAGCGCAAGCCCCTCGTCACTGAGTTTGTCCTTGCTGTCCCACGCTTTGTCGAGCGCGTCTTTTGGCGCGCCGCCCGTAGTGGCTAATGCGAAAACGGTGTAGGCGCGCAGGTCGGGGATCATGTCGGGATGCGCGGCCAGCGTCTTCACCAGCCAGTTGCGCGCGTTGTTGAGCCGGTCATCGTCGATCGTGTAGCCGGCCTGTTTGGCCTGGCCTAAGCCGCTCACTACGTAGGCGGTCATGAAGACGAGGCTAGGATCGTCCTGCCACCAGCCCCAACCGCCATCGTCGTGCTGATAGCTCGAGAGCCGCTCGAGTCCGGCGCTGACCTCGTCGTTCAGCGTTTTGCGATCGATAGGAGACTTGATATGCAGCTTATCGATGGCCTGGGCAACAATCAGGTCGGGCAGGAAGCTCGACATGGTTTGCTCGGTGCAACCCCATGGATAGCTGGTGAGGTAGTCGAGCGCATCGAAGACGGTTCCAGCGACGGATGGGGAAACGGTGACAGTGAGCGAGCGCGAACCCCGATCCGATGTGGCCGGATAGCTGAACGACCACTGGTTCTGTCCCGCGCCCGAGAAAACGACGCCCGAGCCGACGGTACTCTGCTGGACGCCGAATGGCAGAATCGGCAGCGTCATTTCGAGCGCGTCCGATTCCTCGTTGGTGAGCGCTTTGGCGGTGAGAACGGCGTTGCCGATGACTCGCGCCTTCACTCGCCAATCCACATAGCTCTCGGCATTGGCGGGGACGGTGACTTTCTGCGACTGGCCGCTGAGCACGTCTACGCCGCTCACATCGAGAGCAAAGGTTACGTCTTTGGCCGTCGCCAAATAATTGTGCGCGATGACGCGCAACACCGTTTCATCGCCCTGGCGGAAGAAGCGCGGCGAGGCAAGGCGCACGATGAGGTTCTTGCGCACAAGCACACGCGTGACAACGCCGCCGGCTTTGCCGTCGTCGGTCATGGCGCGGATGGTGGTGCGCCATGTGGTCAGGGCGTCAGGGAAGTTGAAGGCGACGCGCGCGTGGCCGTCGGCGCCAGTGTGCACGCTCGGGTTCCAGTAGGCCGTATCGGGAAAGGCTTTGCGCACCTTGGGAACGACCAGGTCAGAGCCCGGCTTTACCTGCGCCATGCGCGGATGGTAGAGGCCGTTGGCCAAGTCAGCCAGCAGCGGGCTCTTGGTGCCTGCCTGTCCGGAGA
>CAZANC010000189.1:5862-6992 GCA_964486495.1 uncultured Occallatibacter sp.
AGGCCGTTGGCCAAGTCAGCCAGCAGCGGGCTCTTGGTGCCTGCCTGTCCGGAGAAGAAGAAATCAAAGGAGGTCTGCGGCTCGAGGTAGACATATCGCTGCGGATAAAACGAGCCGACAATGTCGGGCGTCGTATCGGGCCGCACGGAGTAGAGAGCCTCATCGACGACGCCAAAGCTCAGGTCGGTCTGGACCGGCTTGCCCGCGGAATCGACCGCAAGCACGTCAAAGCTGGCTGCTTCTTCAGGCTCGTATTGGCTCTTGTTCGGTGTGGCCGTAATGGTGAGCGTGCGCTCGGCAAGCGGGACCTTGAGACTCTTCTGCGCCGTCATCAACTGATCGTCGTGGACAATGACAGCGGTGACGATGAGGTTGGGCTGGGCCTTCTGCGTGATCGGAACATCAAAGGCGGCGCTCGCGCCGGTCAAGTGGATGAGTTGCCGTGACTGCACGCTGTCGCCCTCGGTCGTCACCACGGCCCAGGATTCGGCTAAGCCTGTGACCAGCAACAGGTGTGCTGTATCGCCAACGCTGTAGGATTTCTTGTCGGCGACAATTTGCGCCTGCGCGTTGGACTGATACCACGTGCCCGCGCCGTTCCAGACCCAGACATAGGTGGAATCTTCGACGGTGCGGCTTTCCGGCGTCTGGGCGGTGGCCTTCACCTCGAAGTCGCCGCTGCTAGTGATCGGCAGATCGACCACAACCGTTCCGTCGGCGCCGGTCGTGGCATCCTTGTTTGCGACAGCGGTGTCCGTGCGCTCGTGGGTTACGGAATCCCATTTCTCAAGCGCAGCCGCGATGTGAACCTGGGTCTGCACCGGTTTGTTGTCGTAATCCTGCGCCGTCACTTTGACGCGTACCGGCTGGCCGGCCTGGACAACGTAGTTCGTGGGTTCCACGCTTACGCGGAACGAGCCGTAGGTGGCTAACACGGTGGAGTGGCCCGCGACCTCACGATTAGCAACGTCCGTTACGCGTGCCTCGATGCGGTAGTCCTGGTCGGTGTGCTTGCCATCAACCCGAGTGGGCAGCGTGACCGTAAGTTGACCGTTGGCGTCAAGAACGCCCTGAAGTTCCTGCTGTTCGGTCTGGTCGTAGGTGTCGTCGGCCTCGTCGGAATCGTCCGA
>CAZANC010000190.1:0-6988 GCA_964486495.1 uncultured Occallatibacter sp.
AACAACTCAAGATCGGATCGGTGGACCGCATCTTCACAGTTGAAGAAGGAAAGGGTGTGACTGGCGAGTTCTGCAATCACTGCGCGCAGAGCAGTCAGCAATCGCCGAGTAAGAAATGAACCGGAGTCGGCATTGATTGTTGGGGCCGTTGCCGACAGCGCGACATGCGCCACGCGCAAGGCGTGAGGAGCGCAAGCGACGCGAGCCTTGAGGCGAAATCCTGAGTGAAGCGAAGGATCGTGCTCTGCTTGTCAGCACTTCACCTGTGTGAGCGAAAAGCGAGCGGCTGCTCCAATCTGGGTCCGCCTCCGCAAAACGCTCCGGCGCGACAGCCTTCGCCCGGGTCTTTCCCGATCGTTTTTGTCCGGTAGAGAACGGGCTTGCCGAGCCGTAGCCCGCTGCAAGCTGGCGAAGGCTGGTGGCGGAGGGCAGGATCGAACTGCCGACCTTGGGGTTATGAATCCCACGCTCTAACCAACTGAGCTACTCCGCCGGAGGGAGCGCTGGCCGGTCAACTCGCAGCAGCGCCAAATTCGATGATAAGGGGGCGAGAATAGCAGGTCAAACAAAGCGCACCCGCTCTTCCTGCAACAATTCCTCTGCACGATTCGCCGGATGCCCCAGGTCCCTCGCATTTGGGGACCTGGGATAGCACAGCCCCCAGGTGTAGCCCCGGTCTCCTGACCGGCTGGAGCGTGGGCCTCCGGCCCGCGCTGCGCACCGTTCCCACTCCCTATTCCCTCCGCCCTGTTTTTTCGGTCCCTTGTTCCCTTGTTCCCTCGGTCCCTGCTTTCGGTACACTCGTCTCCATGAGCCCCCTCCGCATTGCGGCCGTGATTCCCGCGCGGCTTGGTTCCACGCGCATGCCGCGCAAGGTGCTGCGCCCGATCGCCGGGCGACCGATGGTCGAGTGGGTGTGGCGCGCGGCCAGTGCCAGCGGCCTGATGGATCCGGTGGTTGTCGCCACCGATGCGGACGAAGTGGCGGAGGCTTGCCGCGCGCGGTCAATTCCGGTCGTGATGACCTCGCCCAGTTGCCCCAGTGGATCGGACAGGGTGAGGGATGTCGCCCGCCAGCTCGCCGCCGACATCTACGTCAATATTCAAGGCGACGAGCCGACCCTCACGCCCGATTTCTTTCCGCCGCTGCTCGAACTCTTCGCGCGGCCTGAGGTTGAGGTCTCCACGTTGGCGGTGCGCTGCCCTCCGCACGAGTTCACCAATCCGAACGCGGTGAAGGTAGTCACGGCGCTCGACGGACGCGCGCTTTATTTTTCACGCGCGACCATCCCCTTTGACCGCGACGCTACGGGCTTCGCCGGTTATCGCAAGCATCTCGGCATCTATGCCTATCGCAAGGCCGCGCTGGAGCGGTTTGCCACGCTGCCACCCTCGCCGCTTGAAAAGCTCGAGCGTCTCGAGCAGTTGCGTCTGCTTGAAAATGGAATTGCCATCTATGTGGCGGAGGCGCCGAGAGACACGATTGGCGTGGATACGGAGGAGGATCTGGCGCGGGCGGAGGCGATGCTTCGAGTTGATGAGGGCCAAGGCAAGACGTAGCAGGGAAAATGAATTGCAAGCAAGAATCGGAGTGCGGCTGCGGCGCTGATCGGCGACGATGAGGTTCATGAGGAGCAATCCGCAAATCGCACCCATCAGTTCTCGCAAAGATTTGGTCGGCAATGTCTTCGCCGGCGACGGATTGACGATGACTCCGTTCACAAACTCACGCAGAGTCCCAGCCTCGACCCTCGATTCCGATGCTGCCTGGAAACAGCTCGCGGCCCGCGATCCGCAGGCTCGCTTCCTCTACGGCGTGACGACCACGGGCGTGTTCTGCCGGCCGAGCTGCGCAAGCCGCAGGCCGCTGCGCGCAAACGTACGCTTCTTCCGGACGGTCGCCGCCGCGCAGGCCGCCGGCTTTCGCCCGTGCCAGCGCTGCCGTCCCACCATTGCATGGAGCGGGCCTTTGGATGAGATTCGTGCGTATATCGAGGCGCACCTTGACCGGCCAGTGCGTCTCGAAGAGTTGGGGCGCGTCGCTGGTTTAAGTCCGTTCACCGTGCAGCGCCTCTTCAAGCGCGAGATGGGTGTGAGCCCGCTGCAATATCAACGCGCGATGCGCGCGGGACGGTTGCGCGGCGCGCTGAAGCAGGGCGAAAGCGTGACCGATGCCATCTACACCGCGGGGTTCGGCTCGTCGAGCCGCGCCTACGAAGGAAACCAGTTGGGCATGACGCCTGCGCGGTTTGCCCAGGGCGGCAAAGGCGAGCAGATAGGATTTGCCTCAGCGCGCACGCCGTTTGGCTGGATGGTTGTAGGAGCGACGAGGAGGGGATTATGCTGGCTCTCGCTGGCGGCCAGCAAGGCAGAGGCCGAGGCGAACCTGCGAAGCGAGTTTCCCGCGGCCGGGCTGCGCCGCGATCAGTCGCTCTCACGGCTGGTGGAGACGGCGCTCCAAAGCGTGCGCGATGGGAATGACCTGACAGTAAACCGGGGCCGAACAGATGCCCTCGACTTGCGCGGGACAGTCTTTCAACTTCGCGTGTGGCAGGCGCTTCGTCAGATTCCGCGGGGCGAAACGCGCAGCTACTCGCAGTTGGCGCGCGAGTTGGGCGATCCCAAAGCCACGCGCGCCGTGGCTCGGGCTTGCGCTACGAATCGCGTGGCGCTGCTGGTGCCGTGCCATCGCGTCGTGGGCGCGGATGGCTCGCTCACCGGCTACCGCTGGGGCGTAGAGCGCAAGCGGCAGTTGCTCAAAGCAGAATCGACCGCAAGAAACAGTTGCTGAAAGCTGAGCGAGCCTGAGCGATCGAATCTCATGCCCGCATCGGTGGACAGTGCGCGCGTAGCAGTACAGATCTTCAGCCGGTATAGCCGCCGGAGGCATAGACGGTCTGACCGCTGAGCCAACCGGAATCCTCTGAGGCCAGGAAAGCCGCGACCTCGGCGATGTCTCGCGGTTGGCCGATGCGGCCAAGCGGCGTATCAGCGGCAGCTTGCTTTTGAAATTCGCTGCCAATGAAGCCTGCACTGTGCGTGCCTTCGGTTTCGATCAGACCCGGATTGAGAGCATTGACGCGAATCTTTTTGGGGCCGAGCTCCTTGGCAAGCGAGCTGGTGATGGTGTTGACTGCGCCTTTGGTAGCGCTGTAAACCGCGGCATTCGCGAATCCCGAGGCCACAACCGAGCCAATGTTGATGATGCTTCCGCCGGCAGGATTGAATTGCTCGACGGCAGCTTTGGTGGTCAGAAGCAAGCCGAGAACGTTGAGGTCGAACTGCTTGTGGAAGTGCTGAGGCGTGATCTGATCAAGCGGACCGAACTCGTAAATGCCGGCGTTGTTGACCAGAATGTCGATGGGGCCAAGCTGCTTGGCTACGGCCTTTACAAACGGACCCACCGAGTCGGGATTCGAGAGGTCGGCTTGAAAGGCGACGGCCCTGCCGCCGGCGGCTTCAATCTCAGCGACGACCTTTTCAGCGCCCGCCTTGCTGCCCGAGTAGTTGACTGCCACAGCCGCGCCGCGCGCCGCCAACTCGCGGGCGATGGCTGCTCCGATTCCTTTGGATGCGCCGGTAACCAGCGCCACTTTGCCTTGAAGATTCGTCATTTGTCTGCTCCCTCACCGAAACGCCATCGATTCGACATTTCGATAACTGTCGAATTGATTCAGGGGGCGCAAGAATGGATTCAGAAGGTTTGTGGAAATGTTCTTGCGCGGCTTTAGCGGCCGTTGCTGGCCGCTGGTTCGAGGGCGGCCAAACCGGCAGCCAGGGAAGCGAGAACCCCAGCGCGCAGAGAGAGATAGTGGAATTTGCCCTCGCGGCGCACTGCGATGAGCCCGGCCGTTTCCAGCTCCTTGATGTGGTGGGAGAGCGTGGCGGCGGAGATGGGTAACGCGGTGAGAGCCTGGGAGCAGCCGAGCGGGCAGCCGGCCTTGGCGATGTGCTGCAGGAGCTCGAAACGCCGCGGATCGGCGAGCGCCTTCAGAATGAGAGCGCGTTGCATGCGATTCATGCGCGCGGGCTTTGCCGCTTCCGTTGCTCGCGCGGCCTTTCGAGAGTTTGCCATCGATTCCGCTCTTTCGAATGCAGGTTGCAACCATTTTAGATCGAATCAGAACGGATTCGATTCAGCGGTGGTCAATCCAGGAAGTAACCGCGCCAGGAAGTAACCGCGAAGCGTCAGGAGTGAGGAGAGTCCGCCCGCCGATCGCAAAAAGAAAGAGGGCGAGCAAAATGCCCGCCCTCTTTCAGCAAGTCCGGTTTGTTCGGTCGACTCCAAAGGAACCGTAGTTGTTCCTAGTGGCAGCCGCCGGCCAGTTTTCCTCCCGCCAGATCTGGGGTCTTGAGCAGGTCTGGAATCTTGCTGGTTAGTGTTGGCGGCTCATAGTTGAAGAAGACTCCAGAGCACGCGATATTTCCATTCAGATGGAAGAGCGCGTAGGTTCCCACTGCCCCGCCGCTGTAACTTGTTTTTGTGCCCGTTATGCCGTTTCCTGACTTCAGCAGAGTTCCGCCGGATTCGAGCGCTTTAAGCGAGAGCACATACCAGACGCCGTTTGCTCCGGAGCGAGCGTCGGGCGAAGCCGCGTCAAGTTCCTGCGCCAGGCCGTCGGCTCTGAGTACCGCACTGAGATGCGAGATCACCGCCGCCTGTGCTTGGGGAGGCGCGCCCGCCGGTGGCTGGGGCACGTCAAAAATATCGGGCTCGGTGAGCGATTTCAGGAAGCTATCGATTGCCGCGGTAATTGCGTGCTTGTCGGCCTCCGCGTGCGCGTCTGCTTCTCCAGTCCCTGCTGCACCAGGTTCGGCGGCCGGTGCCGCGTCGGCATTTCCCTTCGGAGCAACGCAGTCGCGCGATTTAATGAGCGCAACATACTTATTCAGAAACGGGGAGTGATTCGCGTCGATCGCGGTCAGCGAATACGGCATATAGTTGTCCGGGATCACGACATCGATCCCCAGTGCTCTCAGGTGGCCTGCCACGTCGTCGACAAGCGTTTGATCCAGAATGTTACCTTCCAGTGGTTTTGTTTCCGCGGTTGCGCTGAGCAGCGATGCCGCGAATTCAGCTGCCTGGCTCTCCGGGAACATCGACATAATCGTGCCGCCCAGAGTCGTGGCTGCTCTTGTTCCCGCACCTGGAGCGCAATAATGATTGGCGCGCAGGGTGAGCATGTCCATGGTGGAAACGTCCGTGCGCCAGAGCTGGAATTCAGAGAGCGCGCTCGAATCCCCTGCGATGACGACCACGCCTACCGGCGGCCCGGAGATTGCCTGCGGGTTGCAACCGGAGTCGGCTGCGCCCACGTTGCGTCCGATGCCGCAGCTGAGTGCAGTGGCTTCGGAGTCCATCGCGGTGTAGGTCAGCATCTCCGACTCGATGGCAAATCCTTCTGGATTCGCGGTGCTGGCGTTACCTCCCGGCGGTGTGGTAGAACTCGACGCCGATCCCTTCGAGGACTGTGCGGAGCCTTTCTTCGAGGACACGCCAAAGGCCGCCGCACCCAATGTCAAGAGTGCGCAGAAAACAACCACTGGGCTCCGCATGGGCCCCAAAAACCTGAGTACCTTACTCATGTCGAACCTCCATTTTCTTTTTGGGGGACTTGGATCTTTGGATGGAGCCTGAACGACGTGATGCTCGTCTCTAAGCCGTTGTCCGGGGATTCCGCTGATCGAACCCGATGATACCATTTTTCCGCGAACAGATAGAGAAGAATCAGACGTGCGGCACAATCCTCATTTGCAGGTGACGCTGGATGCCCAGCTTAAGTTTCATGGTGCCGCTGTTCACGAACGCCCCGGCGGATCAACACGGCCACTCGCGGCAAGGATTGTCGCGAATGTTTGCTTCCCGGTCTCAATTCTTCTTGTCTGCCACAACCAGCAGCGTTTGAAACTGTGGAGTTTCCGGCTCCTTGTCGACGACGGTAGCTTCGACGTTGACGAAGCCCGCGTTCTGGAGCATGGATTCGAGATTCGCTTCGCCGAAGCCGAGCCACTCGTCGGCGTAAAGCTCGCGCGCCTCCTCAAAGCGATGGCGAACGAGATCGAGGATTACGATGCGGCCGCCGGCAGTGAGAATTCGCGCCGCCTCGGCCAGCGCGCGCACGGGGTGCAGGGCGTGATGCAACGATTGCGAGAAGAACACCAGATCGACTTCGCCATCACCAATGGGAATCTCTTCCATGTCGCCGAGCCGGTAGTCGACGTTTTTCACGCCGTGGCGGAGAGCCTGTTCGCGGCCCACTTCGATCATCCGCGCTGAGCTGTCAACAGCGATCACTTTCTTTGCCCGCTGAGCAAGCAGCAATGCGGAAGCACCCTCGCCCGCACCGAGATCGGCAACAACGAGCGGCGGCATCAGGCGTAGCAGCGCCTCGGCCAGGCTCTTCCACGATTTGCCGGGAACGTAGTCCTTGCCCAGGCGGCCGGCCACGCTGTCAAAAAATGCTCGCGTCTTATCCTGGCGCTTGCGCAGCACGCGGCGCATGGCGGCCTGGTCTGGAGCGGCCTCGGGGATCTCGTTCTTCGCTTTGTCGAGAATCTCGTCCAAAGGGCTGCCCCCCGCAGGGGCGGCAGGGGAAAGGCGATAGAGATTGCTTTTGCCGGTGCGACGGTCCTCTACCAATTCCGCCTGCTTGAGCTGCGAAAGGTGGGTAGAGATGGTGCTCTGGCCCATCCCCAAAATCTCCTGGAGCTCGGCCACGGAAAGCTCCTCGCCCTTTAGAAGCAATAGGATACGCAGCCGATTGGGGTCGGCCACAATCTTTAACGTTTTGACGATTGACGCCATTGGAGAATTCTGCTACATATCAACATATCACGATACGACGATAAAAGGAGATTTGAATGGCAACCGCAACCCTGGAAGGAACGAAAATCGGCAAGCTTGAAACCGAATTCAAAGTGGCAGACCTGGGCCTGGCCGATTGGGGCCGCAAAGAAATCATCATTGCCGAGCAGGAGATGCCGGGGTT